>ONSQ01000147.1 GCA_900320465.1 uncultured Eubacteriales bacterium
CATCTCGGTTATTACTGTTGCGCCTATCGCGCTGGCGATCGGCAAGAGAGCGGGTCTGTCCAAGAGCGGCATTCTCGTGGCCATGATCGGCGGAGGAAAAGCGGGAAATATCATCTCGCCCAACCCCAACACGATCGCGGTTTCCGAAGCTTTTGAACAGGATCTGACAGCGGTCATGATGAGAAACGCTGTTCCTGCACTGTTTGCTCTTGCTATGACGATTTTCCTGGCTTCCATGCTGGTCAAAAAGACCGGTGATGAGATCACTTCCGCAGACATGGAGAGCTCCGGAGAGAAGAATCTGCCCGGTTTCGGTGCTGCTGTTCTGGGTCCGGTGGTTGTTATCATCATGCTGGCGCTTCGTCCCATCGCGGGAATCGCGATCGATCCCCTCATCGCGCTCCCTGTGGGCGGCTTCGTCAGCATGATCGCCACCGGCAAGATCAAGAACTGTGTCGAGTACATGGAATTCGGCCTGAGCAAAGTAGTCGGCGTCTCCATCCTCCTCATCGGAACAGGCACGATCGCCGGAATCATCAAGGCTTCCGCGCTGCAGTATGACGTTACCAACATTCTGGAAGCTATGAACATGCCTGCTTTTGTCCTGGCGCCTCTCGCCGGTATCCTGATGGCGGCAGCTACCGCATCGACCACTGCAGGTGCAACCGTGGCGGCTCAGACTTTTGCCCCCACACTCCTTGCAAACGGCGTCTCCGGGCTTGCCGCAGCGGCAATGATCCACGCCGGCGCAACAGTCCTTGATTCCCTGCCTCACGGCTCCTTCTTCCACGCCACCGGCGGCGCAGTCAACCTGTCCATCGGCGACCGCATGAAGGTGATCCCTTACGAGGCGGCGATCGGACTTACCAGCACGATCGTTTCGGTTGCGATCTACCTGATCATGCACGCTTGATCTCACTGATCCGTGTCAAAACAAAGAAATGCCGAAAGGCCGCCGCATTGCTGCGACGGCCTTTCTTTATCGAATTGCCGTCTTTTGTGATCCTCAGGCTTTCTTTTTCCAGCCCGAAGTTCCCTTTAAGAAGCAGTGACCGGACTGTTTCATTGTTAGAGTGAAGCATAGCGGTTCTCCGATTTTTTGGTTAGTTAGAGTTGATATATTGTACAATCTATAAACCTAGTATGTCGATAGGCGAATACGTTGGGGTATGGGGCGGCGTCATTCTTGCGACAAAAATTTGATGGGGTACTGCGGAGTGTGATACGATTATGGGGAGATCAATTACTTGGCAAAAAACGGGCAGATTGCCCGAGAAGATGATGCGGGAGATAGCAGAGGCGTCTCCCGAGAAATGAGGCTGCCATGAAGAAATCGAAGAAGAAACTTGCAGTTGCTGCGCTGCTGGCAGGTTCTGTCGTTGTTTCCGCGACTTCCTGCCATAAGAGCGAGCGGTGCGGCCGGCGAGGCCGGTACAAATAGCGGGGCCGGTGTAAGCGGCGCGACGAACAGCGCTGCCGGCGAGACTAATGAAGTTTTTGTGCCGGATGACAATATGAATGAGGATGTCTACGGGCCGCCTGCGGACATGCAGTGAGTGGATTGAAACAGAGCGGCGGCACGGCCGTTTGCGGACCCGAAATGCGCGGCAATGACTTAACACAATGAGCACCAGGGAGGAATTCGCTTTGGACCGCAAGGAAATACTTTCCATAAAGAAAAAGCAGCTGGACGAGCTGAGCGAATACCGGGAAAAACTGTATAAGGCGCCGCAGTTGAGGCAGTTGTTTTTTGAACTGACGCTGAGGTGTAATTCGGCATGCTTCCATTGCGGGAGCCGATGCACGCCGCAGTCGCCGGATGGCTTGCCGGTCGGGGAGTATTTGCGGGTGCTCGACGAGGTGGAGGCTCGCTATGGGAACCGGATGACGCAGATCTGTCTGACGGGCGGGGAGCCGCTGCTATATGAGGACTTTTTTGAGCTGGCGCAGGAAATTCACGACCGGGGATTCCGATGGGGGATGACCTCAAATGGAACGCTGATCAGCCGCGAAGTGGCGCGCAAACTCCACGAGACCGGGATGGGCACGATCTCGATCAGCGTGGACGGACTGCCGGAGACCCATGACCGATTGCGGGGAATGCCCGGCGGCTTTGAGCGGACGATGGCGGGAGTGCGCAACCTGATCGAGGAGGGCGGCTTCCACGCTATTCAGATCACAACGGTCGTCAACCATCAAAACATAGGGGAACTGGATGCGCTCTTTGAATATTTTGACAGTGTTGATATCGACTCCTGGCGAGTGATCGGGCTGGAACCGATCGGGCGGGCGCTGGAGCACCCGGATCTGCTGCTGACGGCGACTTACGGGTGCTCCCATTATCTGGGGCTTGAGTGGGAGAGAGAAGTGCGCGACTGGTATTTCCTGTGCAACGCGGGCGTTTATGTGGCCGGAATCCTGAGCAACGGGGACATCGGCGCGTGTCTGGATATCGAGCGCCGGCCGGAGACGATTCAGGGCAACATCGGGAAGGATAGTTTCGTCGATGTCTGGGAAAATCGGTTTGAGCTTTTCCGAAGGCCGCTGTGCGGGCGGAACGCTGTTTGCCGCGAGTGCAGCGCTGCTAAGTACTGCGCGGGCGGGTCCTTCCACAGTTGGGATTACGATAAGAATGAA
>ONSQ01000144.1 GCA_900320465.1 uncultured Eubacteriales bacterium
CTTATACCATAAGGCCGCCTTATGGTATAATCCGCCATGTTTTCGGTTGCCGCGCAAGCGGCGGGAAAAACGGCGTTAAATCAAATACAATAAGCGCGTTTGCGTTTATTGTATCATACTTATCCGATCATGCCAAGAGTCGGAAACAAACGGATATTTACCCGCAAAAAGCGGTATTTTCTTTCATATTGGGGAGAAAAGAGTTGAAATTGTAAATTTTTATCTGAATACAGACGAAAGTTGTTGCAGTTTTCCTCATCTGTGTGTATAATCGACGATGCCGGAGTGTTGCGATTAGGAAGGAGTTTTTTTCATGAAATCAACAGGGATTGTCAGAAAGGTCGACGAACTGGGCCGCATCGTTCTGCCGATTGAAATGCGCCGTACCCTTGATATCGCCGAGCGTGACTCGCTCGAGATCTTCGTGGACGGCGACAGCATTATTCTCCGGAAATACCAGCCGGCGTGCATTTTCTGCGAGAATACCAAAGACATCATCAGCTTTCGGGGTAAGAATGTCTGTCCCGACTGCATCAGCAAGCTGAAAGCCAGTTACTGAACTTCCTCCGGTCAGTATAAAAAACAGAGACTGTGAAAAACTCGTTTTTTTCACGGTCTCTTTTTCGTCCCGGGAGGAAAGCACAGGGGCTGTGAAACCGCAACAGGTTTCACAGCCCTTTTCGCTTATTTTTTCTTTCTTCCGAAGATGCCGCCCAGACCGCCGGAGGCGCCGTCCAGCTCGCCCATGGAGGCGGCAAACTGGCGCAGCAGCTCCTTCTGCGAGCTTGTCAGGTTCTTCGGGACCCGGCTTGCCGCGCATGCGGAAGGTGGCGCCGGGCTGTGTGCCCTCGGGGATGGTCAGCTTCACGTTGCCGTCCAGCGTCGGCACCTCGATCTCCGCGCCCAGCGTGGCCTGGGCGTAAGTAATATCCTGCACCAGCAGCACGCTGTTGCCCTCACGCTCGAAGCGGGCGTGGGGACGCACGATCACGCTCACCAGCAGATCGCCCGCCGGGCCGCCGTTGACGCCGTCGTTGCCCTGGCCGTGCAGGGAGATGGCCTGGCCGTCGTCGATGCCGGCCGGGATGTTCACGCTGATCTTGTGCTGACGGCGGATGCTGCCCATGCCGCGGCAGCTCTTGCAGGGCTGGTGGATGATCTTGCCCGTTCCCCGGCACTTGGAGCAGGGGGCGGTGGACTGCATGGCGCCGAAGGGGGTGCGCTGGGTGGTGCGTACGGTGCCGCTGCCCTTGCAGTCGGGGCAAATCTCCGGCGTGGTGCCGGGGGCGCAGCCGCTGCCCTTGCATTCGTCGCACTTCTCCACGCGGCCCACCGTGACCTCCTTCTTGCAGCCGAAAGCCGCCTCCTCGAAGGAGATGTTCACGCTGGCGCGCAGATTTTCGCCCCGGCGCGGCGCGTTGGGATTGCTGCGTGTACCGCCGCCGAAGCCGCCGCCGAAGAAGCTGGAGAAGATGTCGCCCAGATCGCCGAAATCGCCGAAGCCCTCAAAGCCGCCGGCGCCGAAGCCGGCGCTGGGGTCAAAGGCCGCGTGGCCGTACTGATCGTACTTGGCGCGCTTGTCCTCGTCCGAGAGGATCTCGTAGGCCTCGTTGATCTCCTTGAAGCGCTCCTCACAGGCCTTGTCGCCGGGGTGCAGGTCGGGGTGGTTCTCCTTGGCCAGCTTTCGATATGCTTTTTTGATCTCGTCGGCGCTCGCGCCCTTCTGCAGGCCGAGTACCTCGTAATAGTCGCGTTTTTCTGCCATCGCGTCGTCGCAAAGTCCGCTTGCCTCCGTTTCCGCGCGCTGCGTTTACCGCCGCGCGAAAACATGCGGCCGCTTCCTTGCTCCTCCTTTCCGACCCAAACCCGCTGCCGCTGGGCTTCGGGTCGGGGTGCGCGAAGCCGCCCTTTGGCGGCTTCGCATAAAGTTTAAATTGAAATTATTTGTCGTCGTCCACGACGGTGTAGTCGGCGTCGTAGTAGTCCTGGCCGCCGTTCTGGCCGCCCTGGGGGCCGCCCGCCTGAGAGGGATCAAAGCCCTGGGCGCCCTGGGGATTGGCCGCCTGGTACATCTTCTCGCTGACCTTGTAGAAGGCCTGGGTCAGCTCCTCGGTGGCGTGCTTGATGGCGGCGCTGTCGGTGCCGGTCAGAGCCGTCTTCAGCGCCTGGAGCTTGCTCTCGACCTCGCCCTTGTCGGCCGGGTCGAGCTTGTCACCCATCTCGGCGAGCGTCTTCTCGGTCTGGTAGACCATCTGGTCGCCGGCGTTGCGGGTGTCGACCTCTTCCTTGCGCTTGGCGTCCTCGGCGGCGTACATCTCGGCCTCCTTGACGGCCTTGTCGATGTCCTCCTTGGACATGTTGG
>ONSQ01000143.1 GCA_900320465.1 uncultured Eubacteriales bacterium
CTATTATTGCCTCAGAATCAGCATTGAACATATCAGCAACGAAGTGGTCAATGGGATCGTGTTTTCCATAATTGACTAAGGAGGGCCTGCAGTTTTACAAGCCCTCCTTGTTCTCTTCAGATTTCTTTCTTTTTCCCTTCTGTCAGAACATCAATTATAATCTTAGCTGCCAATCGAAATGCGTAGATAAACGTCTCGCAATCGGTAAGCACGTTTATCTCCCGCTGTGCGGTCATGTAGTCTTCAAACATTCCCTTCTGCTTTTCGGTGAGGGTGTCAGTCAGCGCGTCTCCGGCTTTCACAAGGTCATCCAGAGCTTTCGCATATTGGCTGTTGCGCGGCGGACATCGCCGAGGTAAAGGTCTTCCAAAATCAGCATCTTCGCACTTCCTCAGCAGTAGACAAGCTCGTGAAGAACGATCTCTTCCGCCCGGTTCCGGATGCTGTTCATGCGGCGAACCCACTCCATTTGATCGGCGGCCTTGAGTACGTCGGTCACGCCCTCTTGCTTTGTCATTTGCTGGATGATGAATTCCAGTTGTTCCTCACAGCTCCGGTCGATCTCGGCCAGGTGCTGATCCAAGCGACCGGTCAAAAGCATGCTGGAATACAGAGCAGGGCGATGCTCTTTAAGATAACGCCTCCGTATGCGGCCCCATTTGCCAAGGGGAGGGGATTCGGGTATTGCCAGATTCGGGAGAAGATAGCCGTTGATGTTGGAATAGGTTCCGCCCATTTCTTCAAAGATAGATTTCATAGAGAACTCCTTTCGGCCTAACCACAAAAATGACCCAAGCCAGATTAGAAAAGTGAAAATTGGATGGACGGATTGATACCTAAAATTCTGATTTTTGCTTTTATTTCGCAAGAATAGATGGATTAGAATACATGAAATGAAAAATGTAGACTTCAAGTCCCGCCTCGCGCACCAAAGAAAAAGCCCTAAATCGAAAGATTTAGGGCTTTTTTCTAACTTTTTTAGGAAATTCCTCGAGCGCTGGAACGGCCCTTTTGCCAGCATCCAACAAGCATCCAACAGGATCGGCTCTTGCTTCATATGTTTCCCGAAAACGGACTGCACATGGAAACCGCGCAAGGTTTTCCGGCAAACAAGACACACCATTGTCAAGATTCATACATCAGAGGTACTTCAAAGCATCTTTCGCTTTCAGTACCCGCCCCATGGACACAACTTGGTATTGATGACAGTTTCTTTGCTTTGCGCCTCGTTTCATGAGGATTTCCGTACAACTGGTGCTCCCCACTGACGGCATCATCCAATACACCCCGGGCGATTTCTATAGCCGACTTGACATCCCGGTTCAGCATAGCCTGATAGAGCTTCAGCCGGTTTTGATACAGACTGCCAATGCCGTAGCGCTTGCAGTAAAGCGTGCAGAAATACAGACAGTGCGAGCGCATGGAATTGAGAAACAGAGGCAGAAACACATTACCGGACAGGACACATTCCTCGTGCAGCAGCTCGTAGGTGGCTTCTGCGGCGGCCTCATTGCTCGCTGCGGTCCGGATCGCGTCAATCATCGGAGCAAGACTGTCCAGTTCCTCCGGCGTAGCCCGTTCAATGACTAAGCGGACGCAGAGAACTTCGTTGGCCAGCCGCATTTCTATGACAGAGCGGACCTCTTCGTCCCGCATGATGCCGCCGTTATAGCGCATCAGCACATTGAAGGTTTCCAAGGTGCCCTTGCGGCGATAGTCCGTGATATACACGCCCTGACGGGATCGTACCTCCACAAACCCCATCTTCTCCAGCTCGATCAGCCCCGCCGTGACCACCGGGCGGCTCACGCCCATCAGCGTACACAGTTCCCGCACCGGAGGGAGCTGATCTCCCACCTTCAACTCTCCGGATAAAATCATTCCCTCGATCTTCTGGACGAACAGATCGGTGAGGGACTTTGCCTCTATCTTTTCAAAGCCCATTTCCAAGCCTCCTGTTCATGTGATATTACCACAAACATGTTTTCATTTTATCATCAAGCTGCCCAAGAGTCAATCGCACAAAATGGGTACTATTCCGAAAAACTGATCGCAGAAAACTTTTTCATTGAGCTTTCTCCACCGGAATAGTAGAATAATACTGAGAGAGTGTTTGAAAGACCTACACATTATCAGGGAGGGACAAGCATGGCACACAGACCGAACATCCTAAAGCTGGCGACCAAGATCAGCCTGGAGAGCCTGACATACACCGGCATTACCTACAATGACCCAGAATACAAAATTTTAGAGCCAATCGTAGACGACGATATGTGCGAGATCATGATGCATCTGCGTCTGGAGGCCAACCGCACCACGGAGGAGATCGCCAAACGCGCCAAAAAGGACGTGGACTTTACGCGTACTCAGCTCAACAAGCTGCGCGAGGCCGGCGTGATCCGCATTCGCCGGGTGGACGGAAAGGACTGCTGGTATTATCCCATCTGGGTGCCGGGCATCATGGAGGGTATTCTCTCCAACCGGGAACAGTGCGACAAATTCCCGGTGCTTGGCGAGTGCTTTGAAGAATACACCCGCCGCCGCGTGTCCATGCTGGCGCCGTTCATGGACGTGGGCATGAACATGATGCGCGTCATCCCGGTAGAGAGCGCCATTGAAAACAACACGCACAAGGCGAGTTATGACGAAGTGGCAAAGCTGGTGGAGGACGCCTGGGCGATCTCCGTGGGGCCATGTTCCTGCCGCCGCGCCCGCCGACTCATGGGTGAGGGCTGCGGGCATCTGGAAGAGGACATGTGTATGTACCTCAACGATAACGCCATCAACTATTCCGAGACTGGCGCCCATCGACTGATTTCCAAGGAAGAGGCCTATGAGATTCTCAAGCGTGCCGAACAAAACGGTCTGGTGCATGAGCTGAACGTCGCGCCCGGCTATGAGGACACCACCGCCATCTGCAACTGCTGTGGCTGCTCCTGCTTCGCGCTGCGCATCGCCACTTATTTTCGCGCGCCCGACGCCATCCGCACGAATTATATTGCCAGCTGGGGCAGAAGCTATGTCCCCGCCCGGCCAATGAGCCGCGCCCGGCAGAGACACCCCGCAATACGCTCTGGACCTCGAAGCGTTACACGCCGGATTACCGCACGGCACGCACGGATGTGATGCCCGAGGGAACGGCACCCTGCAAGGCGGCCTGTCCCGCCCATGTACCTGTGCAGGGCTACATCAAACTGGCCTCCGAGGGGCGCTATGCCGAGGCGCTGGAGCTCATCAAGCAGGAGATCCCGTTCCCGGCGGTCTGCGGCAGAATCTGCAACAAGAAGTGCGAGGAGGCCTGCACCCGCGGCGATATGGACGCGCCGGTGGCCATCGACGAGATCAAGAAATACATCGCCGAGCGGGAGCTGAACGCGGATACCCGTTATGTTCCAAAGCTCCTCAATCAGATCGGCAAGCCCTACCCGGAGAAGATCGCCGTGATCGGCGCAGGCCCTGCGGGCTTGAGCTGCGCTTACTATCTGGCGGTCAAGGGCTACCCGGTCACCGTTTTTGAAAAAGAGCAGGTGCTGGGCGGTATGCTCACGCTGGGCATTCCCTCCTTCCGGTTGGAAAAGAGCGTCCTCAACGCCGAAATCGATGTGCTGCGTGAGCTGGGCGTAGAATTTAAGACCGGCGTGGAGGTCGGCAGGAACGTGACGCTCGACGCGCTGCGGCAGGAAGGCTATAAGTCCTTCTATCTGGCTATCGGTGCCTCCAAGGGCGCGAAGCTGAATATCCCCGGGGAGGAGCTTGACGGCGTCTATACCGGCGTGGACTTTCTGCGCCATGTCAACCAGGGCGAGCGCCCGGAGATCGGTGATGAGGTCGCAGTCATCGGCGGCGGCAATGTGGCGCTGGATGTGGCGCGTTCCGCTGTCCGTCTCGGCGCGAAGGTGACGGTCTATTACCGCCGCAGCGAGGAAGAGATGCCGGCCGACAAGGACGAGGTCGCGGAGGCGAAAGCCGAAGGGATCGAATTCAGATATCTGGTTGCCCCTGTGGAAATCAGCGGTGAGGGCCGGGTGCAGAGTCTTCGTCTGGAAAAGATGCTGCTGGGCGGAAGAGACGATAAGGGCCGCCGCATTGCGAAGGGCACGGGTGAATACGAAACCGTACCCGTTACAGCGGTGCTCTCCGCCACCGGGCAGAAGGTGGAATTGGGCGGTATTGGGCTTGTCACGAACAAGCACGGCACCGTGGACGTCGATCCTCTGACCTGTCAGACCACAACACCTGACGTGTTTGCAGGCGGCGATGTGGTCAC
>ONSQ01000142.1 GCA_900320465.1 uncultured Eubacteriales bacterium
GACAAAGGCCGTGTTTTTCAGCCGCAGCTTGGCAAAGGGATAGCCGTATGCAGGGTCGCTTTTCCAGGATTGGAGATAATACTCTTCTCCCAGTTCAGCAGGCGCCTCAAGCAGGAAGCGATCGTAATTGGCGCGGGTCATAGCAAAGTCCATGTCGTCGTCCCAGGGGATAAAGCCCCGATGGCGTACGGCGCCCAGCAGCGTGCCAGAGTCCAGGATATACGGAATATCCAGCTTTTCGCAGACACGCTTGAGCTCTTTGGCTATTTTCAACTCCGTGAGCTGGACTTTTCGAAGGAGTTTCTGTTCCATATCATTTCCCCTTATATGGGTTATCTCCGTTGATAAGCTCTGAAAGGAAGACCTCAGCGTGCCATCATAGTCACATAGGCATGTGCCAGAACAGACTTTTTCGTCAGATAGTACCTGCGATAGCGCAGCGCGCACAGCACCGGGCGCAGCGGGTTGCGGCTCAAAAGAGCGGCTCGCTGCGTCTTTTCAAATTCCGTGTTCTCCCGCAGAATTCTTTTTGTCTCCTCATCAGGGCAAATCACACCATCCGCAATCAGCCTTTGCAGGCAGTTGAGAAACAGCAGATGAGAGTCATTGTTGTCCACATAGAAATCCAGCATCAGCTTGGCTTTGCTGGTATACTTCTGTGCCATACTGTTGGGATTCGAGCTGCTGGCGTTATATCTCCGCCAGGTAATCAGCGATTTCTGATACAGATACGCCGTACCCTTTGCGATCGCACAGCGCCAGATCATGGCGTCATGCGGAAGCGCCACATCCCAGGCCGGCGCAATCGCATGGCAGAAGTCCCGCCGAACGGCAAAGGTGCAGCCGGGACGCAGCACGTACATAAAGCGCTCGTCCATCATGAGCTTATCTACCGTGCCGGATTCGTTCATGCTCTGTTGGATTTCTTTTGTGATACGTCGGGTATTATCGTCGTACTGTGGCACATATCCGCAGGCCAGGAGGTCGATTTCGGGCCGCGTCTCCAGTATACGGCACATTTCATCCAGCTTTTCCGCATGCCAGATATCGTCCTGGTCACAGGGGAAAATGATATCTTCCTCCACGCTCAAAATCAGGTCATGGAAATTCTTCTTCCATCCGGCATTCTTTTCGTTGATCCGAAAGCTCCAGTTCGACAGCTGATGCTCGTGAATGAAGCTCTCCACGATGGATGGCGTTGTATCGCTGGAGCCGTCGTCCCAGATCACGACCCGATCCGGCTGGCGGCTTTGCCGCAGAAGCGATTCCAGCTGCTCCGTTATATACTTTTCTCCATTATAGCAGGACAGGACAATGGCACAGGTCATAAACGCTTCTCCCCCGTTGCCGTTTTCGTCGATTGGTAGAGTGCAAGGTACTGTGCAATGCATGCGGCCGTATCGAGGTCAGATTCCCGGCGAATGAACGTCGGAGGATTCTGAATAAGGGCGGCAAGGGCATCCACATCCCCCTTAGCAACCGTGCAGCCATACAGGTGCGCGCTCTCTGCGCTGCCGCCTGTGTCGTAGGACAAAACCGGCGTACCGCAAGAGATGGCTTCCAGGTTGGTAGTGGGATAGTTATCCTCGTAGGTAGGATTTACAAAGAAGTCCGCGGCTGAATACAGTTCGGCAAGTTCCGCAGGCGAATTGGTACGCCGAATGCCGATCATTCCCGCGGGAAGGCTGCGGATCTGCTCGTCCGAGAGACCTACCAGCACGATTCGTGCCTGATCGCCCAGCTTTTCATGCAGTGCGACAAAATCGTTCAGGCCCTTGCGACCGTCCCAGACGGCGGCAACACCGAGGATCAGCTTCTTATCTTCCGCTTGATACCGTAAACGAACATCGCTTTCCGTGGGTTGAAAAACGGATGTATTGATACCGTTATGGATCACGCTGATCGGATAGCGGCCGAGGAAGGACTCGCCGGCCAAGTCTGCCAACCACTGAGACGGCGGACAATGGGAGCATCCGGTTTTCCATTTTTCGCAGTTGGCGGCGTCACAGTAAGCCGCATGGCCTGTAAAGGCCCAGCAGTCGTGCAGCGTCCAGATCACGCGCTTCCCGGAACGGTGAAGA
>ONSQ01000141.1 GCA_900320465.1 uncultured Eubacteriales bacterium
TGTAAAACTGCAGGCCCTCCTTAGTCAATTATGGAAAACACGATCCCATTGACCACTTCGTTGCTGATATGTTCAATGCTGATTCTGAGGCAATAATAGACCTCTTTGGTTTTTGATCCGTCGTTCATCCAACGGCCAACACGCCGAGCAGAGTATGCGTCGATGTCGACAGATACGCCTTTATTTTGAAAAATACTTCCTCAAAAAATAAGCCGGGGCGCAGCTCCAGGCGTGGCAGTAGCTGTTGACGATGGTGCCGCCGTAGGGCGAAGCGTTGGGATCGGCAGGGTCGTAGAGCTCCCAGAAGGTGTCCGCGCCTTCCTTCACCATGCCGCCCCAGTACTCGGTAAGGACTTGAAGCGCCTTCTCCTTTTCAACCACATCAAGCAGGGCCTGAACGTAGTGGTGGTAGAGATAGGGTGTGACCATTGTCACCGCTTCCGCTTTCTCCACGCGGTGCAGCACATCTCCGCCGCAGACGCCGCCCAGCACCATCCAGATCTGGCTGGCCCAGGAGACTTGCTTATCCGCTCCGCTGACAAACAATCCCTGCGCCGGATCATACAGGCCGTCGAGAGCAGCCCGCTTTTTCTTTTCATAATCCGCTTTGATCCAGGCGCTCTTTTCCGCGTCGTCCAAAATCTCCGCGATCTTTTCGGCAGCACGCAGACAGTACAGGTAAATGCCCTGGGCGCCGGCCTGCTTGTTCAGCGCGAGATTCCAGTCTACGAAGCACCAGCCCAGGACATCGGAATCCCGGACAAGTCCCTGCTCGTCAAAGCGCTCCTGCGCAAGTTTGATCTGCCGCCAGGCCGTGGGCCACAACTCTGTGAGAGTTTGCCTGTCGCCGGTAGTCTCATAATAATCCAACAGCGTGGGAACGTAGAGGAGCGAGTAGTCGAACATAGCGGTGTCGTCCACCTCGATCTCCGGGTCCAGAAACAGTCCCGCGCCCACACGGCCGCCGGGCAGCGTGCTCCCGGCAAAGAGATACAGGCAGCGTTTGACCAGATCATGGTTCCGGTAGCTCTGGTAATTTGCCAGTGCCTGCAGGCGCAGATCGCCCATCCACAGGCGGCGATCCCGCTTGGGGCCGTCCTCAAACACCAGCTGCATGCAGTCGTGCAGGGTCTTGCAGGCCACTGCGTCGATCTGCCTGAGAAATGCGTCTTCCGTCTCATAGGGAAGCAGCGCCGCCTCGTCGGCGGAGGAGACCGCCTCGCAGTCCGCGCCCTTCACCACGAGATCATATTTACCGGAGATATCCAGTACTTCAAGCTGCACATAGCGAAAAGCGTAACGCCGCTCGAGGCGCACTTCACAGGGCAGCACATCCACATGGATCTGCTCCTGCTGCACCCAGGATGCGCTGATCCAGCCGTGGTAATCCTCCACGTTTTCCGAAAGCTCCTGCTCCCGCTCAGCAAATTTCAGCCGCAGCCAGGCCGGCGCGTCCGGGTGACTGCCGACAAAGGCGAGCCGGATCATCACCGTGCCGACCAGGTGCTCGCCAAAGTCCAGCGTTAGACTGCCGCCCTTTTTCAGCGGCGTCTCGCTGCCCGAAACGGACACGCGGCGCATATGCAGCGTCGGCTTCAGTTCTTCGGCTTTCTGCAGAAAGGTCTCATTACGCTCCATCACAGAATCTCCAATAAATCCTTCACGGACTTCATGTTATAGTCTCCCGCTCCTGCTCGGGACGCGTCGCCCACGCAGGCGGCCTGCATGCCGCCTCGGTGGGCCGCTTCCGCGCCGGCGACAGCATCCTCTACCACGAGACAGCGCTCCGGCTTGATCTCCAGCATCTGGGCGGCCTTGAGAAAGACCTCCGGGTCGGGCTTGGAACGGCTGATGTTGTTCCCGTCGGACACCGCGTCGAAATACCCCTCCAAACCGATCTGGTGGAGGATAAGCGGCGCATTTTTGGACGATGAGCCGATGGCCAGTTTGCAGCCGCGATCCCGCAGGGCATCCAGGGTCTGCTTGACCTCATCGCTCAGATCGGCGGGCGACATCTTCACAAGCAGGGCCTTGTAGCGCTCGTTCTTCTCCTG
>ONSQ01000132.1 GCA_900320465.1 uncultured Eubacteriales bacterium
AAGCCAGGTCGCCGGTAAAGTGCAAAACAGCGGGCAGGATCTCTTTTCTGGCCATGTCCACCATGGTCAGCGCCTCGATGCGCACCGTGCGCACATAGTTCTCCATCGTGATCTCATAACGGGAGCGGATCTCCGCCTCGGAGAAGATCTGATGCCGCTGCAGCATCTCCATGTTCTCCGGCACCAGCACCATCTGCAGCGCATCCGGCGTCGTGCGCAGATTCAGCAGGCCGCGCTCCTCCGTCGCCTCCCTGATCCAGCTCTCGTCATAGCCGTTCCCGTTGAACAGGATCCGCTTGTGAGCCTTGATGTTCTCCCGAATCAGCTCGTGCAGGCAGGCGTCGAAGTCACCCGTGCAGCCCTCCAGCGTATCCGCGAACTGGCGCAGCGCCTCCGCCACGGCGGCGTTGATCATGATGTTCGCGCAGGAGATCGAGTCATTGGAGCCGACCATGCGGAACTCGAATTTATTACCGGTAAAGGCAAAGGGTGAGGTGCGGTTGCGGTCTGTCGTGTCACGGTTGAAGCGGGGCAGCACATCGGCACCCAGACGGATCCTCCGTTTCTCCGTCCCGGCGTAAGGACTGTCGGTCTCAATGGCGTCCAATACGGCGCTCAGCTCGTCCCCGAGGAAGATAGAGATGACGGCCGGCGGCGCTTCATTGGCGCCGAGACGGTGATCATTCCCGGCCGAAGCCACACTCAGGCGCAGCAGACCCGGATACTCGTCCACGCCCTTGATGACCGCCAGAAGAAAGAGCAGAAACTGTGCGTTTTCATAAGGCGTGTCGCCGGGGCTCAGGAGATTGACGCCGGTATCGGTGGCCATGGACCAGTTGTTATGCTTACCGCTGCCGTTCACGCCCGCAAAGGGCTTTTCATGCAGCAGACACACGAGACCGTGCCGGCGGGCGACCTTCTTCATGATCTCCATGGTGAGCTGGTTGTGGTCCGCCGCGACGTTGGCCACAGTGAAGATCGGCGCGAGCTCGTGCTGGCAGGGCGCGACCTCGTTGTGCTCGGTCTTGGCATAGATGCCGAGCTTCCAGAGCTCCTCGTTCAGCTCCTCCATGAAGGCCTTGACCCGGGGCTTGATCGCGCCGAAGTAGTGGTCCTCCAGCTCCTGGCCCTTGGGCGGCTTCGCGCCGAAGAGGGTCCGCCCGGTGTAGATCAGGTCACGGCGCTTGAGGTACATCTCCCGGTCTACCAGAAAATACTCCTGCTCCGGGCCGACGTTTGTCACCACGCGCTGGACCTCACGATTCCCAAACAGACGCAGCACGCGCAGCGCCTGACGGTTCAAGGCCTCCATCGAACGCAGCAGCGGTGTCTTTATATCCAGCGCCTCGCCGCCGTAGGAGCAGAAGGCTGTCGGGATGCACAGCGTCTTCTCCTTGATAAACGCATAGGAGGTCGGATCCCAGGCAGTATAGCCTCTGGCCTCGAAGGTGGCCCGCAGGCCGCCGGAGGGGAAGCTGGAGGCGTCCGGCTCGCCCTGGATTAGCTCCTTGCCGGAAAACTTCATGATCACATGGCTGTCCGGCGCGGGTGAGAGAAAGCTTTCATGCTTTTCCGCGGTGATGCCGGTCAACGGCTGGAACCAATGGGTGAAATGGGTGGCGCCGTTCTCAACGGCCCAGGCGCACATGGCGTCCGCCACGGCGTTGGCCACGGAGAGATCCAGCTTCTTTCCTTTTCGAATCGTATCCTTCAGACTGTGGTAGACGTCCGCGGATAAGCGCGCACGCATAACTTTGTCGTCGAATACCATGCTGCCAAACAGTTCCGGTATTGTACTCATGATGAATTCCTCCTTCTGACTTTGTGAGGCAAAAATGCACATGAGAGGCAAGACTGCCTCTCATTACGCGGTCATTTTACACTTGTCTGCCACAAAAGACAAGCATTTTTATATCGCCTCCGTTCTTATCATTCGAAAACACTATGATAGCAAAAAGCCTTTTCCTATCATGCCGCAGGCCGCCGTCCGATCAGATCGGTATTTGAATTGCGGGTATGCCTCGTGCGTTTCATGGCCGAAAAACGGTAAGTTCAGGGTCAAAATACGGCATCGGCCGCAGCTTGAAGAGATTCTGCGCATGCAGGCTGTCGATCCTGGCCTTTATTCCTTCATCCGACAATTCTCCCGTGCGGATATAGCGATCCAGTTCCTCGTAGGTGAAGCCCAGGTTCTCTTCGTCCGTCTTCCCCGACAGGCCGTCGATCGGCGTTTTCTCGATGAGCTGCGTGGGAAGGCCAAGCGCACGTCCGACCGCCTTGACCTCCTGCACGGTCAGCCGGGAGCAGGGGCTGAAATCTCCCGCCCCGTCGCCATAGCGTGTCGCATAACCCACCCAGTCTTCCGAGAGATTGCAGGTGTTCGCCACTCGTCCGTTGTGACTTTGGGATACCGCATACAGCGCCGCCATGCGAATGCGGGCAGGAAGATTGATTCGGCTCTGTTCGGAGAGCGCAAACGGAATGGCCTCTTTCAGGCCGTTCACGGCTGCTTCGATATTCACTGTGACATACCGGATGCCCAGATGCCTCACCAGACTATGCGCAGCGTCGATATCCGGCTGTACGCCGTTCGGCATCAGGACCCCGATCACCCGTTCCCTGCCGAGCGCCTCCGCACAGAGCGCCGCTACCGTGGAGCTGTCTTTCCCCCCGGAAATTCCAACGACGGCATTGCATCCCGCTCCGTTTGTTTCAAAAAAAACGCGTATCCAATCCACACAGTTGTTTTTCACTTTCATCGCGTCAAACATGCTTTTTCCTCCTTGATCGATCCGGCTGCTTGTGTAAACGGTCTGCGCTGCACCTG
>ONSQ01000136.1 GCA_900320465.1 uncultured Eubacteriales bacterium
GCAGGCGCCGGGCTTCTTCAGATATTTCTCAGCCAGAGTCTCGCCGGAGAACTGGTCGGCGGTGGGGCAGTAGCTCTCCTGCCAGTTCCTGGTGGGCAGGGCGCCGATGCCGTTGATGATGTTGACCAGAACGGCCGTGCCGAGAGCACGCAGACCCTGGCCGGTGACGCCGTTGTCGGCGATGATCTTCAGCGCGCGCTTGTTGGCTTCCTTCAGAGCTTCCACGTCAGCAATGACGTCCAGCTGCTTGCGGGTGGCCTTGACAACGATGGCCTTGAGCTTCTTGCTGCCCATGACGGCGCCGACGCCGGAACGGCCGGCGGCGCGGTCCTTGTCGTTCATGACGGCGGCCAGCAACACCTGCTTTTCACCGGCGGGGCCGATGTTCAGGACGGAGCAGTCAGCGCCGTGCTTTTCCTTCAGCTTGTCGTCCAGCTCTTCGCTGAGAACGCCGCAATACTCTCTCGCGTCCAGAATCTCGATCTTGTCGTCCGCGATGTTCAGGTAGCACCAGTCGGGAGCCTGGCCTTCCACGATCAGGGCGTCCCAACCGGCGAACTTCAGCTTGGCGCCCCAGATACCGCCGGAGTTGGCGCAGGCGATCATGCCGGTCAGCGGGGACTTGGTCACGACCATGTAGCGGCCGGAGGACGGGGAATTGGAGCCGGTCATGGGGCCGGTGATGTAGACGAGCTTGTTTTCCGGGGACAGGGGATCGACCGTGGCTACACCCTCATCATAGAGGATCTTGGTGCCGAGACCGCGGCCGCCGATGAATTTCTTCGCCACTTCCAGATCCAGAGGCTCGACCTTGATCTCGCCGGTGGTCAGGTTGATGCGGGCTATTTTTTCGTAGTAAGCGTCGCTCATGTGAATACCTCCTCAAAGTCTGATGTTTTGTATCATTTGTACAATTTTCTGTTCTGAGAGTATTATATTGTGAAAGGCCTTGTGTGCCAAGCGTTTGACCGGATTTTCGCGCGAACCGATATGAAAAGGGATATACCGGACACGGGCGGAAAGAACATGTTGTGCGAAACGGTACGATTTGATATGAAACTGCATATAACTTCTGCGTCCCCCTCCCTTGTACAAGTTCCACAAAGCAGATATAATACAGAATCATGAAGTAATATGAATGATCAAGCGGAGGGATCGGGATGGCATCCAACAAATCACTCTCTACACAGGAGGTCGCAGAGCTCCTCCATGTGAGCAAATCCACCATCTATGAGCTGATCCGCCGGGGCGAGATCAACTCCTACAAGGTTGGGCGCAAGGTCCGCTTCACCCAGGACGACGTGGACGCCTATATCGCCCGCTCCCGGCATGAGCAGAGCGTCCAGCCTGTCCGGCGGGTGGAGATCAGCAGCGAGCTGCTTCGGCCTGCCGACAGGGCAGAGGCCCCCTTCGTCATCTCCGGTCAGGATGTCGTGCTGGATATTCTGAGCAATTATCTGCATCAGAACGGCGTCGTGACGGATCGCTGCTACCTCAGCAGCTTTGAAGGGCTGCTTGCCCTGTATGAGAAAAAGGTGGATGCGGCTGCCTGCCACCTGTACGCGGTGGACGAAAAGAGCTTCAACGTCCCGTACGTCAAGCGGCTGATGCCGGGCGTCAAAGCGGTTTTGGTCAACATCTCCTACCGGAAGCAGGGCTTTTACGTGGCCGCCGGCAACCCGAAAGAGATCCGCGGCTGGAGGGATCTGGCCCGGCGCGACGTTTCCATCCTCAATCGCCGCCCCGGCTCCAGCGCGCGCATCCTGCTGGATGGGCAGCTGTGCCGCATGGATCTGGACCCCAGGCAGATCAAGGGCTATGAACGGGAGATGAAATCTCACCTGACGATGGCCGCGGCCATCGCCGACGGAGAGGCGGATCTTGCCCTCGGCACGGAGCGTATCTCCCGGCAGATCGACGGGCTGGACTTCATTCCGCTGCTGGAGGAACGCTATGATCTGGTGCTGCGCCGGGACGCCATGGATACGCCGGCGGTCGAGGCGATCCTGGAGATCCTGCGTTCGGCGGCCTTCAAAAAAGAGATCCGCCATTTCACGGGAAACGACTACCGGGATATGGGCAAGATCGTCGCGGAGGTGTAAAGATGCTTGAGGTGAAGACGCCGGAGGAGGTCCTCCGGCTGATCGAGAAGGAATTCAAGCCGTTGGGGCAAACGGAGTCCGTCCCCCTTCCTGCTGCGCTGGGCCGGGTGCTGGCCGAGCCGATCACGGCGCAGGAATATGTCCCGGACTTCGACCGCTCCACTGTGGATGGCTACGCCTGCCGGGCAGCCGATACCTTCGGCTGTTCCGACGCGATCCCGGCGATCCTGAACCTGGCCGGGGAGGTGCTGATGGGACAGGGGGCAGACTTCGCGCTTTCCCGCGACAGCTGCATCTATGTGCCCACCGGCGGCGCGATCCCCAAAGGCGCCGACTGTGCGGTGATGATCGAATACACCGAAGACTACGGAGATGGCACCGTCGGCATCATGAAGCCCGGCGCGCCGGGGATGAATCTGATCTTCCGGGGGGACGACGTGTTCCCCGGCAAGGAGATCCTGGTGCTGACGGCCCAGGATATCGGCGCGCTGGCCGCCATCGGAAGAATAAGCGTGCCCGTGGCACGCCGGGTGAAGGTGGGCGTGATCTCCACCGGGGACGAGCTGGTGCCGCCCAACAAGACGCCGGGACCTGGCCAGGTGCGGGATGTGAATGCCCCGCTGCTCACCGCCATGCTGGAAGCCTTCGGCGCGGAAGTCATGGGCTACGGTATCGTTGTGGACGATGAGGATCTTTTGCGGCGGAAGATGCAGCGTGCCGTACAGGAGTGCGACGCCGTGATCCTCTCCGGCGGCAGCAGCGTGGGCGTCAAGGACGCGGCCTGCCGCATCATCGAGAGTATGGGCGAGCTGCTGCTCCACGGCATC
>ONSQ01000131.1 GCA_900320465.1 uncultured Eubacteriales bacterium
ACCTTGCGCAGGCTCTCCTCGGTGACCTGCTCCTTGAGCAGCACGCCGCTGGTGATGCCGAGTTCCTCCATGCGGTGGGCGGTGAAGATCTGCTCGTCCATCTGGGGGATGCACATCATGGGCACGCCGTTATAGAGGGCCTCCATCACACTGCCCACGCCCGCGTGGGTCAGGAAGAAGCTGGTGTGCCGCAGCACCTCCAGCTGGGGCGTGAAAGCCATGGTGGTGACGTTGTCGGGGATCTCGCCCAGATCCTCGGGCTTGATGGTCTTGCCCAGGGAGCAGAGGACGTTGATGTCAAGATCCTTCACCACGGGGAAGAGCATCTTGTAAAACTCCGGCCAGTTGTTGAAGAGGCTGCCCAGAGAGGTATAGAGCAGGGGCTTGCCGTTCTTCGGCGGCTGCCAGCTGCCGTCGCCCGCCCGGGGAGCGATCTGCGCCCCGGCAAAGAAGAAGCGGTCGCCAAAGCTCTCGCCGCCGGGCTGGAACTCCCGTGTCAGGGTGGAGATGTTGAAGTCGGCGGTGGCCTCAAAGATCTCGCCGGGGGTCAGCAGCGGTCCGCCGTATTCCTTCTGGAACTCCTCGGCCATCTCCAGCGCCGCCTTGCGGGCGGGGGAATCCGGGAACTCCGGCCAAGTGCGGAAGATGGAGAAGTCCTTGCCCGGGGCGTAGCTGGTGAACATCATGATCAGGGGGATGCCCAGCTTCCAGGCCGCCAGACGCCCTGCCACCGCCATCTCGTCGGCGATGATCACGTCGGGGCGGTTTTCCTTAAGGCCCTCCATGATGGCGTCGATGGCCTCTTTAGCCATGCCCAGGAAGACCAGCGGGATGACCGCCAGAAATTCCTCCTTGCCCATGTATGGGCCGGAGTAGCGCTCCTGCACCTCGGGGAAGACGCACAGTCTCGCCCCGGTCATCTCCACCTGGGCGCGCTGGGATTCGGGGGCGTAGTAGTCCACCTCCACGCCTTTTTTCACAAGTTCGGTGATCATGGGCAGGCTGGACAGGATGTGTCCGCCGGAGCCGACAGGAATGTATGCAGCTTTCATGTTACTCCCTCCGTTTTTATCCGTTCAGTTTTCCGTCAAACACGCCGTTGACCCAGGTGCAGAAGAGCTCCTTCCACTGGCGGCAGGCCGTCATATCCGGCGGTGCGAAGGGGCCGACCTGGCGCGGAATGCAGGCGCCGAAGCCGTGGCCGCCATAGGGGAAGAGGTGCAGCTCGCAGGAGACGCCGGCCTTCGCATAGCTCTGCTGCAGCTCCACCAGGAAGGGAGGCGGCACCACAAAGTCGTCGGCACAGGCGCAGAGGAAGGCGGGCGCGTCGCCCGATTGCACATGGGTGCGCAGGTCATAGCGGTCGGCAAAGGCTTCCCTGCGCTCGGGGTCTTCGTAGAGATCCCGGCCGCCAATCACCGCGGTGATCTTGTCACCGTTCATGGACACGGCGGGATAGATCAGGCCCAGGGCGTTGGGATTGCCGTCCACAGCGTCGATCTCGTCCGGCTCATAACCGGGCCAGTCCACCGGCTCGTCCCGGAAGCACAGGGCCTCCACGCCGGCCAGGTTGCCGCCGGCGGAGAAGCCGGCAATGGCGATTTTCTGGGGGTCGAGGCCATATTCCGCCGCGTGGAAGCGCACATAGCGCACCGCCCGCTGGGCGTCTAGGTACATCAGCGGCGCCCGGTAGGGATAGCTGCGGTACCAGAGCACGAAGGCGCTGATGCCCGCCTCATTGAGAAACTCCGCCACCTCCTGGCCCTCGCTGTCCATGGACTTGGTCAGGTAGGCCCCGCCGGGGCAGAGGATCACGCAGCGGTCGCTGCCCGGGCTGAGGAAGGGGATCAGCAGCGGCACGTCGGAATAGGTCTCCTCCGCATAGCCGTGCTCCATCTCCTGGTCCCAGACCATATAGTCGTTGCCGCGCAGATCGCCCAACTCGTCCGAGCTCTTGTCCCAGATGCCGGGGTATTTGGTGAACACGTCCTCCATGGTCAGGCTCTTGTCGATGTTCATTACGTCGCTCTTGCTCTTGCCGGTGTTGCCGGGGATTCTGCCCGCCTCGCCCCAGATGGACAGATGGGGCAGCTTGCTGTCCAGTCGCATTCTCTTTACTCCTTCCAAACGATCAATTCTTTCAGTTCCGCGATGGCCTGCTCCAGCTTTTCAGGCTCGACAGGCAGAAAGCCCATGCTCCGAAAATCCGCCAGGCCGCCTCCGGAAAATTCCGGGTTATTCTCCTTTGCCATGCCGGCCAGCGCCGGCGTCAGCCGCAGGAGGATCGCCATGGCGTCCTCGTTTTGCGCCAGCGTGCGCAGCGGGGTGTTCTCGTCAAAGGTCTTGCGGTAGTCCCGCTCCGGCATGTAGCGGTAGTCGTAGTTTCCGGCGAGAAGCCGCTCCGGCTCCCGCCCGCTGCGGGGCAGCCACAGCTCGGCCTCGCAGCCGAAGGGGATCTCCACATGTACCTCCAGCATGCCGTCCGGGCAGATGCGGGTATTGCAGACGTAGCGCCCGGAGGCCGAGTCGTAGCTTGCGTGGAGATAGCCCAGGCGGGCGTCCGGCTCGGGGGCCAGGATGGCTTTCCGGAAGCCCGGGCAGGCCGGACGGATGCCGGCGCCGTAGGCATAGAGGAACTCCATCACGCTTCCGTAGGCATAGTGGTTGAGAGAGTTCATCCCCGTGTCGGAGATGGTGCCGTCGGGGCCAACGCTGTTCCAGCGCTCCCAGACGGTGGTAGCCCCCAGGTTCACGGCGTAGAGCCAGCTGGGGAAGCCTTCCTGCAGCAGGAAGTCATAGGCCAGCTCCGTCATGCCGTTCTCCGCCAGCACCGTGCACAGCAGCGGCGCGCCCAAAAAGCCGCAGCG
>ONSQ01000129.1 GCA_900320465.1 uncultured Eubacteriales bacterium
GAGAAGAGAAGCGCTTAAGGAACTGGATCGCGCCCGGCTGAAAGAGCAGACATGGTATCTGTCGCCGACACGGAACGGCATACTGGACGAAACGGAGCCAGCTACGGACTATCTGACGGCACTGCCCAGACGGGCGGCCCGGTATCACGAGGAAGAGATCAGTTTTCTGCTCCTGCCGCCGCTGGTTAATGGCGCGGAAGATACACGAACGGGCGAGTATGTCGTGTCAGATCATTGCCATTTGCGGCCGGAAATCGGCTCGTTGCAGGAGTTTTCGGATGTTTGTGACGCTTGCAGAAAAGAGGGAGTCGACCTGTGGCTGGATTACGGGAGTCGACCTGTGGCTGGATTACCCGCTGCATCGCATCAGCCCCGATCACGCCTGGGCAAAGCAGGCGCAGGCTGGAGATGCTGCTGCAAAGCTGCGCTTTTTGAACTTTACTCAGAAAAAAACCGCTGCGACAGGGACAAAGAAGCTTCCATCGTCGTTTTCTATGAAAAGCGAGCAGCAGGCGAGGCGCGAGCTGCTTCAGGAGGAAAAACCGAAGTCGGCACCGTGGACGTTGAATTATGCCAACCCCTCCGTCCTCACAGACATGACCGCAGCGCTGTTCGCGCTTTGTAATTGCGGCGTCGGCGGACTTTGTCTGCGTGGCCTGCCTCAGGTCTGCGGCGAGGAGGCGGAAGCGGACGCGTCTTTCGCGCACAAGATCATGCGCGTGCTGCGACTGAGTGTGGAAATCGTCTGTCCTTCTGTGCTGTTGATCGCCGGCGACTCTCTTCCTCTCCATGAGGCTGCGGCCTGGTTGGGAACGGAAGAGAAAGGGGAGTGCCATCTGCTTCTAGACACTACAGCAGCTCCCGCTGTCTGGCATACCGTTGGGACGAAGGACGGACGGCTGCTGCGCCACGGACTGAACGAGCTGTTCTCCAAAGGCCTGGCATCTCGCTGCGTTCGTTCTCTCAGACCGCGCGGCGCGCTTTGCTGGAATCTGGATTATGCATTCCTGAACTGCCTCGGTCAGCAGGAGGAGCCGCACCGCGCTTATCTGAACGCTTTTTTTACCGGTTCCTGGCCGGGTAGCCCTGCAAGAGGACGCCTGTGCACCCACAAGGGTGCGTCGGACAATCAGGCAATTCAGGGAACAACGGCTGAACTCTGCGGCGAAGGAGCGGCGAGCTTGCCCCTGTCGCTGCACGCCCTTCTGTATCTGATCGGCGGTCAACCCATGCTGTGCAGCAAAGACGAACTTCTCTGGCCCAAAGCGCTCAGGTCTCTGCGTGCGGCTCATCGCGCCTTTGACGCAAAGGCGGATATGTGGACGCTAAACAACTGGGACAACTGCATTTTAGGCATCGGCCGGTATTATGACGGTGAGAAAATCATTGGATTGTTCAACTTCGATTCACAGTCCAAGCGCACCACCCTCTGGCATGAGGAGGGAGAGTTTTACGATCTGCTCAGCGGCGTCCGTATCAACAAACGGGACATTGAGATCAAGGCGGAGGGTTTTCGTTACCTGGCCTGCGATTTTCACCATAAAGACCTGGGAAGGCGGCCCAAGCTGATATTTGTCGATGTGGACGGCACCTTGACTTCGCCCGGCGGCATTGATCCGCCAAGGTCGGCTCGGGAGGCTGTGCGACAGGCAAAGGAACAGGGCAATGTGCTGATCCTCTGCTCCGGACGCAGCCGCGCCATGCTCAAGCCGTTTCTGGCTCTCGGCTTTGATGGGATGATTGCCGATGCCGGTGCGTATGTGGAGCTCGCCGGCGAGGTTCTGTTTGACTATCCGATGAAAGACTCACAGCGTGATACCGCTCTTCGCCTTTTCGCGCAAAACGGTGTTTCCGTGTTGCTGCATACGCTCGAGGGCAGCTACTGTGACGAAGGATTCAGCCGTTTTCTGAAAGGCTTCTCTTCCGTGGACGGGAATGTCAGCGAGTGGTCTAAAAACGATGATGTCTTTCAGATATGTCCGATAGACGCCTATGACGGCCAGCCTGTGTATAAGATTGATTTCCTGTGCCCAGACCGGTTGTGTCTGGACGAAGCCATTCAGACCCTGGGGCAGGACTACGACTTTCTCCTGATCGACACGCTTTATGAGAACTCTGTGTACGGCGAGCTCACCAACCGTAAGTATGACAAGGGAAGCGGCGTCCGTCGTGTAGCGGAAGCGCTTGGCGTGGATCTGAAAGACACGTACGGCTTCGGTGACAGTATGAACGATGCCGAGATGATCCAAACGGTGGGCACCGGTGTCTGCGTGTCCGATGGCTCTCGCGCATTGCAGGACATGAGCGATCTGGTATGTCCCCCTCTCGAAGAGGATGGGCTGGCCTGGGCCTTTCATAAGCTCGGTCTGACGGGAGTTTAATAACGTTAAGAAGCAAATAAAGCACCGGCCCGGAGAAAACAGTTCTCCGGGCCGGTGCTTTTTGTGCATTTCTAGTTATGGTTTGATTTGATAAATCCGTACGGAACCCTGGGAAAAAACCAGGGGATAGGTATCGGCGAAATACGGCTCACAACAGCCGGGGAGCGACCGCTCATACTCGCCGATATAGACGTAATCGATGCCTAAGGAGGCATGCATCTCTTCAAATGCCCTGCTGTCGGTCAACAGCCGACGCGCCAGTTCCAGACGAGACTCATAATCAAGCCCGTGGTAGAATAGATAGGACGGACAGCCGCAGAATACGTTGCGTCCGGCAAGGGCGGCCGGAACATTGTTGTGATTGCTGCTGGTGAGAAACAGCGAATCTGCGTCTGTATGATCTCGGATAAAATCGGCCGCAGCTGCATCCCCGGCAGAGAACAAACGATAAGCATACCGCGGCGAACCGGAGATCCACTCGCGCGTCATGGTAAGCACGGCGGCGTTGACGCAAAGAAGCAGTATAAGCACAAGAACAGTGTTGCGAAGCGGCCTGATTTTGAGGAGAGCGAGCCGGGATAAAAGCCAGTCGGCACTCAATATGCAGAAGAGCGCATAGGAGATATACAGGAGTTTGTTGTTGTCATAGACATTAGGCTGGAATACCACACATTCGCAAACCAGGAAAATCATAAGCCCCGGCAGGGCAAAGGCTTGAGAGCGGCGGTCGGAGAAAGCAAAGGCGATGGGGGAGAGCAGAAAGAGCGGGCCCACGTTTTTCAGCCAGAACCACAGCCAGTTCTCCTGTCCGTTGTTCACCCAGT
>ONSQ01000127.1 GCA_900320465.1 uncultured Eubacteriales bacterium
AGGCGGCCGCCATCGACGGCTGCGGCCCGATCCGCACCTTCTTCCTCGTAGTGCTGCCCCTGCTGAAGCCGACGCTCATTTCCGTGGGCGTGCTTGAGATCATGTGGGTATGGAACGATTACCTGCTTCCCTATCTGGTGCTGGACCGCACGAAATACATGACGATCCCGATCCACATACAATATCTGAAGGGCTCCTACGGATCGGTGGATATGGGCGCCACAATGGCGCTGATCCTGCTCTCCATCATTCCCATCATCATTTTCTACCTCACCTGTCAGAAATACATCATCAAGGGTGTGGCCGCCGGCGCGGTGAAAGGATGATCGGCTATGCTGGAACGTTCAAGCGGTATCCTGTGCCCGATCTTTTCGCTGCCTTCCCCCTATGGGATCGGTACGCTGGGCAGGGCCGCCTTCGATTTCATTGATTTCCTCAAAGCAGCGAAGCAGCGCTGGTGGCAGATCCTGCCGGTGGGTCCGACCGGCTACGGCGATTCGCCGTATCAGAGCTTTTCCACCTTCGCGGGCAATCCCTATTTCATCGACCTGGACCTGCTCCGGGAGGATGGGCTGCTGACCCGCGCGGAATACGGCAGGATCAGGTGGGAAGCCGACCCGGAGAAAGCGGATTACGGCACGCTCTATAAAAAGCGTTTCAACGTTCTCCGGAAAGCCGCCGCCCGCGGTCTTGAAAGGGACCGTGCGGAGGTTGACGCCTTTGCAGAAGAAAACGCCGGCTGGCTGCGCGATTATGCGCTGTTCATGGCGCTGAAGCGTCATTTCGGCATGCGCCCCTGGACCGAATGGGAGGATGAGGATATCCGCCTGCGCAAAAACGGCGCGGTGGAAAAATACACCGAGCTGCTGCGCGAGGACGTGGAATTCCACATCTACCTGCAGTTTCTGTTTTTCCGCCAGTGGAAAGCGGTGCGGGACTACGCCCACGAAAACGGGATCGGCATCATCGGGGATATCCCGATCTACGTGGCCATGGATTCCGCGGACGTATGGGCCGCGCCGGAGTGGTTCCAGCTGGATGAGAACAACGTGCCCACCGAGGTGGCCGGCGTGCCGCCGGACGCGTTTACGGCGGACGGCCAGCTTTGGGGCAACCCGCTCTATCGCTGGGACAGGATGCGGGAGGACGGCTTCGGCTGGTGGATCCGGCGCATCGGCGGCGCAGAGAAGCTCTACGACGTGCTGCGGATCGACCATTTCCGCGGGCTGGAGAGCTACTGGGCCGTTCCCTACGGCGAGACCACGGCCAAGCACGGCCGCTGGGTCAAGGGACCGGGCATGGCGCTGGTGGGCGCTCTGACCGGCTGGTTCCGGAACATGCAGTTTATCGCGGAGGATCTGGGGTACCTTACCCCGGAGGTCCACCAGCTGCTGCGGGATTCCGGTCTGCCCGGCATGAAGGTGCTGGAATTCGCCTTCGACACCCGCGAGGCCTCCGATTATCTTCCCCACACCTATTCCGAAAACTGCGTCTGCTATGCGGGGACCCACGACAACGAGACGCTGCAGCAATGGAAACACAACGCGGCCGGAAAGGATATCGCCCTTGCAAAGCGGTACCTGGGGCTCAACGCGGCGGAGGGCTTCAATATGGGCCTGATGCGCGGCGGAATGAGCAGCGTGGCAAGGCTGTTCGTGGCCCAGATACAGGATTGGCTGAACCTGGGCAAAGAAGCCCGGATCAATACGCCCGGCACCCCGGAGGGCAACTGGCAGTGGCGTCTTACCGCGGAACGCCTGACGCCGGCGCTGACGAAAAAGATCGCGGACATGACGGAACTTTACGGAAGGAGCTGTTATTAAATGGCAACAGTCAGCCTGAAGCATATTCAGAAAATCTATCCCCACAGCGACGTAAAAAAGAAGA
The DNA here is from genome assembly GCA_900320465.1 of uncultured Eubacteriales bacterium. GTDB lineage: Bacteria > Bacillota > Clostridia > Oscillospirales > Oscillospiraceae > Limivicinus. The sequence goes on from ONSQ01000127.1 coordinate 1,888, forward strand.
AAAAGCAAAAGGGACAGCCCGAAAAGAAAAATAACCTCAAGGTGACGGAAGCCGGCGTGATCGCCGTGGACGACTTCAATCTGGAGATCGCCGACAAAGAGTTCATCGTGCTGGTCGGCCCCTCCGGCTGCGGCAAGTCCACCACCCTGCGCATGGTGGCCGGGTTGGAGGACATCACCTCCGGCGAGCTGGTCATCGACGGCAAGGTGGTCAACGACGTGGCCCCCAAGGACCGGGACATCGCCATGGTCTTCCAGAGCTACGCCCTGTACCCCCACAAGACCGTGTATGAAAACATGGCCTTTTCCCTGCGGCTGAAAAAGCTGCCGAAGGACGAGATCGACCGCAAGGTGCGCGAGGCCGCCGAGATCCTGGATATCACCCAGTACCTGGACCGCAAGCCAAAGGCGCTTTCCGGCGGGCAGCGGCAGCGGGTCGCCATCGGCCGCGCCATCGTGCGAAATCCGAAGGTGTTCCTGATGGACGAGCCTCTCTCCAATCTGGACGCGAAGCTGCGCAACCAGATGCGCGCCGAGATCATCAAGCTGCGCCAGCGCATCGACACCACCTTCATCTACGTGACCCACGACCAGACCGAGGCCATGACGCTGGGCGACCGCATCGTCATCATGAAGGACGGCGTTATTCAGCAGACCGGCACCCCGCAGCAGGTATTCAACCATCCCGAAAATCTGTTCGTCGCGGGCTTCATCGGCATGCCGCAGATGAACTTTTTCGACGCGGAGCTGGTGAAAAACGACGGGGAATACGCGGTGAAGCTGGGCCCCGCGACGGTGACGCTGAGCGAGGACAAGCAGCGGCGGCTGCGGGAGAAGAACGTGGCGCCGCAGACCGTCACGCTGGGCGTGCGCCCTGAAAATATCTCCCTGACCGAAGCGGAGGACGGCGTGAGCGGCGCCGTGGACGTGAGCGAAATGATGGGCAGCGAGGTGCACCTGCACCTGAACGCCGAGGGCAAGGATACCGTGATCATCGTTCCCACCATCACCCTCGGCGAAAACGCGGGGAAATTCACCCCCGGCAGCACGCTGAAGTTTACCTTCGGCGGGAACGTGGCGCACGTGTTCTCCAAAGAGACCGAGCGCAATCTGGAGTTCTGATCCTTCCTAATTAATATCATTATTGTACTATTATTTGCCGTTATTCTGCAAGATTATCACACATATTAATAATTATAATGCGTTCTAATAAATGGAACCATTGTAAGCAGCGGAGATCTTCCGCAGGAGGCAGTAATGAATACATTAAAACTCAGAGATTACACCGGAAAAGCACTTAGCGAGTG
>ONSQ01000125.1 GCA_900320465.1 uncultured Eubacteriales bacterium
CTTCTTGGCCAGGTCGATGGCGTTGATCATGTAGAGCTGGATGTTGTTCTTGGCGATGTAGCGCTTGGAGGCGGCATCCAGATGATGCTCCAGCTCCTCGAAGCTCCACTGGCAGTTGACCAGGAACACGCCGCCGGGCTTGACGTCGCGGACGATCGGGAAGCCCTTGGTGATGTAGGACGGCACGTGGCAGGCCACGAAGTCGGCCTTGTTGATGTAGTACGGGCTCTTGATGGGCTTGTCGCCGAAGCGCAGGTGGCTGATGGTGACACCGCCGGTCTTCTTGGAGTCGTACTGGAAGTAGGCCTGGACAAACTTGTCGGTGTGGTCGCCGATGATCTTGATGGAGTTCTTGTTGGCGCCGACGGTGCCGTCGCCGCCCAGACCCCAGAACTTGCACTCGATGGTGCCGGCCGCCGCGGTGTTGGGGGCGGGAGCTTCCTCGAGGGACAGGTGGGTCACGTCGTCAACGATGCCCATGGTGAACTGACGCTTGGGCTCGGCCTTGGTCAGCTCGTTGTAGACGGCGAAGACGGAGGCGGGAGGCGTGTCCTTGGAACCGAGACCGTAGCGGCCGCCGATGACGGACACGTCGGTCTTGCCGGCGTTGGCCAGAGCCGTGACAACGTCCAGATAGAGAGGCTCGCCCTGGGCGCCGGGCTCCTTGGTGCGGTCGAGGACGGCGATCTTCTTGGCCGTCGCGGGGATCGCGGCAAGCAGCTTGTCCGGGCAGAACGGAGTAGTCGATGACTTCCTCGGCCACGTCGCAGATGGAGCCCATCGCGATGATGACGCGGTCGGCATCGGGAGCGCCGTAGTAGTTGAACAGCTGGTAGTCGGTGCCGAGCTTGGCGTTGACCTTGCCCATGTACTCTTCCACGATGGCGGGAACGGCCTCGTAGTACTTGTTGGAGGCCTCGCGGTTCTGGAAGAAGATATCGCCGTTCTCGTGGGAACCGCGCATGGTCGGGTGCTCGCTGTTCAGCGCGCGCTCACGGAAAGCCTTGACGGCGTCCATGTCGACCATATCCTTCAGATCGTCATAGTCCCAGACTTCGATCTTCTGCAGCTCGTGGGAGGTGCGGAAGCCGTCGAAGAAGTTCAGGAACGGGACGCGGCCCTTGATCGCCGCAAGGTGGGCGACGGGGCTGAGGTCCATGACCTCCTGGACGTTGGTCTCGGCCAGCATGGCAAAGCCGGTCTGGCGGCAGGCCATGACGTCGCTGTGGTCGCCGAAGATGTTCAGCGTGTGGCTGGCAACGGTACGGGCGCTGACGTGGAACACGCCGGGCAGCAGCTCGCCGGCGATCTTGTACATGTTCGGGATCATCAGCAGCAGGCCCTGGGAGGCCGTGTAGGTGGTGGTCAGCGCGCCGGCGTTCAGCGAGCCGTGCACAGCACCGGCGGCGCCGGACTCAGCCTGCATCTCCTGAACCTTGACGGTGGAGCCGAAGATGTTCTTGCGGCCCTGCGCCGACCACTGGTCGACATAGTCGGCCATCGGGCTGGACGGGGTGATGGGGTAGATCGCGGCGACTTCGGTGAATGCGTAGGATACATGGGCGGCAGCGTTGTTGCCGTCCATCGTCTTGAAGTGTCTCATGGCAATCATCTCTCCTCATTCGTTATTCTAAGTGTTGTCTGGGGATCTTGCTCAACAGCAGTAGTTTACCATTCTTTTGACAAAAACGCAACATACCAGACGGAGTTTTTCTATGGATTTTCCATCCATGCGCGCCGCGTCCGGGGCCCGCGGAAACGGCGGAAAATTGTGCTTGTGCTTTGGACTTCCTTCGGTTATAATATTAAGATGTGTGAATGCCGAAAGGAGCGTAACTGCTATGGTAAAAATCACAAACAGCTGCGGCGAGATCAGCATCCCCAACGACGTGCTGACTTATCTGGCCGGCGACGCAGCCACCAGCTGCTTTGGCGTCAAGGGCATGGTCGCCTGCGCCAAGGAGGGCGGCCCCTGGCAGCTTCTGCGGCGGGAATCCATGTCCAAGGGCGTGGTCGTGCACTACGACGACGAGGGCAGTATTTCGCTGGAGCTGCATATCGGCGTGGACTACGGCGTGAATTTCAGCGCCGTGGCGCGCAGCATCATGAAGGACGCCAGCTATAAGCTTGAACAGTCCACGGGCGTCCCGGTCAAGCGGGTGGACGTTTATATAGATACGATAATCAGATAAAGGTTGGGTGCACTCCCTTGAACAATTTTATTGACGCTGCCGCCCTGCGCGAGATGATCCTCTGCGCCGACGCGGCCCTGCATGCCAACATGCAGAAAATCAATGAGCTGAACGTTTTCCCCGTGCCGGACGGCGATACCGGCACCAACATGGGCCTTACCATGAACAACGCCGCGGTGGAACTGCGCAAAAAGAGCTTCGCCACCGTGGACGAAACCGCCTCCTGCGTTGCCTCGGCGCTGCTGCGCGGGGCGCGCGGCAACTCGGGCGTGATCCTCTCGCTGCTCTTCCGCGGCATCTCCCGCCGTCTCAAGGGTCTTGAAAAGGCCGGGGCGGATGAGTTCTCCGCCGCCATGAACGAGGGCGTTGACGCCGCCTACAAGGCCGTGATGAAGCCCGCCGAGGGCACGATTCTGACGGTGTCGCGCATGGCCTCCGCCGCCGCGGCCCAGGCCGCCGGCGCCGGCTCGGATCTGGAAACCTGCATGGTCTGCGCGATCCGCGTGGGCGAAAAGGCGCTGGAGGATACGGTCAACCAGAACCCGGTGCTGAAAAAGGCCGGCGTCGTGGACGCGGGCGGCATGGGCTATCTGGTGATCCTGAAGGCGATGCTCGCCTCGCTGCGGGGCGAGGTTTCCTCCAACAGCACGGCGGTGTCCTACGACGGCGCCGGGGAGGACGGCATCGTGTTCGAAGAGGGCAAGGTCGAGGTGCCCGAGCAGAACGTGTTCGACACGGTCTACATCGTGCGCAAGAAAAGCTTTGACGTGGATCTGCTGCCGCTGCGGCAGTATCTGGACTCCATCGGCGACAGTCTGGTCATCAGCGACGACGACGAGATCTTCAAGGTCCACGTCCACACCGACATCCCCGGTCAGGCGCTGACGGAGAGCCAGAAGTACGGCACGCTGGAGCTGGCCAAGATCGAGAACATGCGCACCCAGGCCCTGGAAAAGCTGGCCGGGCGCAAGGTCCAGTCCACGGACGATCTGGAAGCGGTGGACAAAGAACTCGACGAGCTGGCCGAGCAGCAGAAGAACGGCAAGGCCGCTCCCTCCTGCGAATTCGCGGCCCCGGCCAAGGACTACGGCGTGGTCGCCGTCTGCGCCGGCGAGGGCATGGCCAACCTGTTCCGCGATCTGGGCGCCGACGCCATCGTCACCGGCGGTCAGACCATGAACCCCTCCACCGAGGATATCCTGGCGCAGATCAACCGCACCCCCGCCTCCACCGTGTTTGTGTTCCCCAACAACAAGAACATCATCATGGCCGCCGAGCAGACCGTTCCGCTTGCCGCGGAAAAGGGCAAAAAGGTCGTGGTGATCCCCACCAAAACCGTGCCCCAGGGCGTGAGCGCCCTTCTGAGCTTCAACGTGGACGAGGAGGCCGGGCAGCTGGCGGAGGATATGATCGCCGCCGCCGGGAACGTGCATACCGCGATGGTGACCTACGCCGCCCGCGACAGCGAGTTTGACGGTCACAACATCCACGCGGGCGAGTATCTGGCCCTGCTGGACGGCGCGCTTTTGGGCAGCTATTCCTCCATCCCCACCCTGTTCAAGGAGCTGAACTGGGCCATCAACGAGTTCTCGCCGGAATTCATCACCGTCTATTACGGCGCCGACGTCACCCAGACCGACGCCGAGGCCGCGGCCGAGACCATCACGGGCTGCTTCCCCGAGGCGGAGGTCAGCGTGGTGGACGGCGGCCAGCCGGTCTACTATTACATGATCTCGGTGGAATAATGATCATCGGATGGCGAAATCAATCGAGGGTTCGATTGATTTCGCTGCCAAACGACAAGTTTGGCAGCGAATGATTCATGGAATCATTCGCACG
>ONSQ01000123.1 GCA_900320465.1 uncultured Eubacteriales bacterium
TGCGGTTTTGATTCTGCGAGCTTTAAGGATATCCTCGCGTTCATCAAATCGTTCCCGGCCTCCTATGACTGGAGCGCCCTCTCCGGCGCCGATGTCAGCCAGGACGCCCGCCTGCTTGCGGGCACACAGCTGATGAAGGAATGCACGTTCAGCTGCTTCGAGGACACCCAGATCCACACGATCGGTCTCGGCGGCAGGGATCTCACCTTCGTCGGCTATCCCACCGAAAACGGCGTGGGCAGCATGTTTGCCCAGATGGGGAACTCTTTCGCTATCTGCCGCAACTGTGCGGATGCGGATGCCGCCTGGCAATTTGTGCGGGAATTCTTCCTGCCGGCCTATCAGGAGCAGTTCAAGGGCTTTTCGTTCCCCACGAACCTGAAGGTCTATGAGGAAATGAAGCAGGAGGCCATGAGCGTACAGTATCAGCGCAACCCGGACGGCAGCTTCACACTGGACGCTGACGGAAAGCGCATCGAAGCAGATCGGGGCAGCGTAGATTATGAGGGAGCCGCTGTGAAGCTGCGCGCTGTCAATGCGGAAGAGGTCGCCATCATCGAGCAGATCATAGCCTCCACAACTCACGTTCTGGCTACGGACGACAGTCTGAAAGAAATCATTGCAACCGGCGCCGAAGGCTATTTTGCCGACCAACGCAGCGTGGACGAAGCCGCAAGCCAGATCCAACAGCGTGCAGAAATGTACGTGAACGAACAGCGCTGATTCTGTGACACTCCTGTGACGATTCACATGTTATCCTGTGCTTGTCAAACAGAGAACAACCGGAGGTACAGAGACATGTGGAAGATCGTATTCATTCTCACGGAAAGCCTGAAATTCTTTATCGCCATCAATGCGGCGGTTTTTACAAGAGCGCAGTTCTGCCACGAGGCATTTGAGTTTCACCCGGGCCTCTGTGTCATCTGCCCGCTTCTTTGCGGCTGCCTGGTTCTTCTGGTGAAGGTGCAGTCCAGAAAAGCCAAAAAAATATAAAACCTCTTGCGCGTGTGACAAGTGTGTGATAATAGTTATGATATGCTGATCCCGTAAGCAAGACAAATAAAGAATATAGAAAAGGAGTAACAATCATGAACGAAATCGCTAAGAAGGTTATGAAGCTGTCCGACGAGGAGCTTGGCAAGATCGCCGGCGGCGTGTCCGCCAACTATATCGTCGCGCTGGATGTGCTGGACGGCAAATACGGCAACGGTGAAGAGCGCGTGAAGAAGCTCAAGGCTGCCGGCTACGACTACGAGACGATCCAGCGTCTTGTCAACGGCCTGAGCAAAGGCTACGGCCGCGTGGCGATCGACGTTATCGACGGCAAATACGGCAACGGCGAGGCTCGTGTGAAAGCGCTCAAGGCTGCGGGTTACGACGCCACTCTGGTTCAGGACATGGTCAACGAGATCCTCAAGTAAGCATGGCTGAAACCATGTCATTGCAAGCGACAGGGTTTCTTCTTCTCAAAAAACACACAGGAGCTTCGGTCTTCCGAAACTCTTGTGTGTTTTATTATAGATCACAAGCTTGAATGGTGACAAAAGACAAAACAGGCGGTATAATCAATTCAATCGATAACTGGTATCCTTGTTCATTCCGAGAAGTGGGAAGGGGAGTAACCTTTTGAAAATCCTTATCTCCGCATTTGAACCCTTTGGCGGGGATTCCGTCAACGCCTCGCTTGAAGCGATGCGCAGGCTGAAAGCTCCGCAGGGCGTTAAGCTCATCCGGCTGGAGGTGCCGACAGTGTTCGGTCTGGCCGGACAATGCGTTGCCGGAGCTTTGGAAGAACAGCGGCCGGATTGGGTGATTTGTCTCGGCCAGGCCGCGGGACGAAGCGCGGTCACACCGGAGCGTGTGGCTATCAACATTCGAGATGCCTCCATCCCGGATAACGCGCAGCAGCAGCCTGTTGACGAGCCTGTCGTTCCACACGGTCCTGCGGCGCTGTTTTCGACCCTCCCGATTCGAAAGATGGTTGCTGCAGCGAAAGAAAACGGATACAGCGCCGCCATCTCCAATACAGCGGGAACCTTTGTCTGCAACGATCTCATGTATTCGCTTCTTTATACCCTGCAGAGCTACGACACAATCAGGGGCGGATTTGTCCATGTCCCGGCATTGCCGGACAGCCGGAAGCCCGCTGCAGGTATGCCCCTCGACGAAATCGTCGGCGCGCTGGAAGCCATGCTCAGCTCGCTGCAAGAGGAGGAGAGGTGTGAATAAACGCAATCGTCTCCCCATCCCAGGCCAGCGGATCTTCCGCTCCATGGTCGCCGTCTGGTTCTGTTTCGGTGTGTTCTTTCTGCGCGGATGGCGTAACATGTTCCGCCTGTAATGAGCGGAAAGAATACCAAGACCCCGGACACGATTGTGTCCGGGGTCTTGGTATGAGCAGATCTGTAAGCCGGGTTCTGTCTTAAACGACCATCTATCTAGGCCTGTCGTTGCCGCCAGGCTCAAGCCGCCTCCTGAGAGCGATCGGGCCGATCTATATGCTCTCCCACGGCGTTGCTCCGGGTAGAGTTTACAGCGCCAACATGTCTCCATGCGGCGGGTGGGCTCTTACCCCACCTTTCCACCCTTACCCGTCACGGTTGTGACAGGCGGTATATTTCTGTTGCACTTGTCCGAGGGTCACCCCTGGCGGGCGTTACCCGTTACCCTTGCCCTATGGAGCCCGGACTTTCCTCATTCACAGGCTTTCGCCTTGTGCCCGCGGTCGTTCGGTCTGCTCACGGGGCTTATTTTATCCAAAATAGAATACCAAGTCAAGAAGCAACTTGTATTCCAGCAGCAAAAGACGTATAATTAAAGAGTTATGAGGTGATGCAATTGACACTCGATGCATATGTAAAATCCATATCCGATAAGCGAATCGCCGTCATCGGCGCCGGCGTCAGCAACAAGCCGCTGATCCGTCTGCTTCTTGCGGGCGGCTGTGCCGTGACGGTATGCGATAAACGCACCCGTTCGGAAATGGGCGAAGACGAGCTGGCCCTGGAGGCCCAGGGCGCTGCGCTGAAGCTTGGCGAGGACTATCTGGAAGACCTCGATCAGGATATCATCTTCCGGACGCCGGGGCTGATGCCCTTTGATCCTCACCTGGTAGCCGCGGAGGAAAAGGGGAGCGTGGTGACCTCTGAGATGGAGGTGTTTTTCGCCCTCTGTCCGTGCCGTATCATCGCCATCACCGGCAGCGACGGCAAAACGACCACCTCCACAGTTATTTCCGAGCTGCTGAAGGCGGCCGGCTACACCGTCCACCTGGGCGGAAATATCGGCCATCCGCTGCTTTGTGATATTCCTCAAATGAAAGCAGATGACTTTGCCGTGCTGGAGCTGAGCTCGTTTCAGCTTCACAGCATGAAGTGCCATCCGAACGTGGCGGTCGTGACCAATATCTCTCCCAACCACCTGGACAAGCACAAGAATTACCAGGATTACATAGACGCCAAAATGTCTATTTTCCTGCATCAGACGCCCTCAGATCGTCTGGTGCTTAACGCCGACGACGGCCAGACAGCGTATTACGCCAAGGCGGCGCAGGCGAGGATTTCATATTTCAGCGATAAGCACAGCGTGGAAAACGG
>ONSQ01000145.1 GCA_900320465.1 uncultured Eubacteriales bacterium
CATCCTGCTGATCCTCTGTGCCGCAAACGGCAAGAGCATGATCTCCAGCCGTACCAGCTTCAACTACTTTGTGCTGTACGCGGCCATCGTTATGATCACTACGATGGCGCTCTCCATCAACCTGGGCAGCGGCCGCTTCGACTTTTCCCTGGGCGCCATGGCTGTGCTGGCCTCGGTGCTCTCGGCAAAGCTGAGCTATGCGCTGCTCTCGGGCGGCGCGGGCAGCGCGGTGCTGATGCTCTGCCTTAATATCGTCTTCGGCGCGCTGCTGGGTCTTGCCTCCGGCGCTCTCTATGTGACGCTGCGCATCCCGCCCATCATCACTTCTCTGGGTGTGACGCTCATTTACGAGGGCATCACGTTTACCGTCACCGGCGGAAAGTATGTCATGAACGAGGTGCGAAACGCCTCCATGACCGCTTTTGCCGGCAACTGGTACTGGCCTCTGATCATGATCGTCGTGGTGCTGGCCCTGATCGTCTATCTCTTTGACCACACCCGCTTTGGCTATGACTACAAGGCTCTGCAGAGCGGGCAGAGAGTGGCTGTGAACACCGGTATCCGCGAGGTGCCCAACGCCATCTGGTGCTATGTGATCTGCGGCGCGCTGATGGGCATCGTGGGCTTCCTCAACGTGGCCCGTAGCTCCAATATCAACGGCGGAAGCCTGAACTTCGGTTCCATCGGCATCATGTTCACCGCCTTTCTCCCCATGTTCATCGGCGGCTACATTGGCCGCTTCTCCAACGACAAGCTGGGCTACCTGATGGCCGCCATCTGCATGTCCATGCTCAACTCCACCTTCGCGGCCTTCTCCAACGAGATCAGCGCCTCCGCCCAGTCCATCATCAACGCGGTGCTGCTGGTGGTCTTCCTGATCTATCTCAACAACGAAGGCCTGCTGAAGAAGATCCTCTCTCCGAAAAAAGCCTGAAAATGAAAAGTAACGGGCGGCCAATGGCCGCCCATTCCAATACACGGGAGGTTTCCCTATGATTGATTTGAAAGCAAAGCCGTTCTGCCTGAACGATACCGATATCCGATGGGTGAACGACACTCTCTCCGCCATGACCCTGGAGGAAAAAGCCGGACAGGTCTTCTGCCCCATGGGCTTTTCCGACGATCCCGGTCTCCTGCATCACATGCTGTGCGACCTGCATGTGGGCGGCATGATGTACCGCCCCGGCCCGGCGGCCTATATTCAAAACACCCACCGCGCCATTCAGCCTATGGCAAAGATCCCGCTGCTGCTGGCGGCCAACACGGAAAACGGCGGCAACGGTTTGGCCTTTGAGGGCACGAGCTTCGGCCAGCCCATGGCCGTCGCGGCGACAGATGATCCCGAGAACGCCTACCGCATGGGCTATACCGCCTGCGCGGAGGGCGCGGCTCTTGGCCTCAACTGGAGCTTCGCCCCCATCGTGGATATCAACTATGAGTTCCACAACCCCATCACCAACGTGCGCACCTTCGGCAGCGACGCGGAGCGCGTGATCGCCTGCGGCAGCGCCTACATGCGCGGGGCGAAGGAAAACGGCGTGGCTGTCTCCATCAAGCATTTCCCCGGCGACGGTGTGGATGAGCGGGACCAGCACATCCTATCGAGCAGGGGGCCGAGACGGTCATGGTGGGTCATATCGCCCTCCCTTCCTATGCATCCGAGGAGGAGAAGTACCTGCCCGCCAGTCTTTCCCGATCCCTTTTGACAGGTCTGCTGCGTGAGAAGCTGGGCTTCAACGGTCTGATCTCCACCGACGCCACCCCCATGGTAGGCTTCACCGCCGCCATGCCGCGTGAAAAGGCCATCCCCACGGCCATTGAAGCCGGGGCGGACATGATCCTCTTCAACAAGGATCTGGACGAGGATTACCGCTTCCTGCTGGCGGGGATCGAGAGCGGGATCCTGACCATTGAGCGGCTGGATGAGGCCGTCACCCGCATCCTTGCCACCAAAGCCGCGCTTCGGCTGCATGAAAAGCAGAAAACCGGCACGCTGGTTCCGGGTACGGAGGAGCTGGGCGTTGTGGGCTGCGAAAAGCATCGCGCCTGGGCGAAGGAAGTCGCGGACAAAGCTGTCACGCTGGTCAAGGACACGCAGGGGCTGCTGCCCCTGTCCACGCAGAAATATAAGAGAGTCTATCTCAATGTGATCCAGAAGGACAATTCTCCGGAGAACCCGGTTGTTCAGAGCTGGAAAGAACTCTTCGAGCGAGAAGGCTTCGAGGTCACTGTGCGCGACCGGCGCATCAGCATCACCGTGCAGGACATGGGCGATATTCCCGGCATGAGTGCGGAAAAGAAAGCCCTCATGCAT
>ONSQ01000122.1 GCA_900320465.1 uncultured Eubacteriales bacterium
TTATCCAGCTCACAGTCGATGTTCAGCAGATCGGGCCGCTTGGACAGAAACAGGAATTGATGCTGCGGGTTGGCCCGCATTTTGGCGAGCACTTCCTCCAGCCATTCCGGCTTCCAGACACAGAGGTCGCTCATGCCCGTGAGCAGAAAATTCTGCGGGCGGGGCTTTTCCATCAGCCGCAGCTTTCCCGGATAAAACTCCGGCTTTGAAAAATCGTCGATCATGTGATAGCGCTTCACATTATTGCGTGCATAACAGTAGTCACAGCCCACCGTACAGCCGATCACGAGGTTCATGTTTTGGATCTGATCCTTGATACAGACGCTCATGGTCTCTGTCCTCCTTCCAGATTATCCAGAACGCGACGCAGGAAAGACTCAAACAGCCGGATTTCTTCCTCGCTGAAGCCCTCATAAAAGACCGCGCCCATCTGCGCCGATACGGCCTCGTAATCCTCCCGTAAAGCATAAGCACGATCTGTCAGAAAAAGCAGGGTTTTCCGCTTGTCTTTCTCGTCACTCTCACGACGGAGAAGCCCCTGCTTTTCCATGCGCTCCAGCATGGAGGTCAGGGAAGTAATTGCCAGACCGCATTGGTCCGACAGGGCTTTGATGGAAATGCCGTCTCCCTGCCACAACACATATAGGATGCGGCCCTGTGCGCCGTTGAAAGCGTCGATTTTCTTTTCATTGAGGATCTTCTCAAAAACCCGGTCACTCAGCTGCTTCACCTTTGTGACCAAAAAACCTCCATTTGTATTCATATCAAAAGCTAGCTTTTCTGTCAAGCTTTTTAACGGATCCGACCTTTAGGCTTGTCGAACCATATGTCTGGGCGAGTTTTATTGTTTCCGAGACATGTAAAACACCCTAAGAAGTCCGAACACAAGGGGTTAAGATCTCTCAGGGCATTTCAGGTTTACTACCAAAAGTACACCAGAAAAGACGATCTATTCTATAATTCGATCATCTTACTGCAGAGCTAATTACTACCAAAATGAATAATCCACTTCTGGGCACAGCGAAGTTTTCCACACAAATGTGTCAGCGAAAACAGACCGATGGTGTCACGGTTGTGGTCTAAAACACGGCCGAGGATTTTGAAGCGGCAAAAGCTTCCCGCAAATGCAAAAATCGTCTTGAAACGAACTATTTCAAGGCGATTTCTGTCTGTGTTGTACCAAACGGTGTCCAGATAAGGGTATTTGCGCCAAAATGTGTCTGGCAGAACAAATATGTCCTGCCTTTTCGTATATCTTGCCCTTGACATCGTTGTTCCCCGATGATATTTTATAATTACCAAGTGGTCATTAATAACCATAAGGTAAATTTAATGAGGGGGCTTATCTCATGTCAGACAAACAGACTGCCGCCATGCTCGACAAGAAGCTGGACGAAAAAACCGCGCATACCATATTCATCTGCGGGATCGTCATGGTCATCGCCGTGCTGATCCACGACGGCGACCATATCCGCCAGGCGCTCAACTGGGGCTACCACATCCCGCTCGCGATCTGGGCGCTGAATCTCACCGTGTACATCTTCCCCGTTGTCACGATCTTCCTCGCCAAATCCCGCCGCATGTCCGCCACCCTCGTCGGGGCGATCGGCGGTATCTTCACTCCCGCGTCCTTCCTGGGCCTGCACCTCTTCGGCTCTGCCACAGGTCTCTGGGGCGTGTGGAACTTCTCCTACTTCGCGCTGATGAAGGGCGTGGAGTATCAGGGCCATTTTTATCAGGGCGTCGACTGGCTCAGCTGGGTGCTGCTGTTCCATATGGTCCCCTGCTGTGTGCCCTGTGCCGTGATCGGCTTCAAGCACTGGCGCAGACTGAAAAAGGAAGCGCAGCTTGGATAAGGAAAGCGTTGTCCTCGGCTGCGGCTGTGAGGTGTTCGGAGATGAGGCGGAGGAGCTCAAGCAGCGCTTCCGCCTGCTTCGACTGCTGATCGTCTCCACCGCGCTGAGTATGCCGCTTCTCTGGGATCTCCCACCGCGCTTCCAGTTTGTGCTGGCAACGCTGCTGCAGTTCGGACCGGGTCTGTACTTTGTCCGAAACGCGATCCGTGGGCTGAAAAACCGGAGCCTTGGCATGGATCTGCTGGTGGCGCTCTCCACCACGGCGATCTATGTTTACAGCACAGTCGTCACCTTCACCGTAACGGAGAACATCAAGCTTTATTATCTCTGTGACGGCGTCCTGATCTCGCTGCTGCTCTTTGGACGCTATCTGGAATCCGTGGCGATCTACCAGAGCGGTGAGGCGGTGCGCGGTCTCCTGCGCCTGCAGCCCAAGACCGCGGTCGTGCTGCGGGAGGGGATCGAGACCGAGATCGATGCCGCGGAGATTGTATCCGGCGACACGATCCTGCTCCGCCCCGGCGAACGGATTCCCGCCGATGGGAAGATCCTTGAGGGAAACTGCCTGGTGGACGAGTCCCTGCTGACCGGCGAGAGCGAACCCGTGCAGAAAGGGCCCGGCGACAGCATCACCGGCGGCACGCTTAATCGTGAAGGCAAGGTCACGTACACGGCGACCGCGGTTGGCGAGGATTCGACCCTGCAGCAGATGGCGGCATTCGTGCGCCGCGCGCAGAGCGAAAAGGCGCCTGTGCAGCGTTTCGCGGACAGGATTGCCTCGATCTTCGTCCCATCTGTTATCGCGCTTGCGGCGCTGATCTTCGCACTGTGGTTTTTCCTGCTCGCTCCCGGTGAATGGGGAAAGGCGGTCTCGACGGTCTGCGGCGTACTGGTGATCGCCTGCCCCTGTGCGCTGGGTCTCGCCACGCCTGCCGCCTTGATGACGGCTTCCGGACGGGCGGCGGAGCTGGGGATCCTCTTCAAAGGCGCCTCGGCCATCGAAAAGGCGTGGAGCATCGACACGGTCGTGTTCGACAAGACCGGTACCCTGACCGAGGGTGTTGTAGAGCCGGGCATCCGCGATCCGCTGCGCGAGGACGCGAAAAGCGCTGTCGATGCCTGCAGGGCGCTGGGCCTGGAGGTCTGGATGATCTCCGGTGACAAGGAGGAAACGGCAAGACGCATTGCTGGGGCCTGCGGGATTGAGCGCATTCTCTTCGAGGTAAAGCCGGAGGAAAAGGCCGCGCAGATCACGCGGCTGAAAAGCGAAGGCCGCCGCGTCGCCATGGTGGGCGACGGGATCAACGACGCCCCGGCCATGGCGGAAGCGGATCTTGCGATCGCCATGGGTACCGGAACGGACATTGCCATTGAGTGTGCCGACGCGGTGCTGCCCGGCGGGCGCATCGGTCGGGTGCCGCAGGCATTGCGGCTCGCCGGAGCTGCCCGCAGGACAGTGCGGCAAAACCTCGGCTGGGCGTTGTTTTATAACCTGATCTGCATTCCCGTCGCGGCCTGTGGGATTGTGAATCCCTCCATCGCCGCGGCGGCCATGACACTCTCGTCCAACGGCATTTTGCTGCACTCGCTGCGGCTGAATAAGGCGGAGGCATCGAATGAAAACGGAAAGCTGTGAAATCAGGATCCGCGGCATGATCTGCCGAAGCTGCACCGACGAGGTATCCGGGATGCTGCTGCGGACAAAAGGGGTCGTCAAAGCGACTGTCAGCTACCGCAAGGCAATGGCTGAAGTGAGCTTCGATCCCGCGCTTGTCTCGCCGGATGAACTGGAAAGGCGGATCAAGTCTCTCGGTTATGAGACCGGAGAACGCAGCCGTGCCGAGCGTTTGCTGGACTTGGGCTGTGCTGTCCTGACCGTTCTGCTGGTCTGGCTGCTGCTCCGCTGGGGCGGCGCCTCGCCCGAGATCGGCGCTGAGAGTTTCGGCGCGCTGTTTCTGGTCGGCCTCTCGACCAGTCCCCACTGTCTCGGCATGTGCGGCGGCATTCTGCTCTCGGCCTGTGCGGGTCGTGAAGGACGAAAAGCGCAGCTCGGCGCTGCGCTCGGCTATAACGGCGGGCGTATGATCTCCTATACAGCACTCGGCGCCGTGTTCGGCGCTTTGGGCACGGTGCTGACCTATACGCTCAGCATGAAGTCGATGCTCTTCACCATGCTGGGACTCGTTGTTGCCCTGCTGGGCCTCAACATGTGGGGCCTGCTGCCCGCGCTGCCGTCCCTCCCCGACGAGGCAGGAACAGCTTGCCGTCTGCCCGACAAGTTCCGGCGTCAAACGCCGCTGCTGGTCGGTCTGCTGACGGGCCTCATGCCCTGCGGCGCTTTGTACGCTGCCTGGCTTTGCGCCATGTCCTCCGGCAGCGCAGGAAACGGTGCCCTGCTGATGCTGGCCTTCTCGCTGGGCACCGTGCCGCTGATGCTGCTTTTTGCCTCTCTCGGCGCGCTGCTGCCGATGCTGCTTTTTGCCTCTCTCGGCGCGCTGCTGCCGCGCGGCTGGACAAAATATCTGCGCAAGCTCGGTGCGGTGCTGGTCACGTCCATGGGACTGAAAATGCTGATCGGCGGTCTCTTGCTTTTGCGGGGATAATTCGTTATACTTTTTCCGAAAGCGAGGGATCCGTATGCCTTTGATCGTCGATAAAGAGGCCGTTCGCAAAGAAATCTTGATGGCCTTTGAGCGCTGCATCGAAAAGAAACCCATGACGAAGATCACCCTGCGGGATATTGCGGAGGAAGCCGGGATGTCGCATCCCAAGCTTCTGCATTATTTTGAGAGCCGGGACGATCTGGTCGTGAGCTATCTGCGCTATACCAAGGACTATATGACCGAGAAATGCAAGCTCTGGTT
>ONSQ01000121.1 GCA_900320465.1 uncultured Eubacteriales bacterium
TTTCCTCCTCAAATCATGTACTGGATGATCTCCGCGTCGGAGAGAGAAGTGCTGCGGGCAAACTCATGGGTGATCTTTCCGTCCTTCATGATGATGAGGCGGTCGCTCATGCCCATCAGCTCCGGCATCTCCTCGGAGATCATGACGATGGACTTACCCTCGTTCTTCAGCTCGGTCATCAGCTGGTACATGGCGCGCTTAACGCCGATGTCCACACCGCGGGTGGGGCAGTCCAGAATCAGCACCTCGCTGCCGCGGCCGATCCACTTGCCGAAGACCACCTTCTGCTTGTTGCCGCCGGAGAGCTGGCTGACGGCCTGATCCCGGTCGGCGCATTTGATGGATAGATCGGAGATCTGTTTATCCACATAGACCTTCTCGCGGCTGTTGAGCATGAGAAAGTTGTTGACCGCGTACTTTTCCATGCCCGCGATGGAGATATTGTCGCGGATGCTGGCGGTCAGCGACAGGGACTCCACGTCCCGATCCTTGGACACGTAGCCGAAGGCCTGCTTCATGGCCACGGTCTCGCTGGTGATCTTCACGCCATCTCCAGTGACCACCTCGCCGCTGTCGGGCTTGACGGCGCCGAAGAGGATCTTGCCCAGCGGGTGCATCCCGCAGTGGCTCAGGCCGCCGATGCCCACGATCTCGCCCTTGTAGACGGTGATGCTCACGTCCTGCAGCGCCTCGCCGAGGCTGATGTGCTCGGCTTTCACCGCCACTTCCTCCAGATGGGAGGGGGTGTAGTCGCTGCGGTAGTAGTCGCCCTGCAGCTCGCGTCCGATCATGCTGGTGCGGATCGCGTCGGCGTCGAACTCGTCTTTCGTAAAGTGGCGGATGATGGCGCCGTCCCGCAGGACGGTCAGCGTGTCGCAGACCTCCATGATCTCATCCAGATCATGGGAGATGAAGAGCACCGCTTTGCCCTCATCCCGGAGCTTTTTCATCAGCGTGTAGAGAATGCTGCGCCCCTCCTGCGAAAGAGCCGTTGTGGTCTCGTCTACGACCAGGATCTCCGGGTCTTTCATGACCACCTTGGCGATCTCCACAAGCTTGCGCGTCTGGAAATCCAGCGCGCCCATGGGCGTTGCGCCCGAGACGTTTTTCACACCGATGGCCTGCAGCGCCTCGTCGGCTTTGGCGTTCATCGCCTTGCGGTCGATGGTGCCGAAGGGGCCGGGAAACTGCTTCGTCTCACCGAGAAACAGGTTTTCCGCCACGGAGACGCCCTGAATGGTACCGCTCTCCTGCACGATCATGCCGATGCCCTTGCTGAGCGCGTCGATCATGCTGACGGGATTCCAGCTGTCACCGTGATAGCGCATCTCGCCGCTGTCGGCCTTCTGCATGCCGGCCGCAATGGAGGAGATGGTAGACTTGCCGGAGCCGTTTTCTCCGATCAGCCCGCGGATCTCCCCGGGGTAGACGTTCAGATCCACGTCGCCCAGCGCCACCGTGCTGGCAAAGGTCTTGCGGATATGCTTCATTTCCAGGATGGGAGTTTTCATACGCTCACCTCTTGGACATTATTTTAATTTCTGTCAAAAAAACATGCCATCGATGGCTTGTCGTTTTTTCCTCAAATTCTTTTGGATTTTCAGCGCAAAAATCGAGGCCGACCCGCTTTTTGAGGCCGACCCCGATCATCTGGTTAAAACATGCAGGATTTTGTGAAGAGTGGCAAAAGAACACCCTTCTCCTTTGTGAAAAGCTTACAAGAAAAACGCTCTTTTCCCGGATTTCGTTTTCGCGCAATAGAAGAACAAAAGAAATTGGATGGTTTCTTTTCTGGTAGTTACCTTTAATTTTTAATCTTTTTGTGCTGTATTGCGTCGCTTTCTCTCTTGATTTTTATTCTATTCCGCTTATACTATGCTTGAAAGGATGTGGTATCGGTGGCGGAAAACTACACGATCCTGAGCTTTACAGAGAAATGCCCGCTCCGCTGCACCATGCAGCATATCGGCAGCATTGAACCGCATGTACAGGACATTTTTGAGATCGACATGATCCTCTCCGGGCGCTGCCAGGCGCGGGTCGGCGAACAGGTCTACTCCCTGCAGGCGCCGGATGTGCTCTCCATCGAGGCGCATATCCCACACTCCTTCACCGGGACAGACTGCACACTCATCACGGTTCAGTTCGATCAGCCATATTTCGAGCGCAGCCTGCCCAACCCGCGGCACCCGGATTTCCTGTGCAACAGCGCAGCCACGGGCGACAGCGCCGCCTATGACAGCCTGCGCCGCCAGATCGCAAGGCTCGTAAAGAACAACGCCGAGGCGCATATCGGCTTTGAGCTGCGCAACTTCTCCATCATCTATGATATCATGGATGTGATGTATCAGAATTTCCGCATCGAGGATTCCGAGGCCCGCAACCAACGCGCCCACCGCTATACACTCCGTATGGCGGAGATCAGCCGCATCATCTCCGAGAGCTACCGGGAGGATCTGACGCTCAGCGAGCTTGCTGACCGCGTCCACCTCTCCGCCCCGTATCTCTCCAAGTTTTTTGAGAAGCAGTTCGGCGTCACCTTTCTAAACTATCTCACAAGCGTCCGCCTTAACCACGCGGTAGACGAGCTGCTCAAGACCAACGACACCATTGAGACGGTCTCCGCAAACGCAGGTTTTCCCAACAGCCATGCCTTCGTGCAGGCCTTCAAGCGGGAATACGGCGTGCTGCCCAGCATATACCGGCGGAAGAACACCGGGAAGAAGCCGGCGGAAGCGAGTCCTCTGCCCCTGGAGCAGCACGACTATATGGCCGGCTTGAGGAAGTATCTGGATCAGCCGCAGTCCCCACAGAGCGCCGCTCAAGTCAGGGCGTGCCGCACCTCGATCAGCGCAGGGGAGTCACGTGGAATACTGCGCCACAGCTGGCGGGAGCTGACCGGCGTCAGCAGCGCCTCGGCGCTGCTGCTTAACGACGTGCAGGCACTGCTCCGCAGGGTGCAGAAGGACATCGGCTTTCGCTCGATCAAATTCAACGGCATTCTTTCGGAGGACATGCACGTCTACGCCGAGAACTCCGACGGCGAAGCTGTCTACAGCTTTGCCTTTGTGGACAAAGTCTTTGACTTCCTTCTGGAGCTGGGGCTGCGTCCCTTCGTGCAGCTTGGCTTTATGCCGGAGGCTTTGGCCAGAACCCACAAACGGCTTTTCGGCTATCTGGTCAGCGAGCCGGTCAGTCTGGAGAAATGGAGCGCGCTGGTGAGCGCTCTGATCCGGCATCTGCAGGAGCGATACGGGCGGGAAGCACTCCGTAACTGGCGTTTTTCCGTGTGGCACCAGCCGGATACCACCGAGGCCATGTACGGATTTTCTACCGATGCTGCGTTTTATGCTTTTTATCGGGAGACATATCTCGCCGTCAAACGCTGCGACAGCAGTCTTTCCTTTGGCGCACCATCGACCTACTATCTGCTTCAGGAGGGGCATGAAAACTGGTATCTGTCCTTCTGGCGCTGGTGTCGGGAAAACAATTGTCTGCCTGATTTCTTTAATTTCCATTATTATGACTTGATCCTTGACTCCAACGACAGTGGGCAGGAGGCCTTCGGTTTCACCCGTTCCATGACCTTGCGGGACAGTCCCGACGGTTTCGACCGCTTTGTCACGCAGGTCCTAAGTGAGCGCAAAGGTCTTTCTGCAGAGGATCGTCCCATTTATCTCTCCGAGTGGAACAACACGCCCAGCCAGCAGGATCTTCTGAATGACACCTGCT
>ONSQ01000120.1 GCA_900320465.1 uncultured Eubacteriales bacterium
AACTGTGCCATGTAATCTTTAGCGGCATCTGCCGGGCTGCCCCAATCCTGCCCGACGAGCATGATTTTTGCATCGAGGCTTCCCCGTCCCTGCCAGTATGTCCAAAGATTGATTTCTTCGCAATCGTCATACCATGTCAGAAATATAGGATCATCTTTGTATGTCGCTTCCTGCGCTTTGTAGTATTCCTTAACATCGGAGATAAGCTCTTGATATGCCTGTTTTTTATCCATCAAAGCGGCACACCTCCTGACCTTTCCTTATGCTTCTTCCTGCGGCGGTTGCCAGAGAAAAAGCCCCTCCGCGGAGGACAGCGCCCGGACTTTATCGATCAACTTGGCATCGGGGTCATAAACCGTCAGATACGTGTCGTTGTGGTCGTAGTCGATCATCGCATGCTGCTCCGCAAACACGGCCCGGAGGAACTCGTTCCCGGAAAGCCCGGCCACCCGTTCCGCGAAGGCTTCCGGATCAGGATTCGTCTCCCAGGACGCGCAGGAGTCGAAGGACACCGCCATGTCGGCATAGCAGTTCAGCCGCAGAAGGAGCTCGGCGTATTTGCGGCGCAGGGGGACGATCCGCTCCGGCTGCAGGAAGTAGCGTTCCACGGCGAAGTACTGCCCTGCGGCGTCTGCGGGCACCTGCTCGGGCAGAATATCCACGATCCAATACGGGCCCTCCAGCAGAGCGCCCATCAAGTCGTCGAATCTGCGCGGGTCCGCCGTTTCGGATGCGGCCTGCGGCAGCTCCTCGATGCTGCGGATATCCGATTTGAACAGGACCACGTCGTCCAACTGGATCCCCTCTTCCTCGCGGTCAAACTCGTGGAGGCCGTAGCCGGAGGGAAAGACCTCCGCGATCCCCGTGAACACGGAGCCGTCCTCCGTCGTGACCCGTATCTCTTTGTCCTGATAACGATACAGCATGGTCGAATCGTCCTCTCTCAAATCAGCACGCCGCCTAAGTGGTCGATCTCGTGCTGGATGATCTGCGCCGTAAAGCCGGTGTAGGTTTTCAGGCGCGTTTCGAAGCACTCGTTTTGGTACTGCACCTTGATTGAGCGATACCGCTTGGCCTTTCGCGTGCCGGCGAGGGACAGGCAGCCCTCCTCGGCCTCGTATGGCCCTGAGCATTTGACGATCTCCGGGTTGAACATGACGGTCGCGCTGCCGTTGTCGTCGAAGATGATGATCCGCTTGGCAACGCCGATCATGTTGGCCGCCATACCGACGCAGCCGTCCCGGTGCGCCGCGAGCGTGTCCCGCAGATCCTGCGCCACAGGCAGATCCAGCACCGTAGCCTGAGCGGATTTCTGCGCGAGGAAGATCGGGTCTTTCATAATGGGTTTAATCATAGTCGTTTTGATGATTCAGGGCTCGATACACCGTATCGGCAATGAGTTTCGCGCCTGCGGCGTTGGGGTGCAGGCCGTCCGGGCCGAACAGGTCCCGTCTGCCTTCGGTCTGCGCGTAGAGATCGACCGTTTCAAGGTTCTGTTCTTCCGCGACGGCTCTGACCAGCGCCGCGATCTCCGGGATGCGGTCGAGCTTCGCGTCGTTCGTGATATAGAAGAAACGGTTGATCGGCGCAAATGCGAAGGGCGGCGTGCAGAGCAGGATGCGCGGCTTTTTCGGCAGCGCGCGGTATTCGTTGATCAGTTCCCGGTACTGCTGCCGGAACGCCTCGTCGGAGATCCAGTTAGCGTCCTTGGAATCGTTCGTGCCAAGCAGGATGACCACCGCATCCGGCAGAAAAGCTTTGCTCTGCTGAAAGGCTTTTTCCTCGCGATAGGGCTTGTTGCCGGTGCTCTGCAGCGTTCTGTCATTGACGGCGAAGGCTGCGACCTGGGCCTCCGATCCGAGCAGTTTTTGAAGCACGGCAGGATATCGGCGAATGAAGAACATCGGCAGCGTGCAGCCGTAGGTCACGCTGTCCCCCACGAAGGCGATATGCTGTTTTCCGTCTTTGCGTCTGACGGGAAGCCGGACGGTCGTATAGCCGCACAGGATGGCTGCTGCGGCAAGGATCGCCGCTAAAATCAGAAGTATCATATTCTCTTTTTCTTTCACCCTTCACAGCTTCTGTTCATTAGCGTGGGCATACAGGATCCTTTTCGGGCGTCGGCGCATGAGCTGTTCCCAGTCGCTTTTCAGCGCGGGGTTCTCCTCGTATCCTGCCAAGTACGCAAGCGGCTCCAGGTCGCCTACAAGGCAGCTTCCGTCGTCAAGAGCCAGGGAAACGCTGTCCTCGCTGTGGCTCGGTGTGTGGAGGATCTCACCGTCGATGCCAAGCCCTTTCAGCACGTCCCTGCTCTCCGCGCAGGAGATCACCGTCGCCGCGCTTTCATCGACCGCACGATAAGACAGGTGCTTGTCTCTGGCAAAAATCTCGTCCGAGGCATGCACGAACAGGCGCTGCACGTCCACGACCAGAAGCTTCACGCCGAGCCGCTGCAGCTCACCGGCGAGGCCCATGTGATCCGGGTGGTAATGCGTGACCAGCAGGGTCGTGATCGCTTTCATTTCGATTCCTGCCGTTTTGATCGCCTTGAAAAACAGCGGCAGCGTTCCGGCCCAGTCCGTGTCAACCAGCAGGCCGCCGTCCGATCCGGGGATATAAAACGTGTTGGTGTTGCCGTATCGGAGCTTTATCATGGCGTGCCTCTCAAAGCTGATCGTATTTCGCGTTGCTGCCCCGGCTCTTCTCAACGGGGTACTTGGCCTCGTTCTGATCCATCTTCGCGTTGATGATCGCGTCGGCATCCAGTCCGAGCGCATCCAGCATGTTCTGGCAGTACACCATCACGTCGGCCAGTTCCTCCCCCACGTGGGAAAGGTCGTAATCCGTATCGCTCCACTGGAAGCACTCCAGCAGCTCATTGGCTTCAATAGAGATGGACTTTGCCAGGTTCGCGGGTGTATGGAACTGATCCCAATCCCGCTCCTTCGAGAACTTGCGAATCCGCGCTATCGTTTCCTGTTTCATGGCTTTGATCTCCCGCTCTACATTCTGACATGATTATACCCTGTTACATCCTATGCATCAATAGGGTATAACAGGGTATAACGTGCTTTTAGGAAAAGCGGATGGCCTTGGGATCAAGTACAAGGACTCGCTTGTTTAGCACCTCCGCGACGGCCGCGGCCGCGGTCTCCCGCTCGCAGAGCGGATCGTCGGGATCGTAGACTGCAATCACCGTGTCGGCTTCTTTCATGGCCTCGAGGTGGGCTTTGAACTCGCAGCCTACCGTCTTCTCAAAGCCCACATTCACGACTTCCGTGCACTCGGCCAAGGCATTGAAATAGCGATCGCGCAGCTCCGGCGTCCACTTGGTCGCCTGCTCCTCATATGGGACATAGGAGACGATTTCAAGATTACCATCCGATTCTTTCAGGCCCTGGAGGATCTCCGCGGCATACAACCCTACGCCGCAGTCCATGCTGACAGCAAACCAGGTGCAGCCCTCCCCTCTCAGCCTGGATATCTGATTTATCAGGATCAGCTTCAGCGCCGCACAGCCCTCGTCTTCCTCGTCAAATCCCCATGGAAAACACATCGGGGAACAGCCAATAATGGCACAAGTCTTGGTCATGTCTCAGCCCCATATCTCTCTTATTTCTGCAGACACTATACACTATATAGGCACTATCTGCAACCAATTGTTTGAAACTTGCAGCTCATATAGAATATGGGCAGTTCCAAACGGGAGGCATGATTATTATGGCTGAGCCCTTCTTGAAAT
>ONSQ01000119.1 GCA_900320465.1 uncultured Eubacteriales bacterium
CCTGTGATCCGAAAGGACCGCATGAACACCTATCGCACGGAGCAGGCCCTGATGCGTATGGTGAGCGAGGGAGACCTCAACTACAAATCCGTGCTCCATAACGCTGCCTCCGCCAGCCGCGGCGTCCAGGCCGGGCAGATGGGCTCGCTGGAGCAGGTACGGGTATCGCAGATCGTGTTCATCTCTCTCTGCACCCGTGCGGCGATCCAGGGCGGGCTTTCGCCGGAGGTGGCCTATTCCCGGGGTGACGCCTATATTCAGGATATTCTGGACTGTAAGACCGTGGCTGACGCCGCGCACATCGGGCACACCATGTACGACGATTTCATCCATCTTGTCCACAAAGGGCGCTTAAATCCCGATCTCTCGCCCCAGATCCAGAGCTGCTGTGATTATATCGAACTGCACGCGGAGGACAAGCTGACGCTCTCAGAGATCGCCTCTCACATCGGCCGGATCTGAGCATCCAGGATATCTGCGACAGGCTGCATTTCGGCTCCCGCAGCTTTTTTGCCGAGACCTTCAAGGAGATTGCCGGCATTCCGCCCGCCGCCTTCCGGGAACAGAATATGAAGCGATAAAAGAACAGGCTTTCGGCGATTTTTCGCCGAAAGCCTGTTCGCGATTTACGGTTTATTTCTGTGCTTTTGCTTTCTTTGCTGCCTTTTTGGCGGCCTTCTTTGCCTGCTTGTCGAGATACTTCTGGTTCTCCGTGTCGAAGTCCAGCCCTTTCTTCTCGCAATACTCTTTCAGTTCCCTGACGCGGTTTTCCTCGGCTTCCTTCTGCTGCTGGGCGATCTCGGCCTTCATCTGCTCCTCGTGGGAGACATAGGGGATGCCCTTCGCCTCGCACTCGGCCTTCTTGCGCTCGACCAGTGCGTGGGTGACCTCCGGCATACGCTTGTCGATATCGAAGAAGAACACGAACAGGACGAGGAACAGCAGCGCGGTCAGCGCGATCGCGCCCTGATAGGAGAAGTTGATCCAGCCGGTGGCGGCGGCGGGCTGATCAGCATAGAGCTCGATCAGCTTACCTTTCTTCTCCATGGTGCCGACCATCTCGGGCGTCGAATACTTGCTCATCATGAGGCCCAGGTTGAACAGGCCCTGGCCGATGCCGTTGGCCAGCGAGTGCATAAAGCCGACCAGCGCGGCGGTCAGACCTTCCACGCGGACATGCTGGGAATACTCCACATGGTCGATGGCGTCGCCGGTGAAGCTCATCATCGTGTAGACGTAGAACATGGCGCCCACGCCGCCGAGACCGGTACCGGCATAGACGGGCATGGTGCTGCCTGCGCCGAAGAAGGCGATCAGCGCGCCCACGAAGGCGATAGCCGAACCAATGATGATCATTTTGCTGCGGCCGAACTTTTTGATGAGGGGCAGCACCACGAAGAGCATCGGGCCCATGGGGGCCATAGCGATCATGGTGAAGCGCGCCTGAATGGCGGCCGCCTCGCCGTAGGCGTTTCCGGCCACGACCCAGCCGGCGTAGTAGATCTGGGATACGCCCTTGAGGGCGTTGAGCACCTGATAGATGAAGATCAGGACGATGAACATGACCCAGTACTTGTCCTTGACGCAGGCTTT
Source organism: uncultured Eubacteriales bacterium (assembly GCA_900320465.1). Classification (GTDB taxonomy): domain Bacteria; phylum Bacillota; class Clostridia; order Oscillospirales; family Oscillospiraceae; genus Limivicinus. Next base: position 1,594 of record ONSQ01000119.1, read on the forward strand.
GAGCTGGGTGCCGAAGCTGGCCTCCTTGACCTGAACCAGCTCACCCTCGCCCTCGGTGGCGCGGCGCTCCTCGGTGATGCGCTCACGGGTGTAGAAGTACTGGATGAAGGTCAGGGGCACGGCGATGACGCACATCACGGACAAGGTCACGAGATAACCCTGCTTGTCGCCGCCCACGCTGTGGGAGATCAGGGACAGGATCGTGGGGAACAGGATGGAAATGATGCCGGTGCCGATGTTCTTGGTGACCTGGCCCGCGATGGAGTTGCCGGAGCGCTGCTTGACGTTGCGGGTGGAGAGCGCGGCGGACAACTCATAGGCCATGTACCACATGGTGTAGCCGACTGAGTAGAAGAGGTTATACGAGATCACGACCCAGATGGCCTGGGCCTTGGCGCCCATATTCGGGATGGCGAACATCATGATGATGCTGGCCACCGTGATGGGCAGAGACAGGATAAACCAGGGGCGCAGCTTACCTTGGCGGCACTTGGTGTTGTCCAGAATCTTCGCCATGATCACATTGGTGATGGCGTCGAGCAGCTTGGACAGCACCGGGAACACGACCATGAAGCTGGCGATCCACATGCCTCGGGTGACCGTGAAGCCCAGGGTATCGGTCAGGTACTTGTTGAAGTAGCTGTTGACGATGGACTGCAGCAGCATGACGCCGAAGGGGCCGACCACATAGCCCAGCCAGCGCTCCTTGCCGTGGACATTGGCGGAGGTGATCCGGGTGTTCCAGAACGGAGCTTCAAACCAGCCGCTTAAAAGTCCTTTCTTTGTTTTCGTACTCATGTGCAACCTCCTAATCTTATCTCCGGGATTGGGATGGTACTACCATAGCACGGCTTTTTCTGCTTGAATATTCGCAAATTTGCTTTGCTGTTTACATATTTGACAAGGTTGAAAAGGAAGCAAATTTGCGGATAAAAAAACAAATTCTTCGCTTTTCAAGCAGGCGGCTGTTTAATATAATGTGAAGCAGAAACGGAGGGAGAACTATGTCCGCAGCGCTGCACCAGATCACCGTGATCTTTATCGGGATCCTGGCAGGCTTCGTCTGCCGCAAGCTGAAAGTCCTCAGCGAAGAGGGCACCGCCACGGTGTCGAACATCGTTGTCAAAATCATTTTACCATTTTATTTATTCAGTGCAATCCTGAATTCCGGCTCCGCGGTAGACCCCAAAGGCGTTCTGCTGACCCTCTGCCTGTCCTTTGGCATGTTCCTGCTCAGCGGGCTTGTGGCGCTCGTCATCGTTCCGCTGCTCCGGCCGCCCGCTGGAGACAAGGGCGTGTACCTCTTTGAGACCATGTGCGGCAACGTGACCTATATCGGCATTCCGGTTTGCGCCGCGGTGCTGGGCGGAAACGCCGCGTTTTACGGCTCGCTGCTGAACATCCCGTATAATCTGCTCTGCTTTTCGCTGGGCATCTGGCTGCTGGCGGGTAAACTGCCGCTGAAGAAGATTTTGAATCCGGCTTTCCTCTCCGGCGTCGCGGCGGCGATCCTGTATCTGCTGCGCGTGCCGGTGCCCGCGGTGGTCCTGGACGGCTGCGCCTTCATCGGTCAGGCCACCTCGCCCTGCGCCATGCTGGTCATCGGCTCGGTGCTGGGCAGCGTCCCCTTCCGGGAGATCTTCACCGAATGGCGGGCGATCCCCTATGTGCTGATCCGGCTTGTGGGGCTTGGCGCGCTGATGGCGCTGCTGCTGTCTTTTATAGATGTTGACCCGGTTCTGAAAGGCGTGCTGATCCTGATGGCCTCCATGCCCGCCGCCACCAACTCCACCATGCTCTGCACGATCTATGGCGGCAACCGGGCGCTCTCGGCCAAGCTGATCTTTCTCTCCACCGCCCTGTCCATTGTGACGATCCCGCTCTGGGCGGCGGTTTACTTTGGATAGAACAACAATCAAAAAATGCGCTGACCTCAACGGTCAGCGCATTTCTTTTATCATTTCTTGAGCCGCGGCGATCCGATGCGCAATCACACGCCGGACAAGCGGCGAAGAAAGATCGCTGTCAAAGCCGTGGTAGGAGCCGGCGATTTCGTTAAGCTCTACCGAAACGCCGTCCTTTTGTAGGGCGCTCGCATAGGCTACGGCCTCGTCGTGCAGCACGTCGATCTCTTGGGCTTCGATGTAGGCATCCGGCAGGTTTTTCAAGTCCTCACACCGCGCGGGAACCAGGCAGGGCAGCAGACTCTCGTCCGCGCCCTTCAAATACGCATCCCACATGGCCTTTGTCGCCTTGGGCGACCAGCAGGCGTCGGCGTACTTCTCATAGGAAGCATAAAGCTCCGCCCGGTCGTCCAGCACCGGATAGATCAGCAGCTGGCCCCTGGGCTGAGGGCAGGCACGGCCGCGAAGGCCGATGCACAGCCCTGCCGCCAGAGCCGCTCCGGCGCTGTCACCGATCACCAGAAGCCGGGAGGGATCCACCGCATGCCGCTGCAGTTCCAGCCACACGGCCATGCAGTCATTCAGCTGAACTGCGGCACCAGGCGATATTCCGGCAGAAAGACGCGGGCGTTCAAGCCCCTCGCATACGCGCAGCCCAGCGCCAGCGCGGAGGTCTGCACCGGCAGATAGAAGCCGCCGCCGTGGATCATCAGCACGCCGGGCAGCGGATCGTCGCTGCTCTCGGGTTCCACAACGAAGCATGGGATCTGCGCGCCGTCGGCTGCTTGGACAGAGATTTTCCGACAGGAAAGTCCCTCCGGCGGCCGAAAGGCCGCCGTCTGCTTCTGGTGGGTCAGGCACAGGATCTTCAGCATCCCCGCCATGGCGGCTTTGCCAGGGTCAATGTCCGGCATTTTCTGCGGGGCTTTCAGTTCGGGAGAATAGGAATAGCTCATTGGTACTCGTAGGTCCGGCGGGCGATGCCCAACTCCTCGTTGGTGGGGATCACCAGCACACGGACGGCGGAATCGGCGGCGGATATAACTTCCTCGTTTTGCGCGTTCTTCTCCTTGTCCAGCTTCACGCCGAGCAGCCCCAGCTTTTCGCAGACACGCTCGCGGAGGAGCGCGGAATGCTCACCGATCCCGGCGGTGAATACCAAATAGTCGAGCCGCCCCAGATCCATGGCGAAGGCGCCGATGTAGTGGACGATGCCGGTGACGAACACATCAAGGGCGAGCTTTGCCCGCTCATTGCCGTTTTGCGCGGCCTCGATCACATAGCGCAGGTCGTTCGACACACCGGAGATGCCCAGCAGACCGCCCTTTTTCTGCAGCCCCTGTAAAATCTCCTCGTCGCTCATGCCCTCGCTGCGGAGAAAGTAAGACATGCTGGTATCCATGTCGCCCACGCGGTTTGCGTGGATGAGGCCGGATTCCAGGCTCATGCCGAAGCTGGTGTCAACGCTCCTGCCGTTTTCAATGGCGCAGACCGAGCAGCTCCCGCCCAGATGGCAGGAGATGGCCTTGTAGTCTCTCCCTTGCTCGTTCAGCACGTCGGCAATATAGCCGTGGGAAGCGCCGTGGTAACCCAGGCGCTGTACGCCGTAGCGCTCGTACCACTCGTACGGAACACCGTAAATCTTCCGCTCCAGCGGGATATCCCGGTGGAAGGCTGTCTCAAAGCAGCCGATGAAGCGGGCCTCGGGCAGGAAGCCGCGCATGACGGCGATGGCGTCCAGATAGGCCCGATTGTGCAGCGGGGCTAGGCTAAGCCAGTCCTCCATGCCCTGCAGAACCTCTTCGTCCAGCTCGTGGATGCCGAAGTGGCCCTTGGAAAGCGTGGCCTTGTAGCCCACGCGCTCAATCTCGGTGACGGCGGAAATAACGCCCATGTCCGCCCCGGTCAGATAGTCGAGGAAGAGGCGGATGCCGCTTTCGTAGTTGGGGATGTCCGCCTTGTCGAAGGCGATCTTCTGCCCGGTGAGGCAGTTTTCATAGCGAAAGATCGCGTCATGATCCGAACCCACGCGCTCCACGCCGCACTGGGCGAGGACGCGGGCGTCGGGCATATCGTAGAGCTTGAATTTCAGGGAAGTGCTCCCCACGTTGCAGACAAGGATCTTCATCAGTAGCCTCCCAGATACTGGAGCATCTCCTGCATCTGCTTATCCCCGCCGGCCGCCGGCTTCCAATCCACCTGCAGCGCCGTGTAGCCCTGCTTTTCCAGCACGTCCGCAAAGGACTTGGGACCCACGTTGACCACCACCAGCTCCGAACGGAACAGGCTCAGCATCTTACTTGTATCAGCCATTACGCATCCCTCCTGAGTTTGATGATCTCAGACGCCAGCAGCGCGGCGCGGTAATTGGTGCGGCAGACCAGCACGCCCGCGTCCCGGAGTTCTTGCTCCTGTTTGCGGATGTCCTGCCAGTCTGCGGTGGTGCCAAGCACGGAGGCGATGAACACCAGCTTGCCGCCCCGGCTCTTTGCCAGCTCCTGCGCCTTGAGAATATCCGGCACCACATAGCCGCAGGGATCCATATGTCCCGGCGGGGTGAGGATGAAGTCCAGTACGATCACGGCCACGCTCGGGTCAGCCGCTTCTTTCAGGATCGCCGGGCGGCGGATGGAGGCGTCGATGGCCGGGTGCGGACGGCCCAGCGTGTATTCCTCCTCGCCGTAGTCAATGGCGGTGTGTTCCCGGCTGGCCGCACCTTCCGGCAGCTTCCATTCCGGGCTCATGGGGGCGTTGGACCAGAGGCCGCCGGTGGCCTCCCACATGGCGCGCATGCCCTCGTCCAGATAGGTGCCGCCGGTGTAAGCCCCGCGCACGTATTTCTGCTCGGGCGCCATGCCCTTCACGGCCTCTCCGGCGATCTCTTT
>ONSQ01000117.1 GCA_900320465.1 uncultured Eubacteriales bacterium
CTGCTGGGGCTTGCACTGGCGGCGCTGCCCTGCATGGCGGTGTTCGCTCTTCTGAGCTATGACAGCGAGTTCGGCCGGATCATGCTGCGGCTGTTCGACTTTGACAGCGAGTGGCTGACGGAGAATCTGCTGCGGCTCCTGTTCGGCGTACCCGTGGCGCTGTACGTGTTCGGGCTTTTCGCCTCGGCCACGGCCGGGCGGGCTGTCCCCACGGCGGAGGAGGCTTCCGCGCGTGTCCTTCGCCGGAAGGTGCTGAGCCTGCTCTCCGCCTACGCCGCGGCGCTGCCGCTGCTGGCGCTGTACGCGGTGTTTTTCATCTCCCAGTGGGGCTACTACACCGCGGCCTTTACCGGCGTGCTGCCCCAGGGACTGAGCTACGCCGACTATGCACGTGACGGCTTTTTCCAGCTCTGCGCCGTGTCATTCATCAATTTTCTCGTGGTGCTGTGTCTGCGCGGCTTTGTCAAAAGCGAAAAGGCTGCGCCGGTCAGGCTGCTGTGTCTGGCCTTCGCCCTGTGCACGCTGGTGCTGATCGCCACGGCCATGTCCAAGCTTGTTCTCTACATCCAAGCCTACGGTCTGACTCCCGACCGGGTGCACGCCGCCTGGTTCATGGCGCTGCTGACACTGCTGTTTGTCGTGCTGCTGTTGGGACTGTATGTCCGACGCGTCCGCACCGCGCCGCTGTGTGCGGCGGTGGCGGTGGCGATGTTCGTGTGTCTGGCCCTGTCCGGTCCGAACCGCTGGATCGCCCGATACAATGTGGAACGCTATCTGGACGGCAGCACGGCGCAGGTGGATCTGTACGCGCTGGAGTCTCTGGGCGACGACGCCATCCCGGAGCTCCTGCGTCTGGAGGAGGCCTTCCGTGAGGAAAATGGAGGTCAGCGACCCAACGTGGAGGGAAGCTATTGGTACAACTATGAGGACGGCTCCTATGAACGGCTGCTGGTGATCCTGCGCGACCGGGCCGCGGAGAATAAGCCTTTCTTCCGGCAGAACCTTTCCGGTCTGCTGGCCGAGAGCGCGCTGCGGCAGGCGGGCTTCTGTGAGCTGCCTTAGAAGGCGGGCAAAATAAAAAAAGGTGAGACCGGAACGGTCTCACCTTTTTTGCGTGGTATTTGCTGTATTTGCTTTACTTGAAGGCCACCATCGTGTTTGCAATCGTCATCGTGGTCATGAGGATCGCGTTGAGGAAGGCGGGCGTCCAGATGTTGCCCGTGCGCTTGTACAGGTTCCGGGAGAAGATGGCGGCGATGGACAGGGTCGGCACCATGGCTACCAGCACGATGCCGGAAAGGGCCGAGCCGGGCTGGGCCGCGACGCCGGTGGAGAAGAGGGTGATGTACTGGATGGCCAGCCACAGAATCGGGCCGCCCGCGTTGAGCAGGATCGCCAGGATGTAGCCCTTGGCGCCGCCCAGCCGGTCGGTGTTGGTGTTGACCGTGATGCCCGCGGTGGAAATGATGTAGAACAGCAGGAACGTGGGCAGGTAGCGCAGGATCGCCGGGAGGATGGAGGCGTCAAAGGTCTTGAAGGCAAAGGTCCAGATACGGAAGTCGGCCTTGAAGAGCGCGTCCATCAGCCACAGCACGGCGTAGCCGACGATCACGGTGCACAGCGCCGTGCACAGGCCCGCGATGATCGCCATGGGCTTGAAGCTGACGCCGTAGTTGGCGAAGGTCGCGCCCTCTCCCCTCTTCATGCAGACGTACACGGCGGAGAGGATCGTCAGACTCATCAGCGCGCAGCCGATGGTCCAGTAGGCGATGCTGTTGACGCCGGGAGCGGTCCAGACGGCGTAGTCCTGGTACATGGGGGTCTTGGCGATCAGCGCCAGAAGCGCGCCGCTGACAGTCAGGCAGCAGCCGCCGATGACAGCGCCCTTTCCCTGCTTTTTCGCAAGAGCCAGCACAAAGGCAGCCAGGCCGCCGACAGCGGCCACAAGGCCGGCATAGAACAGAACCATCACGCCGGGGCTGCCCGCGCCGCCGTCCATGAGCGGGGTGAAGAAGATGGCCGGCAGCAGGATCGCCACCAGAAGGATCAGCCAGGTGAGGGCGCGCTTGCCGCCCTGCGGGGCGCTCTGCACAGCCAGCTCACCGGTCTTGGCCAGCTTGAAGAAGGGCAGCTCGATGAGGATCTGGGCTGCGGCAAGGAGCAGCAGAACGAAGCCAACCAGGGCGACGCACTCGAAGGCCTCTTTCCACTGCCAGACCTGCTTGTTGGGGGCGATGTTGTTGAGCATGCCGCTGTAATCGGCAAAGGCGGTCTGGTAGAAGGAAATGGCATAGCCGGTGGTGGTGGCCGAGAAGTGGTTCCACGGATGGGTCTGGGCCGGTTCGTAGATGATGCGGCGGCCGCCGTCGGCGGTGTCGTACCAGGTGTTGGCCTGGGCCGGGGCGCTCTGCTGGAGGAAGGTCATGCCGTCGGGCGTGGAGACATAGTCCTTGTGGCGTACCGTGCCGCCCTCGACGGTGGGATCGTTGAAGAAGAATTCGTCGTACTGGGCGCAGACCTTGCCCATGGTGCGGCCGCCGCCCAGAGCGTCAGCCGTGGCGGCATCAACGCCGACGAAAGCGGTGTACATGAAGTCGGAGCCCTCGGACAGGCCGCAGGAGACCTTGCGGACGCCGGTCTGGGCAGCCTGCATCTCGTCGAAGGCCAGGGCCAGGGTGCTGGAGAAGCCGCCCATGGAGTGGCCGGTCACGCCGATGAGGCCGTTGCCGTTCGCGTCCTTGAGGACGTAGGGCTGGTCGTACATATACTGCACGGCGTCGTTCATGGAGTTGGCCCAGAAGGGCAGCCAGACGCCGAAGAAGCTGGTGTCGGAATAGACGCTGTGGTCCAGGGCGGAGTGGCCGTGGTCATACTGGTCAAGAGCCAGCACCACAAAACCGCGGCGGGAGAGCTCGATGGCGTTGGCATCCTGCATTTCCGCCGAGTTCAGATAGCCGTGGGTCACGATGACCGTGGGCTTGGGATTGTCCGCCGAGGCGTCCTTCGGCATGTACAGCAGGCCGCTGAGCCGGCCGTGGCCGCCGTCGAAGGAGATGCGCGTGACCTTTGTCGCGCCCAGACCCGTGTTGAACGCACCGGCCAGCGCGCTGCCCAGCAGGATCAGCACCAGGGCGACGCAAAGCAGAGTTTTTACGTTTTTGCTGAGTTTCATCTTTAACCCTTTCCTTTCTTTATTTCGCCGCAGTTGCGGCTTCCGTTTGTTTCCGCTGGAAACTATGCTTGTATTATATGCCTAATATTGCAGAAATGCAAGCCCCTGTTTTTTAGTATTTTTGCTTGCGGAGGCGGGAATCATCTGCTATAATAAATTGATAGATTTTTAACGGAGGCCACTTATGAAGCTTGCATGGATGGGCCAGTACCGCGACGTGGTGGACGCCCTGATTCACTACTGCAACATTTACGCCGCGGCCTATAAGCTGGAGAAGATGGAATACAAGGGCGTGTGCTACTCCTATGCCCAGATCCAGGTACTGGAATACGTGCTGGAGAGCGAGGACAAGGGCCAGAACATGTCGGCCATCGCCGCGCATCTGGGTATCACGCGCAGCAACTTTTCCAAGATCGTCAACCGGCTGGTGGCCAAGGGACTGTTGGAAAAAAGCTATCTGTCCGGCAGCCGTAAGGAGATGAAGCTGCGGGTCAACGCCTTTGGGCGCGAGCTCTACCAGGACTATTCCCAGGAGATCCTGCGCTGGCACTTCGCCCCCATGTTCCGGGAGCTGGATCGGATCGCGCCGGAGAATTACGCGGCCATCCACGACGCGCTGTACGCCGCCATGGGCGGCAGCTCGTATCTGCGGGAGGCGGAGGCGCGCGAGGAAAAAAGCAAAGGATGAAATACAGAAAAGCGTGGCTGGTGTATAGAACATCAGCCACGCTTTTTTCTCGAGGCGGATATGCTCGTTGTTGCCGTGGATGGTACCGCGCTCGGCCTTGGTCAGATCCATAGCCGAGAAGCGATAGACCTTGTCGGACAGATCGCGGTAATGGCGGCTGTCGGAGCACTGGACCATCAGATAGGGCGCCACCAGACAGCCCTGCCAGGTGGCGGACACGGCCCGGGAGATGCGGCGCCAGCCCTCGCAGTCG
>ONSQ01000116.1 GCA_900320465.1 uncultured Eubacteriales bacterium
CCTCCGACGCGGTGCTGATGGTCCTTGCCTCCGAGTGGTACGATGAATCGGACTATATCCGCGACTACGATAGCTTTTTGCGCTATGTGAAAGGGGAGGAACAGGCATGAGCGTTCCCTTTGTATCCTTCCTGCCCATGGAGCGCGAGCTGGACGCTGAGCTGCGCGGCGCGTTCAGCCGCGTCTTTGAGCGCTCCTGGTACATCGGCGGCAGCGAGGACGAGCGCTTTGAAAAAAGCTTTGCGGACTACTGCGGCACATCCCACTGCATCGGCGTCGGCAACGGCCTTGACGCTTTGATGCTCGCTCTCAAGGCCCTGGGTATAGGGGAGGGGGATGAGGTCATCGTCCCGTCCAATACGTATATCGCCACAGCGCTGGCCGTGACCTATGTGGGGGCCAGGCCTGTTTTTGCGGAACCGCGTCTGGAAACCTTCAATCTAAACCCGGAACTCATCGAGGCCGCCATCACGCCCCGCACCTGTGCGATCATGCCCGTGCATCTGTACGGCCAGGCCTGCGAGATGGACGCCATCATGGCAGTTGCCAGAAAGCACGGCCTGTTCGTGATCGAAGACTGCGCCCAGGCACACGGTGCCACCTGGAAAGGAAAGCGCGTGGGCTCGTTTGGTGATGCCGCGGGCTTCAGCTTCTATCCCGGCAAAAACCTGGGAGCACTGGGCGACGCCGGCGCCGTTGTGACAAACAACGACGAGCTGGCCGCCAAGGTCCGTGCCCTGGGCAACTACGGCTCGGATTATAAGTATCACCACATCTATAAGGGCAACAACAGCCGCCTTGACGAGCTGCAGGCCGCCTTCCTGTCGGCCAAGCTGCCCCATCTGGAACGCATGAACGCCGACCGCCGCCGTATCGCCGCGCGTTACAGCACAGAGATCGTTAATCCCAAGGTTCACCTGCCGGTAGTCCTGACGGATTGCGTCCCGGTTTGGCATATCTATGCCGTACGCTGCGAGGCACGCGATGCCCTCGAGGCACACCTGAACGCGCGCGGGATCGGCACCAACAAGCACTACCCGATCCCCATGCACCTGCAGGAGTGCTACCGCGATCTGGGCCTTATGCCCGGCGCGCTCCCCCTTGCGGAGGAGATCAGCCGCACAGAGCTGAGCCTGCCCATGTATTACGGCATGACGGACGACGAAATCAGTGCAGTCGTCGACGCCGTCAACAGTTTTAAGTAAGAAACGAGGAAAGGTCGAAGATAATGACGCTTTCTATTCTCCGCTATAGTGCGGAATGGGAGAATAAATGGGACAGCTTTGTCCTTCATAGCAGTGCAAACGGGACCTTCCTCCAGACCCGCCGCTTCCTCAACTACCATCCCGCGGGGCGTTTTACGGACGCCTCGCTGCTGGTGCTGGACGGAAACAACATCCTGGCTGTGATCCCGGCCTGTGAGGCAATTGAGGACGGCAAACGCTGCTTTTTCTCGCACAAGGGAAGTACCTTCGGCGGCGTTGTGATCGATGCCGCTCGCTATACGATCACCACGCTCCAGGCGCTCTTCCCGCTGCTGGAGGATTATCTCCGGCAAGCCGGCTACGCATGCGCGTACTTCAAGCCCAGCTCCGCTGTGTTCTGCCGCAAGAGCCCGGAGCTCCTGAACTATTTCTTCTACCAGAACGGCTATCGGGAGATCGACGAGCTTAGCTTCGTTATTGACTGCGCCGCGCTGGGAGACGATCTCACCGCCACCTGGTCCTCTGGCCGGAGGCGCGATTACCGCTATTCGCTGAAAAATAATCTGTATTTTCGCCGCCTGAACGGGGACGCGGAATTGGAAGCCTTTTATGAGATCCTGCGGGAGAACCTCTCCCGCCATGACGCCGCGCCGGTGCATAGCCTGGACGAACTGAAGGAGTTCCGCGACTCCCGCTTTCCCGAGATCGTGGATTTCTACGGCGTATTCCGGGACGATGAGCTGCTCGCCGGCAGTATGCTCTTTTACTTCGACAACAAGGTGCTGCACACCCAATACCTGGCCCAGCGTGCGGACGCCGCCCGGCTCTTTGTCATGAATTACCTGAACTATCATCTGATCGAACTGGCAAAAGAGAAGGGCTTTGAGACCTTCTCCTTCGGCATCAGCACCGAAGAGCGGGGCATGGTTCTCAATACCGGCCTCGCCGTCTTCAAAGAGGGCTTTGGCACCCAATTCTGCAATAACCGCTCCTTCTATAAGGAGTTCTGATCCTTTTATTTCTGCACTTGGAGAGTAGGCATGAAACCCAAAAAGCTCATAGGCAATTTCATATGGCGCCTTGCCGAGCGCTTTGGGGCCAGGGGCGTGACCTTTATCGTCTCGCTGATCCTGGCGCGGCTGCTGGACGCGGATGTCTACGGCTCCATCGCCCTTGTCACGGTGTTTATTACCGTTTTCCAGGTGTTTGTGGACAGCGGGCTGGGCACGGCTCTGGTACAGAAGAAGGATGCGGACGAGCTGGACTTCTCGTCGGTGTTCTTCTTTAACCTCGCGGTTTGCCTCATTCTGTATGCGATCCTCTTTGTGATTTCCGGTCCGCTCGCGGTGTATTTCCGCACGCCGGAGATGAAACCGGTGTTCCGCGTTCTGGGCCTTTCGCTGCTGATTTCCGGCGTCAAGAACATCCAGCAGGCCTATGTGGCGCGAAACATGCTCTTCAAGAAGTTTTTCTTTGCCACCCTGGGCGGAACATTAGGCGCAGCAGGCATCGGCATCTACCTTGCCTGGAAGGGCTATGGCGTCTGGGCGCTGGTTGCCCAGTTTCTGTTCAACGACATGGTGGATACGATCATCCTGTGGATTACCGTGCCCTGTCGGCCGAAAAAGCTTTTTTCTGCCCAGCGGCTGCGCGGTCTGCTTTCCTTTGGCTGGAAGCTGCTGGTCGTCTCGCTCATTTCCACCCTGTCCAACAGCCTCCGCTCCCTGATTATCGGCAAGCGATATACCAAGGAAGACTTAGCTTACTACAACCGCGGCCAGCAGTTCCCGCAGATTATCGCGCTGAATGTGGATACGGCCATTGACAGTATCCTCCTGCCCACCATGTCCCAGGAGCAGGACAAGCTTGACGTGGTCCTGCGTATGACGCGCAAGGCCATCCGGATCGAAACCTATGTGATGATGCCCATGATGATGGGGCTTGCCGTGTGCTCTCGCGCGCTCATTTCGCTGCTTATTACCGACAAGTGGGTGCCCTGCGTGCCGTATCTGCAGATTCTCTGCGTGATCTACGCCTTTTATTCGGTCAGTACCACCAAGTATAACGCGTATAAATCCATCGGCCGCAGCGACGTGTATCTGAAAATGACCACTATATCTAACTCTGTAGATATACTGATTTTACTTGCCAGTATGCCTTTCGGCGTGATGGCTATTGCAATGGGTGGGCTGGCAAGCGCTGCCTTCAACCACATTGTCAATGCGGTAGCCAGTAAAAAGCTCTTTGGTTATCGCTATAGGGATCAGCTGATGGATCTGATCCCCAACAGCCTTCTGAGTCTCGCCATGGGTGTGGCGGTGTACGCGGTGTTCCTTCTGGGGCTGCCCACTTACTTGACTCTCGTCTTGCAGGTTCTTCTGGGGGTGGTACTCTATGTGCTCCTCTCCAAACTCTTTCATGTAGAAAGCTTTGACTATATGCTGGGCATGCTGCGCAGGGAGACACCTTCCGCCGGCGGAGAGGAGAACGTATGAGTGTTGCAGATCTTCTGAGAAAGAACGAAAGTATCCATCGCTTTTTGTCCTTTGCCAAAGAAGAATGCATTGTGGCAAAGTCTTATGTAAACCTTTTCAAAACGGCGCATGTCAAAGCAAAAGGGGAGAAAGTGTCCGTCGTCTTTCTCTGCCAGGATGCCACCTGCTGGGATAAGCTGGCGGCGACCTACGAGAGGATGCGCCATGATGAGCGTTTTTC
>ONSQ01000140.1:0-510 GCA_900320465.1 uncultured Eubacteriales bacterium
TAACACAAACCGTGGTGTAAGGCAACGGTTTACGGGCAGCAATACTGCAAAGCGCCAGCAAAACGATCATATTTACCAAAATCAGTTGAAACTCTGTTCAAAAAATGAGTGAAAACAACCAAATTCCGTGTTGACACTCGGCAAACCCAATGGTTTATACTACACCCACAGGGATGGAGGATTAGACCTCATTCTTCCGAAAAAAATGTACACACAGAAAGGAAAGATGCAATGATGAAAGACATTTCCCGCAGAGACTTTTTGAAGGGCGCCGCGGCCGGCGCGATCGGGCTCGCTGCAACCGGCCTGACCGGAACTGTTGCCTTTGCTGACGATGCACCGGCAGAAGAAGCAGGTGGACTCCGCTATGATGAAAACGGTGTCTGCGTCAACACCCGTGCCGAGTACTTCGCGGCAACCACGCCCGAGGTAGGAGAGATTACCTCTACGGAAGACTTCGACGTTGTGGTCATCGGTGCCGGCAACGGCGGTCTGGTAGCCGCTGCTTCA
>ONSQ01000140.1:515-3011 GCA_900320465.1 uncultured Eubacteriales bacterium
GCGGCAACCACGCCCGAGGTAGGAGAGATTACCTCTACGGAAGACTTCGACGTTGTGGTCATCGGTGCCGGCAACGGCGGTCTGGTAGCCGCTGCTTCAGCAGCAGACCTGGGTGGTAAGGTCATCGTCGTCGAGAAGAGCGGTTTCTATACCACATGGGCCGGCGAGATCGGCGCTTTCAACACCAAACTGGAGCATGAAAAATACGGTATCCACTATACGGATGCAGAACTCCAGCAAATCGCCAACGATATGTGCCGCTATGCCAGCTACGGCAACGACCAGCGTCTTGTCGAGCTGTATGTCAAGAATTCCGGCCGTACCATGGACTGGTGCATTGAGCAGCTGGCCACCAAAGACATCGACTTCATGGTCGAGACCGACATGAAGGACACCCTGTACACGAACCTTCCTTCCCAGCACTGCGCCTTCGTCAAGGGCACCTATACCGAGCTCGGACCGAACCAGCTCGGAAGCCAGATCGCCAACCCGAAGTGGATTGAGCTGATTGAAGACAAGGGCGGCGAGGTTCGCTATAACACCACGGCGCTGACGTTGGTTCAGGATGAGACCGGCAAGGTCACCGGTGTTACCGTTCTGAATAAGGACGGCACCTATAGCCAGCTGAACGCTTCCAAGGGCGTTGTAGTATCCACCGGCGGTTTCTCCGGTAATCCGGATATGATGGACGTTCTGGGCGTCGTGGATCATCAGTACGCGGCCAATACAATGGGCTGCGGCGGCCGTGTGGGCGACGGCATCCGTATGTGCGTGAACGCTGGCGCCAAGATGGACGCTGATTGTGCGGGCGGCATCATGCTCTTCGACCGCGGCGCGGTTGCTCTGGATCACCATGTCGGAAAGCCGTACGGCGAATCCCTGACCGATGTATTCTGGGCAGGCAGCCAGCCCTGGCTCAAGGTCAACACCCTGGGCGAACGCTTCTGCAACGAGGACGGACCCTATGACTTCCAGTGCCACGCCATCACCAATCAGCCGGGCGGCTTCTCGTTCCAGATCTTCGACAGCAACTACTGGGCCGATGTCAACAAGTTCCATACAACGATTTGCAGCCGCGTTGTCGCCTTCCCGGGATCCCAGAACTCCGAGGTTCTGCCAAACCTCTATCCCGTCACCAACGCCGAAGACTTCCGCAAGGTCTTCATGCAGCCGGCACTTGATTCCGGCAAGCTGAAGGAAGCGGACACGCTGGAAGATCTGGCGGATCAGCTTGAGATGACTCCCGAAGCGAAAGAAAAATTCCTTGCCACCGTCGAACGCTACAACGAGATGTGCGAGAAAGGCGTAGACGAGGACTTCGGCAAGATGGCCAAGCGCCTCACCCCGATCAAGGACGGCCCGTTCTATGGCATCGCCCTGAGCAGCTGGATCCTCTGCAGCATCACCGGCGTGAACGTCAACACCAACCTCCAGGCGATCCGTCCGGACGGCTCCGCGATTGAGGGTCTGTACGTCGTCGGCAACGATATGGGCGGCTTCTTCCGTCACACCTATCCGCAGTTCTATGCGGGCACGGCACACGGCAAGACCACCTGCTTTGCCCGTCTGGCTACGCTGCATGCCATGACCGGCTCCATCTACGAAGACTGATTTTTCCCTGCACTTTACAAGGACCGCTCTCTTTTCTTGAGAGCGGTCCTTTTCATTCTCTTCTCTGAAATTGGAGGCAGAACAGTGCCCTGCAGATGAGTGTGCAGGAGGATCCAGGCACAATCATTCTTGACACCGCCGCGGGAGAGGGTATAATAAGAATCGTTATTCTATGCAAACATCGCTTGCCTTACAGGTAAAAAAAGGAGATCACGATGCTCTTCGGGGAAGAAACACCATGAACGAAATATCTCATATCCTTCGTCGGGAGTTTATCTATCTCTGGTACTACTTTGAGCTGCAGCTAAGGCAGATTTTCTGGTATTGGGTGCTGGGAATTGCCATAGGCTCCTTCATCTCCGTTTTCGCCAGGGACGGCATCCACAACCTTTTCCGCCGGATGCAGGGAAAAAAATGGGGCATTTTCGGGATCATACCCGCCTGCCTGCTGGGCATCGCCTCACCGCTCTGCATGTACGGCACCATCCCCATCGCCGCGTCCTTTTCCCGGCAGGGTCGCCGCGTCCTTTTCCCGGCAGGGGATGCGCCATGACTGGCTGGCGTCCTTTATGATGGCTTCGATTCTTTTAAATCCCCAGCTCATCGTCTACAGCGCCGCCCTGGGGCCGGAAGTGCTCACGGTGCGGATCGTCTCCTGTTTTCTCTGTGGCTGCGCCGCGGGACTGTTGATCCATATCTTTTATCGGGACAGGAGCTTTTTCGATTTTTCCGGCTTCGAGGATCGCGCAAATCACGACACGCATCCCAATATTCTGATCCGCTATCTGCTGAATGTCGGCCGCAACATCCGGGCGACCGGGCCGTATTTCCTCTTCGGTATTCTGCTCTCCGCCCTTTTTCAGCGCTACGTGCCGCAGGAGCATA
>ONSQ01000115.1 GCA_900320465.1 uncultured Eubacteriales bacterium
GGATGACGCCCTCACCGAGACCTCCGCGCTCGACGCCTTTCTCAAAAAAGTGCGTCGCAGCACCTTTGCCGTGTCCGGCATGGTGTTTCAGGACGCGTGGAACCTCGATCTCGACCGGCTGCGTCGCTGTCATATCTGCGAGGTAGACAGCCGCTATGGTATGGTGCCCTTCTGCGCCTATAATCTGACCAACCGAAACGGGGAGGCGCTCTATCGATGACCCCTTCCCGGATCGACGCTCTCCTGCTTGCACAGGAGGGTCTCAAGAATATCAGCCGCGCAAGCATCGAGGAAATGCAGCTTGAAAAGCTCAACGCTCTGCTCGCGCGCGAAAAAGAGCGGGACGGCTTTTACCGCGATCTGCCCGCTCATCTGGGCTCGCTTTCCGACCTCGCCTCCCTCCCCTTTACGACGGACGAAGACCTGGCGCACAATGCGCCGGGGCTGCTGCTCCGCTCCCAGGCGGAGGTGCAGCGCGTGCTCTCCGACGCGACCTCCGGCACCACCGGCGCGGCCAAGCGCGTGTTCTATACCGAGGGCGACTGTGCGCACACGGTCGAGCTTTTTACGGCTGGGCTGGGAGAACTGATCTTTCCCGGCAGCGTCACGATGATTCTCTTCCCCTTCTCCGGACCGCACGGTCTCGGGGAGCTGATCGCGGAAGCGATCGAGCGTCTCGGCGCGAGACCGCTCAAGCTCGGTGCCGGACTCACATATGGTGAGTTTTCCGCTGTGCTCGAGCAAGAAAAACCGGATACCCTTGTCGGCATGCCGGTGCAGCTCCTCTCGCTGCTGCGCGTGTGCGGGCGGGGAAGCCTGAAGCGCGCGCTCGTCAGCGGCGACGCCTGTCCCGACGCCGCTCTCAGGGGCAGTGAGGAGATCTTGGGCACGCGCCTTTTTCCGCATTACGGCTCGCGCGAGATGGCTCTCGGCGGCGCGATCACCTGCCCAGCCCACGCGGGGATGCACCTGCGGGAGAACCATGTGATCGCCGAGATCGTGGACGCGCAGGGCCGCCCGCTCCCGCCGGGCAAGACCGGCGAGCTCGTCATCACCACCATCGGTATGGAGGCCATGCCTCTGATCCGCTACCGCACCGGCGATTATACCCGCGTGATCCCGGGCCGGTGTTCCTGCGGCAGCGAAGTGCTGCGGCTCGATACCGTGCGCCGGAAGGAGACGGCGGAGCTGGCGGCCCTGGACGAGGCGCTGTTTTCTCTGCCCTTCGTTGCCGATTACCGGGCAGAGAGGCGAGACGGGCGGATGCATCTTCAAATTCTGACCTGCGGCGAGGGCACATTGCCCGCGCTGGACGCTGAAACGGAAGTACGCCGGGCGAGACCGGACGACCGCAGCCTGTATGCGGGAAAAAGAAAGGTGGAGGAAACATGACGGAGATCGAGAAGAAACCGACGGAAGAAACCTGCTGTTGTCCGCCTTCTCCCACGGCGGACCGGCTGCGGCACAAAACGGGCTGCCTCCTTTGCGGGAAGCCCCTGGTCTATTTTGACTGGACGCGGCCGATGCGCTGCGCCATCTGCGGGAAAGAGGCCGGTGCCAACTGCAGCTGTGAAGAAGGCCATTTTGTCTGTGACAGCTGCCACGAATCCTCGTCCATCGCCTTTTTCGTTCCGCTTCTGCTCGCCAGCGCGGAAAAAGACCCGCTCGTCCTCTTCGAGCAGGTGGTCGCGCTGCGCCAGGTGCACATGCACGGGCCGGAGCATCACGTCATTGTCCCCTGCGTGCTGCTGACTGCCTACCGCAACAACGGCGGGGCAATCGAGCTGGAGAGTGCGCTGAAGGAGGCGGTGCGCCGCGCCTCCCAGGTGCCGGGCGGCACCTGCGGCTACTGGGGCGTCTGCGGTGCGGCGGCGGGCGCCGGAATCTACATGAGTATTCTGCTGGGTTCCAATCCCGTGCACAAGGATGCCTGGCCGATCCCGCAGCGGCTCGTGTCCGACATTCTCAATACGCTTGCCGATGTGGGCGGCCCCCGCTGCTGCAAGCGCACCGGCCGGCTCGCCATCACACGCGCCGCCGCCTTCACCGCGGAACTCCTCGGTATTGAGATGCCGCTCGGTAAGGTCGTATGCCGCTATTTCCGTGAAAACAGGGAGTGCCTCTTCCGGAATTGCCCCTATTTTCCCACATAAAAGGAGTCATAGCCTGCGAGCTTTATCCTCGATGATCAGATGGTCGATTCGGCGGAGTTGAAATTCCCGGTCGTCAGCCGCGGGCTGAACGAGTGCATAGAGCGGGACAGCTGGCGCCGGATGACCGGGGCGTCCTGCGGCTGAGCGTCTGTTTTGCACTTCTTTTCGCGCAGGATCGCAGCCTATAATGATCATCGGATGGCGAAATCAATCGAGGATTTGATTGATTTCGCTGCCAAACGACAAGTTTGGCAGCGAATGATTCTAAAAATCATTCGCCCGATGCTCATTGCAATGAGTATATGGCAAAACAGCAAGGCAAGCTTTTTCGCTTTTCGCCATCATATAATGATTATAAGAGACGGGGCGCAGGCTTTCATGCCTGCGCCCCGTGCGTATGATGTCATACTATTTTCAAATAGAACTCTTTAAAGTCTTGTGGCCAGAATTGTGCCATACTTCGTTGAAGCCCTTGACCGCGTCTAACGAAACTCGCTGCATTCCGCTTCCGCCAAGCATGGCGAAAGCTGCATATCCGCTCCTTCCGTTTTCCTTCCAAATTCAAAGCGCCTGGCTTTGAATTTGAGAGGACGAGCAGCGGAGTGAGCGAGCTTTCATGCCTTAGCATGGAAGCGAGTTGATACGGAGCTTGTGAGGACGACATTATGCTCTGCGGCCTTCGCCTCGTCTGGCGCAATTGAAGTCTCGCAATCCTTTTAAAGCTTCTTATTTGAAAGTAGTATCAGTCTGTAAAGTCGCTTCCCACAGGACGGATTATAGCTGATAGTCGTCCTATTCGTTTCTGTTTTTATCAATAAAACTATCGGAATCGACACCTTCAATGCAAATCCCTCCTTCTGCGCCAAAAGAATACCCACATCCGATGGATGGGGGTATTCTTTTGTTTACGGGCACACGGCAAAGCCCTGTCCCCAGAGGCAGCCGCCGCAGGTGGGCCCGAGAGAGCCGATGCAGTCGGTCTCGTTCTGCTCCAGCAGCTCGCAGCCGCCGCAGAAAAGGCAGGGCGCGTACTTGAATTCGTGCACGCGCTGCCGAAAGGCGCGATACGCTTCGCCGCTCCAGATCTCGCCAAGGCTCTGCTCATGGACGTTTCCGAAGGAATGATGCCGGATGCGCCGTCTGTGGTCACCCAGATAGGTGTCCGCTGTGTGGAGCAGTCCCATACAGGGCGAAACGTCTCCGTCCCAACGGATGAAGCAGTGCCCTTCTTCGACAAAACGGCACCAGTCGGTGCGTCGGGTGACGGGCTTTCCCTTCCAGGAGAAAAGCTCCGCCTCCTGCAGACTCTCTTCATCCGGGAAGAGCAGATCCTTATAGCGCTCTGAGAATTTGAACATCGGGATCTGCGTCCCCATATCAAGCGGCTCAAAGCGCCGGTCATAGCTGATCTTGTCGGCAACGGCCTTGATGGCGGCCACGTCGCACATGGGCCAGAGCGCCTGTTCGATATCCTCCGCGCGGTTGGGGATGATATGGCTGAGATTCAGATCATCGGCCTTGAAGCGCTCGGCAAATTCCCGGATGCGGCGAAGGCTGGCGATGTTGTCCCGCATGACGACGGCCGTCATGCCGAGACGGACCTTTGTCCCCTGCCGCAGCTCGTTGAAGGCCTCCAGATTTCCGAGAACCAGGCCGAAATCGCTGCCGACCTGGATTTTCCCGTAATTCTCGTACAGTTCGTCGATGGAGACCCAGATCCGCGAGACGCCCGCCTGCAGCAGTTCCCGGGCCTTCTCCCGCGTCAGCAGCGTTCCGTTCGTGACAAGCTCTGCCTGTTTCCCGTGCGATGATGCAAGCGCAGCCATCTCCGTCAGGGCAGGGTGAACCAGCGGCTCCCCCATCCCGCCGAAAAAGATCGTTTCCGCAGCGGACAGTGCAGGATCGTCCATCACCCGCGCAAAGATCTCAGGGTCGAGATCACCGAAGCGCTCGCCGATCCAGCTGTGCCGGAAGCACATCTTGCACCGGAGATTGCAGCGGGAGGACGCCTCCACATACAGTTTTCGAATCGCCTCTTCCATATTCACCTCGCGCGTGTGCTTATCCGTTCAGAACAGGCTCTCCATCTCCATGTCCAGAAGGTCCGCCATGAACAGACGCCCGCTCTCCACAGGCCGCCCGGCGAGAAGTCTGGTGCAGAGCGCCACCTGCAGAGCGGCGCAGAAAGGCGGCGTGAAGGAAAGAGAGGTCTTGCTGCTGAGCCTGGCGCCCTCCGGGTAGATCCTGTCGATAAGGTCTTCTCCCGGCATAACGACAGCGGCCTGCGCGCTCCAGCCGCAGATCGCGCCGTGGATCAGCGCTATACCCTCCTCCGCGCAGGCCCGGGCGAGGAGGCGGCGCGCCCCGATATTGTCCAGCGCGTCCAGCACGGCGTCGCAGCCCCGGATCAGCTGCGCGGCGTTTTCCGCCGTCACGAATTCGCCGATCGCGACGAAGCGGACGTCCGGATTGACCAGTGCGGCCCGTTCGGCCGCGGCTTCCGCCTTTGCCCGGCCCAGCGCTGACGGTGAAGAGAGCAGCTGGCGGTTCAGGTTTGAGGCTTCAAAAGAATCCCCGTCGGCGGCGCGGATCGTCCCCACGCCGAGCCGCAGCAGCATTTCAATGAGATATCCGCCAAGGCCGCCGCAGCCCGCCACGAACACCGTCTTCGTGCGCAGCAGGGCGCACTCCTTCTCTGTCAGCGCTCCGAGATTGCGGATGTACCGTTCATCCATGGCTCAGCCGCCTCCCACCGGCGGGAAAAGGGAGATCACGTCGCCGTCCTTCACGGCGTCCTCCGGCTTAGAGTGAAAGCCGTTGATAAGCAGGATCGCAACCTCCTCCGCGGGGATTGCAAAGCGGCGCAGAAGATCGCCGGCAGTGGAAGCCTCTTCGGCGGGAACCTGGGTGATTTTTCCCCGGCCCTCGCGCAGCGTGGCAAAAAAGCGTACTTCGATCATAGGATCACATCCTCAGAAAAAGATTGAAAGAAAGATCGAGGGGGAGGCGGAAAGCCTCCCCCTCGGGGTTATTGTACTTATTTGCCGATGCACTCGTCAAGACCCAGCTTCTTCAGGGTCTCGTCAGTCGGGAAGGCGTTGACCCAGCCGCGGGCCGCGTAGTACTCAGGCAGCGTCAGCGGGAGCTGAGAGAGCATGCCCTTGGAAGGACCGTTGGTGATGGGCTCTTCCAGCAGACGCTTGGGCAGGCGGTCATCTTCGGGCTTCATGCCGGCGGCCTTGTTGAACATACGCTCGATGTTGTAGATGCGGTCGCCGATCTCCAGAAGCTGCTCGACCGACCAGCTCGTGCCGGTGGCGGCGTTGAGAAGATCCGCGTATTCCTGCGCACCCAGCGCGAAGGACGTGAACAGGCAGTTGCCCATCGAGTCGATGACGGCGGTCAGATCCTGGAAGGTCTTGGCCCAGGCGGCCTTGTCGGTGGTGACGGTACGATCCAGCTGCTGCGGCAGCCCGAGGACCTCCGGAGAGATCATGTAGCCGCGCACGTGAGCGGCTCCGCAGTTGGCGGTGGCATAGTTGATGCCGATGCCCTGAATGGCGCGGGCGTCGTAAGCGGGGATCTCCTGCTTCTTGACGCTCATGGAGTACTCGGGGTGACCGTAGTGCTCGCAGAGGCGGGCGGAGCCGGAGGACATGAGATAATCCAGTTCGGTTTTGGGATCGCCCATGCGCTTCGTCCACTCGACCAGGGCTTCCTTGCTGCCCCACTCCAGCGGCACGCCGGCGCAGTCTTCTTCCTTGATATAACCGCGCTGATAGAGCTCCATGGCGGCGGCGATGGTGCAGGGCACGCCGATGGCGTCCAGACCGTACTCGTTGCAGAGGCGGTTGCACTCGTCGATGGTAAAGAGGTCATCGTTGCCGCAGTCGCTGCCGTAAGCCCACAGCGGCTCGTACTCGGGGCCGCCGACGACCTTGTCGCCGTGGTTGATCACGCGGCCGCAGGCGATGGGGCAGTGATAGCAGGCGCCGGGCTTCTTGAGATACTTTTCAGCCAGCGTCTCGCCGGAGAACTGGTCGGCGGTGGGGCAGTAGCTCTCCTGCCAGTTCCTGGTGGGCAGAGCGCCGATGCCGTTGATGATGTTGACCAGAACAGCCGTGCCGAGAGCACGCAGGCCCTGGCCGGTGACGCCGTTGTCCGCTATGACCTTCAGCGCGCGCTTGTTGGCTTCCTTCAGTGCTTCCACATCGGCGATGACGTCCAGCTGCTTGCGGCTGGCCTTGACGACGATGGCCTTGAGCTTCTTGCTGCCCATGACGGCGCCGGTGCCGGAACGGCCGGCGGCGCGGTCCTTGTCGTTCATGACGGCGGCCA
>ONSQ01000114.1 GCA_900320465.1 uncultured Eubacteriales bacterium
AAAGAGCATCAAGCCAAGAGAGCGTGTAAAAGCGGCATAGGCGCCAATAACTCCGGCCAGCCACCACCTCTTCCGCCGCGAGCAATAGACGCACAAAACACTCAGCAGCAGGAAAAGACTTTCACTCATGGGGGCAAAGAAGAAAAACACACCCGGCTGCAGCAGGACAAGGACGACGGCGCGGCGGGCAGAGGCCTCGTCAAAGTCCAGCAGCGCCAGCCGGTAGAACACGCACAGGGCCGCGCAAAAGCACAGCGTGGAGCAGACGAGGCCCGAGAGGATATAGTCCCCCAGCAGCGCGTGGAAGACGCGAAGGACAAGCGGAAAGCCCGGCAGGAAAACCAGCTGCACCAGTCGGTCCAGCTCGCCTTCCGACAGATACCAGTCCCGCGCAATGCAGATATAATGATAGGCGTCCGCGGAGCGCCAGAAGTCCAGATAATCCCGGGCAGTCGTAATATCCCATAGACAAGGAGATAGTGCGCAGCGGCCCAGAACAGCGCGAGGAAAAAGATCGGCGCCGTGTAAAGCGGCCGATTCGGAGAGAGCTTTTCTATCTTGCGCGGGAAGAGAAAGTCGAAAAGGACAGGGACAAAGCGCAGCCCCAACGCGATGAAAAGCGCCAGACTGATCATGCCGGCAAGCAGCTCGAACAGGCTCATGCCGCCGCTTTTGCCGACCCATCGGATAAACAGCAGGGCCAGGAAAGCGAGCGCGAGGCCGACAACGCCCTTTTGCCAGCAGGGATACAGCTTTTTGTCCATGGTGTCCTCCCCCTCACAGAAATACAAAGCAGGCGGAGCTGGAGGCTCCGCCTAATAATTATGTTAACATCTTTATGTTAACTTTTTATGTATACCGAATTATGTCTACCGCTTATTCGTTCACGTGCTCCATGCCCTGGCTGATGATGGTGCGCACGTGATCGTCGGCCAGGGAATAGAAGACGCTCTTTCCCTCCCGGCGGCTCTTGACCAGCTTGTTGCGTTTCAGGATCGCCAGCTGGTGGGAAATGGCGGACTGGGTCATGCTCAGCGTCTCGGCCAGGTCGCAGACGCAGACCTCAGATTCGAAGAGGACAAAGAGGATGCGCACGCGGGTGGTATCGCCGAAAATCTTGAAGAGCTCGGCCAGGTCCATGAGCTTTTCCTCATCCGGCATCAGCTCGTCCACGATCTTCAACAGCTCGGTATGCACTTCCCTGCTTTCGCAGCATTCGGCATAGCTTTCCTTTTCCATCTTCTCATCTCCATCCGTTGATAGTGACAGTATACACGTTTTTTTCGAAAAATCAAAGCCTGCTTGTGTTCAGGGCGCGCAGGGCGTTGAGCACAGCCAGCACCATGACGCCCACGTCGGCGAATATGGCGGCCCACATGCCTGCCAGACCCAAAGCGCCCAGCGCCAGGCAGAGAAGCTTGACGCCGATGGCGAACCAGATATTCTCGCGCACGATACGCAGGCATTTGCGCGAAATGCGGATCGCCTTGGCGATCTTGCGGGGATCGTCGTCCATGAGCACCACGTCCGCGGCCTCGATGGCCGCGTCGGAGCCAAGGGCTCCCATGGCGATGCCCACGTCCGCGCGGGAGAGCACCGGCGCGTCGTTGATGCCGTCGCCTACGAAGGCCAGGGTCTCGCCCTTCTGAGACTCGGCAAGCAGAGCCTCCACCGCCTCCACCTTGTCGGCGGGCAGCAGCTCGCTCTTCACCTGGTCGATGCCCAAACGCTTGGCCACATCCTCGCCCACGGCTCGGATATCGCCGGTGAGCATGACGGTCTTCGTCACACCGGCCTCGTGCAGGGCGTCGATAGCCTCACGCGCGCCGTCCTTGATAACGTCGCTGATCAGGATATGACCGGCATAAGCGCCGTCGATGGCCACATGGACCACCGTTCCGACGCTGCGGCAGTCGATAGGCTCGACCCCCACGGCGCGCATCAGCTTGGCGTTGCCCACGGCCACTTCCCTGCCGTCCACCCGGGCGATCACACCCTGGCCGCTGATCTCCCGCACGTCGGTGACGCGCGTGCCGTCCGGCTCGCTTCCGTAGGCGCGGATCAGACTGCGGCTGATGGGATGGGTGGACAGTGCCTCGGCATGGGCGGCGAGCTCCAGAAGCTGCTTATCCTCCAACGAGGCATGGTGGACGCCGGAGACTTCAAAGCTTCCGCGGGTCAGCGTGCCGGTCTTGTCCATGACGATGGTGCGTACATCCGCAAGGGTCTCCATGAAGTTGGAGCCCTTGATGAGGATACCCTGGGCGCTGGCCCCGCCGATGCCGGCGAAGAAGCCGAGGGGAATGGAGATCACCAGCGCACAGGGGCAGGAGATGACCAGGAAGGTCAGCGCCCGGTAGAGCCAGACGGTGAAGTCTGCCCCGCGGCCCAGCAGCAGGTTCACCAGCGGCGGCAGAAGAGCCAGCGCGAGTGCGCTGTAGCATACAGCCGGGGTATATACGCGGGCAAAGCGGGAAATGAAGTTCTCCGATTTGGACTTGCGGGAGGTGGCGTTCTCCACCAGATCCAGGATCTTGGACACGGTGGATTCGCCGAACTCGCGGCCGGTGCGGATCTGAAGCGGCGCGCTGAGGTTGATGCAGCCGCTGATGACCTCGCTGCCGGCGCGGACCTCGCGGGGGATACTCTCGCCGGTGAGGGCGGCAGTGTCCAGCGAACTGTCGCCCGAGACCACGACGCCGTCGATGGGGATCTTTTCGCCGGGGCGCACCACGATGATCGAGCCGATCTCCACCTCGTCCGGGTCCACGGCGGTGATCTCGCCGTCCTCGCCCAGCAGGTTGGCGCTGTCCGGACGGATGTCCATCAGCGCGGCGATGCTGCGGCGGCTGCGGCCCACGGCGTAGCTCTGGAACAGCTCGCCGATCTGGTAGAAGAGCATGACCGCCACGCCCTCGGTGTATTCGCCCAGAGCGATGGCGCCCACAGTGGCCACCGCCATCAGGAAGTTTTCGTCAAAGGGCTGGCGGTTGACAATGCCCTTGAAGGCCTTGATGAGAATATCATAGCCGATGACAAAGTACGGGATCAGAAACAGCGCAAAGCGCAGCCATCCTGTCAGCGGCAGCAGAAGAAGCAGCACCAGCAGGGCCGCGGCGATCAGAATCCGCCACAGCACCTTTTTCTGCTTTTTGCTCATGTCAGACGCCTCCCCTTTTTCAGACAATCAATCAGAATGCGATCTCGCAGTCGCTCTCGACCTTGCGGCAGTTCTTGAGGACCTTTTCCATAGTGGCCTTCACATCGGCGCCCTCCTCAAACTCGACAGTCATCTTCAGCGCCATGAAATTGACAGAGGCGTCCTTCACGCCCTCGGTCTTTTTCGCAGCCTCTTCCATCTTCAGCGCGCAGTTGGCGCAGTCGACTTCGATTTTGTAGCTCTTCTTCATGATCGTTTCCTCCGTCCATTCATTCATATGAACATTCGTTCATATGTTCAATGCTTATTATACGCCTTTCCTGTCTGTTGTCAAGGGGGTATTCCTGTTTGTGTTTATCGTTTTTCGATAAATTTTAGTTGACTTTCGATAATCTTCGTGGTATGCTCGTCTCGCATGCAAAAGGAGGATGGTTTTATGCTTCGGATATCCAAAAACACTTCTGTCACGGTTTCGATCGTATTGACGGCGCTGTTCTGTGCGGTGCTGCTTGCCTCGGCTTTTATTCTTCCGGACTTTGTCCGGCTGATCGCCTCGGCCGCGCTGCGCCCGCTGGGACTGCGTGACGGGATCGTCATTCTGGCGTCGGGCTATCTCATTCTGTTCTTTGCGCTGCTCGCCGCCCTGACGCTGATCCGGCTTCTGCTTCTTGTGCGTGTCGGCAGCGTCTTTACCGCAAAGGCTGTCTCCTGCATTCGCGGCGTCAGCTGGTGCGCCTGTGCGATCGCGCTCGTCTTTCTCGGCATGACCTGGTACTATCTTGTCGCTCTTGTGCTTGCCTTCACAGCCGCGCTGCTCGGACTTTGTCTTCGCGTGGTAAAGAATGTGATCGAAGAGGCCACGGCCATCAAGTCTGAAAACGATCTGACGGTGTGAGGTGCAGCTATGATCGTCATTAACCTGGATGTGATGATGGCCAGGCGGAAAATGTCGTTGGGCGAGCTGTCCGACAAGGTGGGCATCACGCTGGCCAATCTCTCGATTTTGAAAAACAACAAGGCAAAAGCCATCCGTTTCTCCACCCTCGACGCGATCTGCAAGGCGCTGGACTGCAAGGTGGAGGATATTCTAGAATACAAGGAGGACGATTAATGGAAGAAAATCAACCTTTGCCTGTCAACCCTGTCAACGGTGTTTCCGTCCCCACAGCCGATGTGCCCCGGGAGGCGGTTCCGGCGCAGCCCCCCCGGCGGGTGTGGTCCGGGATAGAGAAGCTCTTCGCCTGGCTGATGCTGCTCTTCGGTTACGGCTTCTGGTGCGCCTTTCCCATGTCGGGAAAGCCGCTGGGGGCGACGCTGCTGCTGCTCGCGCTCTATGTGCTGAGCTTT
>ONSQ01000112.1 GCA_900320465.1 uncultured Eubacteriales bacterium
TAAACGGCCAAAGCGCGCGATCATCCCTCGCCCTTCTGTTCAGAAGGGCGATTTTTTACGCGCTGTTAACATTTGGGTGTGAAAAATATCCTATATTGTCGATAAAAGGAAGCCGCACAGCGGCAAAAAAGAATCGACTGAACGGAGGACAAAGCATTGAACGGACTGAAAAGCATGCCTGTGGGCGGCGTGGTGGTGATCGCGGTGATCCTGTCGCTGTTCGCCCTGGCCCTGATCCTGCTGGTCCACATCCAGCTGCGTTATCGCCTGCTGTCCGGCGGCGCCAGCGGCGACGGCGGCGACGAGGACGGCCGCGGCTTTCGCGCGCTGCTGCTGGACGAGTACACCGCGGCCTACAGGAAATTCGGCAGCGAGGTCAACACCCCTGCCATCATCGCCGACGTCATGGGACGCCGTCTGGGCGGCCTGCTGCTGTGCGAGCGGTTTTTAAACAACGCCGTCTCCCTCTTCGTGACCCTGGGCCTCTTCGGCACCTTCCTGGGGCTCAGCCTGTCGGTGGTCTCGCTGACCGAGCTCATCGGCTACTCCAACACCTCCGAATGGCTCAGCGTCCTCGACAGCGTGGGCGGCGGGCTCATGAGCGCGCTGGGCGGCATGGGTGTGGCCTTCTACACCTCGCTGGTGGGCGCGGGCTGCTCCATCGTGCTGACCATCGCGCGCACCATCCTCAACCCCCAGACCGCCCGCGAGCGTTTTGAGACCCGGCTGGAGCTCTGGCTGGACGACGAGGTGGCGCCGGCCCTCTCCGCCGCCGTGGGCAAGAGCGACGCGGCCCTGGTGCGCAGCATGATCGACGCCATGGGCGCCGCCGCCGCCGAGATCCGCCAGTCTCTCAAGGGCGCGGCGGACAGCTATGGCGAGGCCACCGCGGCCTCCGCGGCCAGCTTTGCCAAATCCGTGGCCCTCTGTGAAGAGAAGCTGCGGGACTTTGACGCGGCCATCGCCACCTTCCGCGCGGGCGTCCACGACTTCTCCGAGGTGGACTACAACCTGCGCGGCAGCGTGGAGCGCATGGATCTGGCGGTGCGCGACCTGTCCGGCGCCATGCGCGAGATCAACCGCCGCATGGGAGGGCAGGAGAAATGAGAAGGATCTCACGCCGGGGTAGCGGCTCGCTTGTCCGTTCGTCCGAGGGTGAGCAGGGCTTCTGGCCGTCCTACGCCGACATGATGTCGGCGGTGGCGCTGATCCTGTTTTTCCTGATGCTGTTGAGCTATATCCAGAATCTCATCACCGGCAACGACCTGCAGAACACCCAGGAGCTGCTCAGCGAGACCCGCGCCTCGCTGGATCTGACGCTCAAGCAGGTGGACGACGCCCAGAGCGAGCTGGACAAGGTCACCATCGACCTGGCCGAGGCCACGCTGACGCTGGACGAGCTCAAGGGCACGCTGGACGAGCAGAATGCCCAGCTGGCCGAGCAGCGCGCCGCTCTCGCCTCCCAGAAGGACGAGCTGGCCGCCCAGGACAAGCTTCTGGCCGACCAGAGGGCCCTCATCGGCCAGCAGGAGGACTATTTGAAGGCCGCGAACAAGGAGCTCCTGGAAATGCGCAGCCGCATGCAGACCATCGCCGTGCTGCGCCTGTCCATCCTGGAGCAGATGCGCGACAGCATGGTGGAGGTCATGGGCGACGCCAGCAAAGTCTCCATCGGGGACAACGGCGCCATCGTGCTGAGCGAGAGCGTGCTCTTCGACTTCGGCTCCTCCGCTGTCAAGCCGGGGGCCCGCCCCACGCTGGATAAGCTTGCCGAGGTGTTCGCCGCCTTCCTGTCGGACAGCGAAAACGCCAAATATGTGGACAGCGTGGTCATCTCCGGCCACACCGATTCCACCGGCAGCGACAAGGAAAACCGTGTCCTGTCCACCGACCGCGCCAACGCGGTGCTGGACTATTTGCTCTCCAGCGGCCGGGGCGAGCTGAACGCCTATTCCCGCTACTTCTGCGCCGCGGGCTACGGCAAGACCCGCCCTGTGGCCACCAACGACACCGAGGAGGGCCGGGCCCAGAACCGCCGCATCGAGATCTCCATCATCCTGCGGGACGACACCATCATGGACATCGTGCAGAGCTATCTGGACATGGAGGTCCCTGCCACACCCTGAGCACTTGCAATCCTGCGCGTCAGCGCCTAAAATACAAGTCAGTGATTTTAGGAAAGAGAGAGGAAACAACCATGATCCCTTTTGATGAGAGCTATTGTCTGGACAGCTTCCGCCGCCTTCTGGCCGCGGACAGCACCACCGGCCAGTACGAGGAGGTCCAGCGCGTGGTCTGCGCCATGCTCGACGAGCTGGGCGTGCCCTACACCCTGGTGCGCAAGGGCGGCGTGATCGCCGACCTGGGCGGCGAGGGCGAGGCCCTGTGCGTCACGGCGCACCTGGACGACATCGGTCTGATGGTCCGCCACCCGAACGCCGACGGCACGCTGAACGTCTGCCCCGTGGGCGGGCTGTACCCCTTTTACTGCATGGCCGAGAACGTCCGCGTCCACACCCGCGGCGGCCGGGTCTTCACCGGCACCGTCTGCCGCACGCCCAACTCCGTCCACGTGACCGAGGAGGAACTGCGCGCCGTGGCCCCGGACTTCCGCAGCAACGTCTGCGTGGTGCTCGACGAGGATGTGAAGAGCGCCGCGGACGTGCGCGCCCTGGGCATCGAGACCGGCGACATGATCGCGCTCGAGCCCCGCTGCACCGTTTCCAACGGCTATGTCAAGTCCCGCTTTGTGGACGACAAGGCCTGCGCCGCCGTGCTTTTGGCTGCGATCAGGGCCCTGCGGGAGA
This sequence comes from uncultured Eubacteriales bacterium, assembly GCA_900320465.1. Classification (GTDB taxonomy): domain Bacteria; phylum Bacillota; class Clostridia; order Oscillospirales; family Oscillospiraceae; genus Limivicinus. Next base: position 2,808 of record ONSQ01000112.1, read on the forward strand.
ACGGCCTTGCACTGAAACGCAAGGTCTACGCCTACTTTGCGGTCTATGAGGAGATCGGCCACGGCACCACCTGGCTGCCGGCGGACGTAAAGGACATCCTGGCCATCGACATCGCCCCCACCGGGCCGGAGCAGAACAGCGACGAGCACAAGGTGTCGATCTTTGCCAAGGACTCCCGCTTCCCCTACCACTGGGGCATGACCAACGAACTGCGCCAGACCGCCATCGACGCCGGCGTGGACTATGTGATGGACATTTTCACGCCCCACTACGGCACCGACTGTGACGGCAGTATCCTGGCGGGCTATGACGTGCGCCACGCGGCCATCGGCCCCGGCACCGCCAACAGCCACGGCTACGAGCGCACCCACCTGGACGGTCTGCGCAGCACCTACGAGCTGCTGCTGGCGTATCTGACCAGATAAGCGAAAAACACAAAAACCAGCCTCCGGCAATCTTGCGGTTGCCGGAGGCTGAAGCTTGTCAAAAAGCCCATTATGGGCTTTTTTGACTGCGCTTCAGCCGCCATTTTTTCGTGAATCCGTATATCACGAAAAAACTCACTGCGCTCGGCAAACGCCTGCTGATACAGGCTTTTTGCTGGCGTTGATTGTAACGCGAGGCGGGTCTTGACCCCCTCGCGCTCCCCCGCGGCTCACTTGTCGGTGCCTGCTGCATCCTGTTTTTTGACTCTCTCCGCCTCCGGCAATCTTGCGATTGCCGGAGGCTTTGTGCTATGATGGGCAGCATGGAAGCAAAACGAGAGAAAAAGTCCATATTTGCCTGGGCCCTGCTGCCCACGGTGCTGACGCTGGCCTGGCCCACGATGCTCGAACAGCTGATGCAGACCGCCGTGCAGTATATCGACACGGCCATGGTGGGCTCGCTGGGCACGGCGGCCACCGCCGCGGTGGGCAGCACGCTGACGGTCAACTGGCTGATCGGCAGCACGGTGTCCGCCTTCGGCGTGGGCTTTCTGGCCCAGATCTCCCAGGCCTTCGGGGCGGGGGAGGAGAAGCGCGCCAGGTCCGTCGCGGCCCAGAGCGTGCTGGCCGTGGTGCTGCTGGGCGTGCTGTTCACGGCGCTTGCCCTGTCCCTCAGCGGTTTTGTGCCGGTGTGGATGCAGGTGGAGCCGACTCTGAGGCCGCTGGCGTCGCGGTATTTCTTCGTGCTGTATCTGCCCATGCTGCCGCGCACAGCCCTGATCCTGTTCAGCACGGTCCTGCGCGCCGCGGGGGACACCAGAACGCCCATGCGGGTGGGCGTCCGGCTCAATCTCATCAACGTGGTGCTGAATTTTCTGCTGATCTATCCGGCGCGTCGCGTGACGCTCCTGGGTCTGACGGTTCCCATCTGGGGCGCGGGCTGGGGCGTGGTGGGCGCCGCGGCGGCCAGCGCGCTGTCCTTTGTCTACGGCGGCGCGGCCATCACGCTGGCCCTGCTGCGGCACGGG
>ONSQ01000111.1 GCA_900320465.1 uncultured Eubacteriales bacterium
ATCCCAAGCCCCTGCTCAATTACAACGAGGGCCGCTGCAAAACCTGGAAGGGCCGCGCCCAGCTGATCCTGAAAAAGGCCGGCCCCGGCCCGATCCGCCTTACGCTTTGCTCGGAAAGCGGGAAAACCGCAGAGCTCTCCATCGAAATCGAACAGCAGGCAACGCCTGCCTGCTGACAGAAAGGGGTATTCTGATGCATATTGCAGTTGTTTCTCTCGGCGCCTTCGGACACATCAATCCCACCCTCTCCTTTGTCACGGAGCTGGTGAAACGGGGCGTCCGCGTGACCTACTTCACCACGGAGGATTTCCGCCGGATTGTGGAGCCCACAGGGGCGAAGTTCGTCCCGGTTCCCTCCTGGATGGCCTCCCACGCGCCTACGAATGAAAAGAAAGAGGGCGGAGAGGAGGACCGCGTTGCCGCGGTCGTGCCCTTCCTCTTCCTCAATGAGGCCGGCGCTTATATCGACACGGTGCTGGAGGTTCTGAAGGAGGACCGGCCGGACGCCATCCTCCACGACTTCGCGGGCATCGCTGGCACCATGGCGGCCGACGCGCTGAAGATCCCCAACATCATGCTCTATACCAGCTATCCCTCCAACGATACCTACTCGGTGGCGGAGGGCTTCTCCGGCGTTCCCGCCGATCACCCCCTGCGCATCGCCGCCGATCGGATCGCGGAGGACTATGTGCAGAAGTACGGCTGCCGTAAAATGACCGTGAAGGAGATCTTCGACGGACAGGGCGATTTGAACCTGGTCATGATGCAGAAACGTCTGGTTCCCAATTACGAGAGCTTTGACGACAGCTTCATTTTTACCGGGGTACAGATCGGCAAGCGTAGCGCCTTCGGCTCCTGGAAGGCGCCCGATAACGGCAGGCCCCTGCTCTATTCCTCCTTGGGCACTGCCTTCAACAACTGGCCGGAATACTATCCGATCCTCTTTGACGCCGTGCGGGATCTGAACATCAACGTCTTCGCCGCCCTGGGTGCCGTGGACCCGGAGACGCTGACGGACGTGCCCGCCAATGTGGAGCTGGGCAAAATGGTGCCGCAGCTGGACATCCTGTCCCAGGCCTCTGTGTTCATCACCCACGCAGGCATGGGCGGCACCGGCGAGGCGATCTATTACGGCGTGCCCATGATCGCCATTCCCCAGATGGACGAGCAGGCCATCACCGCCGGGCAGATCGAGAAAAACGGTCTGGGCCTGGCTTTCCCCGACAAGAAAGCCATCACCAGCGAAGCCTTGCGGGCAGCCATCCTGCGCCTGCTGGAAGAGCCCTCCTTCCGGAAAACGGCCCGGGATTTCAGCGAGGATATGCGCTCCCTGGGCGGCGCACAGGCCACGGCGGACGCCATCGTCCACTTCCTGGAAAAGTGAGCATAAAAATGGCGGGGCTGTGACGAAAGTCACAGCCCCGCTTGCCGTTTTTGTGGGTCAGTAGTTGCGGTAGCAGAGGGCGAGCTTGGCGTAGAAATCCTCCAGCAGCATCCGAATGTCCACATAGTCGTAGAGGCGGATCTCCTTTCCCTCCGGGTTCGGCTCGTAGCGCATATCGTCCCGGATGAAGGGGGCCTGCGCCATGTGGAAGGTGGGGCGCCAGTCGCACTCCAGCAGTGCGGCGATGGCCGGGGAGTCGCCCAGACTCCAGTTCTCTCCCTTGCGCAGGGAGTCCGGCTCGTCGTTGGTCAGGTTGTAATCCTCGATCTCGTCGAAGAGATAGCGGCCCATTGTGCCGCAGGGGCGCACCTTCCAGGCAAGTTCCGCCATGGTGACCTCCGCCGTTCCGTAGACAGTCACCGGCAGCTGCCAGAGCCCGGCCTTGGAGTCAAAGACCACCCGCGCGGCCGCCACGTCCTGCATCAGGTTGAATTCCGGGCCGCCCTCGGGATAGGCGGCGCCGCCGATCCATACCACGGTCAGCCGCTCCGCGATTTCCGGGCAGCGGTTGATGGCCGCGGCCACATCGGTCAGCGCGCCCTGACAGGCAATAAACAGGGGGCGGGGATCCTTCCGCAGCGCCTCCTGAATGATAAAATCCACGCCCTCGCTCTCCGGCGCGTCCTGCTCGCCGGCCAGCGGAGCTTCGCAGCCGCGCAGGGCCGGCACATCGTCCATGCCGCTGGCCTCCATGAGCTTGAGCAGCTCCTGGTAGCTCTTTTCCATGGTGCTGCGGCTGCCGGGGGCCTTGCTCTCATAGTGGGCGGCCACCACGGACCGCACGTCGAAAATCGGCGTCAGCAGGTGGTGGGCCACCGCGAACTGGTCATCCGCCTCATTGCGCACATCGCTGGACACGATGACGCGCAGCTGCTTGCGCAGGGGAAGTCGCATCCCCATGCGCTCGAGTATTTCACTGCGTTTCATTCTGTATTCCTCCCGAATAATCAGAAGCACCCGGCAAGGGCTTTGCTTTGAAATTCATTTATCTGCAGTATACCATAGTTCGCAACTGAATGCAAAGAATCAGCGCGTACAGACTGCTGCGCCTGAAGCTGCGCTCGCTGGGGCGGACATCGCCGAGGTAAAGACCTTCCAGAATCAGCATCTCGACACCTCCTCAGCAGTAGACGAGTTCGTTCATCACGATCTCTTCCACCCGGCTTCCGATGCTGTTCATGCGGCAGACCCAGTCCATCTGATCGGCAGCTTTGAGCGCCTCTGTCACACCCTCCTGCTTTGCCATTTGTTGCGTGAGCAGTTCCATGCGCACCTCGCAGGCCATGTCGATCTCAGCCAAGTGCTGATCCAGCTTGCCGGTCACAAGCAGATTGGTGTACAGCACCGGACGATGCTCTTTCAGATAGCGTTTCCGCATCCGGCCATATTTGCCAAGAGGGGACTGCGCTGTTTCACTGATTACCAGATTAGGAATGAAATAATCTCCGACCTGAGTATACGTACCGCCCATCTGCTCAAAGATAGATTTTTGCATTGTATGATCCTCCATTTTTTGTCGTTTTTCGCTCGCTAGAAAAAAGTTTCTGTGGACGGGTTCAAAAGAGCATCCAACAAACATCTAACGAGCGGGGAACAGGCAAGCGTCTATTTACCAATTATTTACTTTTGCCGCCTGTTACTAGAACTGGTTTCCAGCAGATGAGCGCCGTTTGCATCTAACAAACATCTAACAAACTACTGATTTTTTGCATTTGGCGCGGTTGTTGGCGTTGCAGGCACGATGGCCGAAAAAGCTTGAAAAATCAAGGTTTTTCGCGGTACGCAGCGACACGGCGCGGCACGCACTGGAACGAATTTTCTCAAATTCAGGTTCTAGTGCTCACTCCGGGCGTGCGGGTTCAAGTCCCGCCTCGCGCACCACATTTTGACCTCAAATCGAAAGATTTGGGGTCAATTTTTATATTTCTGAGCACTTTTTGAGCAAGTTCATTTTCCGCCGTTTCTCACTTTCCTTCGACAAAGGGCCGATTTCTAACGTTTTTCTAACACTTTTCTAACGGGGCGTTAGAAGAGGCTGGATGCCATTTTCTGCGTCAGAAGCTCTTTTCTCTGCATATCCAGGTGCCCGTAAATGTTTGCGGTCATCTGAATATCGGCGTGACCCATGTATTCCTGCACATCTTTCAGCGTAAATCCGTTGTTCAAAAGGAGGCTGGCGCAACTGTGCCGAAGCTCATGGAAACGGATATGCGGCAAGTGGTTGTTCTTCAAAAGAAGCGAAAAATGGGAGGAAACGTAATCCGGGGAAAAGGGCGTGCCGTTGGGCCACTTGAAGATAAAGTCGTTTTCCTCGTAATCCGTGCCGCAGAGCTTTCGGTTGATTGCTTCCTCTGTTTTGGCCTGCATAAAGATTTCCTTTGCCTCGGGCGATAAGGGGAAAGATCGGTGGCTGGAGCTGTTCTTTGTTTTGTCCTTGCATACCGTTGTCGTTACCTTGGAAACGGTGTGCTTGATCGTGAGCCGTCCGGCAGTGAAATCCACGCTGTCCCATTTCAGCCCCAAGACTTCGCTCCGGCGCAGACCGTACAGGGCGGTGATCTTCACAAGGGGATAGATGGGATCGTCCCGGATCGCGTCAAACAGGGTTTTGAGCTGGTCGGCGCTGTAGTAGCTGGATTCATACCGCTGCTTCTTCGGAAGCTCGACGAATTGACAGGGATTCGTTTGCAGCATGCCGTTCTTCACCGCCTCATTCAAAGTTTGGAGGATAATATTTTTGTACTGCCGCAGAGACGAGGGAGACAGGCCGCCCTTTCCGTCTTTGCGGCCTCTTGCAGCTTTCTCATCAAAAAAGGCT
>ONSQ01000110.1 GCA_900320465.1 uncultured Eubacteriales bacterium
AAAACTGACACCGCTGGAATTGCGGTGCCAGTTCGTTGCGTGAATTGATTCGTTCCTATCCTACATGGGGGGCTTTTTTGTGCTGTCCGCACAATCTGGGGCGGTTCAGCGCATGCTTCACGGTGTCTGTTTTTTATATCCGTACGCTCAGAGGAAGCGGTCGTTGGGGCGGCGGATCTCCTCGAGCGCGGCGCGCAGGCGGGCGCGCAGATCCTCCTGGAGGCTCTGTGCCTGGTCGGCGAGCTGCTGCCGCCCGGCGAGCACCGCGGCACGGGCGTCCAGGACGCGGTCCTTGAGCTCCTCAAGCTTCATCGCGGCGATGGCCGTGTCCTCGGCCTGCTGGGCGCGCATGCGCTCCACCTCGTCCTCGATGCCGGTGCGGATGCCGGCGTAGTCCAGCACCGCGCTCTCACGGGCCAGACGCTGGTATTCGCGGGCCAGATTGTAGCGGTCGATGACCTCGCCCACTGTGTGGTAAATGTCCCGGTCGTCCCGGCGCTTGGCGTCATACAGACCGCTGCGGTAGTTATCCATCACGGCGCCGTAGCGCGCAAAGGCGCCCTTTACAGCGTCCTCCCAGGACAGGTACAGCTCCCGCTGGGCGCCCTCGCCCACAGCGCGCATGGCGTCGCGGTTGCGGCACAGCGGCTCGAGCGCTGCGGCCATGGAGGCGGCGTTTTCCTCGATCAGCACACCGCTGACGCCGTCCGCCACGTCCTCGGCGGCACAGCTGCCGCGCACCAGCACGCTGCCCAGCGCGCAGGCTGCGGCCTCGCGCACCACCAGACCGTTTGTGTCGAAGGTGGAGGGGAAGAGGAACAGATCGGCCCGGCAGTACCAGGCGCGGATGACGGCGCGGTCGCGGATGGCGGGGGTGAAGAACACCTTCCCGTCCAGCCCCAGGGACGAGCAGTAGGCCACGATCTCGTCCTTGTCGTTGCCGCCGCCGACGAAGACCATGCGGAAGCCGACGCCCTTTTCGTCCAGGAGCTTGAGCGCGTCGAGGATGATGCGGATGCCCTTGTACCACATCATGCGCCCCACAAAGAGGAAGACGGGCAGATCGGCGGGCAGGTCGTAGTCCTTTGTGGCCTCGGCCACGGCATCCTCGCTCACCCGGCCGAGGGGAAAGTCCACGCCGTTGGGCATGACGCGATAATCGCCCTCATAGCCCAGCTTGCGCAGATTTTCACCGGCGCCGCGGCTGACGGTCCACACCTCGTCGCAGGCGGAGATGTTCTGCACCAGCAGACGGGCGGCCTCCTCCTGGATGAGGCGGCTTTTGACCGCGTTGGCGATGTCGATGTCGAACTTGGTGTGATAGGTGAAGACCACGGGCCGGTCGATCCGGTCGCGCAGCGTGCGGGCCAGCATTGTGGAGGTGATGGGGCAGTGGGTGTGGATGAGATCGAAATTGCGCCTCTCCAGATCGGCCAGCACCTCCGCGTCGAAGGGCATGCCGGCGCGATAGCCCACGGACCTGGTCACGTCGATGCTGGGATAGCGCACGACGGGGAAGGGGTAGACGCTGTCGTCCGCGTCGGGATAGAAGGGCGTGACGACGACGGCCTCGCCGTGATTCTTCGTGATATAGGTGCCGTAGTTGACCACGGCGTTGGCCACGCCGTCGATGGCGGGCGGGAAGGAGTCGTTGATCAGACAGATTTTTGTTTTTTCCATCGGTAAACCTCGTTATTTTCCAAAAAAGTCGTTGCGGAAGCGGACGGCCGTGGGGGAGGCGGCAATGCCGCCCTGGCCGGTCTCGCGCAGCTGGGGAGCCATCATCTCACCCACGGCGCGCATGGCGTCGATCACCTCGTCGGCGGGGACGCGGCTGCGGATGCCGGCCAGAGCCAGCTCCGCCGCGCCCAGGGCGTTCATGGCGCCGGCGGCGTTGCGCTTGACGCAGGGGACCTCCACCAGACCCGCCACCGGGTCGCAGACAAGGCCCATCATGTTCTTGAGGGCAATGGCCACGGCGGAGGACATCTGCTGGACGTTGCCGCCGTGGAGATAGACCAGCGCCGCCGCGGCCATGGCGGAGGCGGTGCCGATCTCGGCCTGGCAGCCGGCCTCGGCCCCGGACATGGAGGCGCGGGTGGCGATCACCATGCCGAAGCCGGCGGCGATATAGAGCGCGGCGACAAGCTCGTCCTCGCTCGTGCCGTGGGCGCGGGCATAGGGCAGCAGCACCGCCGGCATCACGCCGCAGGCGCCCGCCGTGGGGGCGGCCACGATGCGGTGCATGCAGGCGTTGCACTCGCCCATGCGGATGGCGCCGGTCAGCACCGCGCCGACAAATTCGCCGCAGATGCTCTCGCCCCGGGCCACATAGCTGCGCATGCGCTCGGCGTCGCCGCCGATCAGACGGCTGTGGGAGAGCTGGCCGGGGTCATAGGCCTCGTCGGCCTCGATCATGGCATGCAGCGAGGCGCGCATCCGCGCCAGAGACTCGTCCTGGCTGATGCCGCTCTCCTCCGCGCTCTGGGCCAGGATCTGGCGCCAGAGGGGGAGGGCGCTTGCCATCTCCATTTCCTCCAGCTGGCGGACGGAATAGAATAGAGCCATCTTGATGCCCTCCTTAGTCCCGGTCGATGTAGGCCGCCCGCAGGATCCCCGGCAGCGAGCGGATGCGCGCGAGCAGCTCCCCGGTCACGGGAGTGTCGCACTCGATCACCATCACGGCCTCGCCACCGCGGTTGTTGCGGTTGACCTGGAAGGTGGCGATGTTGATTTTTCCTTCCGAGAGCACCCGGGAGACCTCGGCCACGGTGCCGGGCCGGTCGGCGTTGCGGATGATCAGCGTGGGATGCTCGGCCGAGAAGCACAGGGACATGTCGCCGATGCGGCGGATCTCGATGCGGCCGCCGCCGATGGAGGCGGCTTCGATGTCGGCCTCGGCCCCGTGGACGCCGCGCAGCTGCAGCCGCGCCGTGTTGGGGTGTGACAGGGGGATCTCGCCAAAGGCAAAGGAGAAGAGCAGCCCCTTGTCGCGGGCCGCCTCGAAGCTTGACGGCACGCGCTCGTCGTCCGGCGTCATGCCCAGCAGACCCGCCACAATGGCCCGGTCGGTACCGTGGCCGCGGCCCGTGGCGGCAAAGGAGCCGGAGAGGGTAATGTCCGCCTCGGAAACCTCCTCGCCCAGAATGCGGCGGCAGGCAAGGCCCATGCGCACCGCCCCGGCGGTGTGGGAGCTGGAGGGACCGACCATGATCGGCCCGATCAGATCAAAAATGTCCATAAAAAGCCTCCTGCATGCGGAAAGCGTTTCGTATGTTTATTATACCCGCGCAGGAGGTTTTTGACAATAGAGAGAGCATTCACCTTGACAGGAAAAAACCGGGACGGTAATATGGTGGCGGTACGATAATAGGAAAGACAGGCCGGAGAAATGGTTCATGTTCCATATCCGTTGGAGTGTATGGGACAGGGGACGGCTCTCCGTCCCAGTGTTATCTTGACAAACAAAAGTACTTAAAGATAGGTGGGACATGGAACCGTCCCCTGTCCCACATAACGGCGTTTTTTTGCCTACACAACGTGGCTTGACAGACGCTGAATACCATCCATCTCTCCATACAGATGCGTATTATGCAGAAGTAACACGTCGACTGTTAAGCGCCTCTTCAAAAGACGATGTTGTTGATATTCTATCAAGCATTGCACAAGAGCTGTTAAGTGGAACATTCCCCAAATGAAAGGAGCCCTTTGTGAAAATATGGCATCTAAAATATGATTCTGAAAAATATGATAGTTTCTTCCCCGCTGATCCCTCAACTTTGGGTATTATTCTTTCCTTTGACGGGAGAAGCCAAAAGAGTGCTTGGAGGCCGTTTTATGTGGAACGTGCCAAACCAGAAAAAAGACTTCCTCTTAGCGATATCCCTAATTTTCTTGTTGGTGTCCCAACATTTAGTGAGAGAGCGTTAGATGCATTATACCCAATAATTGAAGATTCCGTCGAAATACTTGATATTTGTTTTTCTGAAGGAAAGTATTATCTTGTTAATGTGACAAGAGTAATAGATGTGATTGACTACGATTTATCGAATTTCGTACGGTTTTCGACTAATCAGCGAATTATGAAGTTTAACAAATATGCCTTTAAACAGTCAGAGGCACTACAAAAATCAAACATATTCAAAATCATTGACGCTCCAAAAGATAGAGCATTTGTTTCAGATCTATTCAAAAAAACAGTAGAAATGAACGGGTTAACAGGTTTTATTTTTCAAGAGGTTTGGGATAGCGATCAAAGTGGGACAGGGGACGGTTGCGATCAAAGTGGGACAGGGGACGGTTCTCTGTCCCACGAAGAAAACGACAATTGAATCACACAGCCAAGGCGCGAGGAGTTGATCACTCCCCGCGCCTTGTTTTTGCTTTTCCTCTGTGGGCTAAAAACTAAACCTGCATCTGGCGCAGCATTTCGCGGCGAAGGCGCTCGATGATCTTTTTCTCCAGACGGCTGATGTAGCTCTGGGAGATGCCGAGAAGGTCGGCCACCTCCTTTTGCGTGTACTCCCGGCCGCCGGGCAGACCGAAGCGCAGGGAGATGATCTCG
>ONSQ01000109.1 GCA_900320465.1 uncultured Eubacteriales bacterium
GCATTTTACCAAACAGAAACGGAGATGATTTATGACACGCCACAGCTTTATCCAGATGTCAAAGCTGTCCAATGTCAGGGGAAGAATATCGTATATCACAAGCCACGCCAAACAGGAAAACCTCTATGCCACCTACCGCACCGCAGACCATTCCTTTTGGAGCAACCTCGCAAGAGAAAGCCAGCAGGAGTTTCAGAGAAGCGGCGCAGAGGGTAAATGTATTGAAGCAAGGGAGCTGATTATCGCCCTGCCCGAAACCTACACGCAATACGAGCCGCAGCAGGTGCTGAAAGATTTCACGGAGGAATTCCGCAGGCGGTATGATGTGGAATGCGTGTCGGCGCTCCATCACAACAAGCGAAAGACCAATTACCACATCCACCTCATCTTCAGCGAACGGCGGCTGCTTGCCGAGCCGGAGGTTAAGATTGCGACCCGCAGCGTATTCTTTGACGAAACGGGCAAACGGGTACGCACAAAAAAAGAGGTTATGGGAGAGGACGGGCAGATACGGAAAGGCTGCACCGTTATTCCGAAAGGGGGCGTTTACGAACAGCACCTTTTCACGGTAAAGGACGGGCGTTTCAAAAGCGAGCCGTTTTTAGAGGAAGTCAAGAGGAATTACACCGCCCTGATCAACCGGCATATCGCCGATCCTGAGCAGCATTTACGGGTGTTCAATCCCGACAGTATCTATCTGCCGACCAAGAAGATCGGCAAAAACAATCCCAAAGCTGCCGAGATGGAAGCGGATAACGCCGCAAGGCAGGAGTGGAACAGGACGGCGGATATGGCGCTTGTGTCGGGGATAGAGGAGGCAAAGATACTGGAAGTCAAGAAAGAGGAAATCCATCAAAAAGCAAGCCAGTCCATTAAGGCACATGGTTGGCTGCCCAACCTGTTCCGCTGTATCGTAAACAAAGCGAAGGAGTTTTTGCAGAACCTGATACGCCAGACGGAGCTGCCGCCCAAGCCGGTGCTCAATCTGGATATGGCGGAGTTTCACACCATGCAGAAGCTGATGATACGGGTGCAGGACAGAGCAAGGGAAATCCGCAGCTTGCAGGAGGAAGTCCCCGGGCTGAAAACGCAGCTTGTCGAAACAAAGGGTATTTTCAAAGGCAGGGAGCGGAAAGAGCTGGAAGCAAAAATCCGGCGGACGGAGGAAAAAATCTCCGCCATGCTGGAAGCACTGCCCGAAATCTTAAAAAAGGACGGCTATCCCGATGTGCAGGCGTTCATGGCAACCTACCGCAAGGCGGAGGCCGTAGTAGAGAACTACAACCGTGAGCTTGCCGAGTGGGAACGCAAGGTCAGGGAAAAAGGAAAACCCGCCGAAAAAGAACAGTCAGCGCCGCCCGGGCGGGAGAGCGTACTGAAACGCCTGCGCCAGCTTCAGGCGGAGGGCAAAAGTCAAAAGCCAAAACGCAAAACCCACGACATGGAACGATAGCTTTCACATCGAAAACAACACCGCAGGCTTCCTGCGGTGCATACATAGAGAATGCGCCCCGTGGAAGAAAGTCACGGGGCGCATGGTTATATATGGATTTATCTGCTGTATTTTCTCTTGCGGCTGTAAACGGCTGTGCCGGTCAGGGCAGCGCCCGCAGCCAACATCAACGCCATCCAAAGAGCGATATTGCTGTCGTCGCCGGTCTGCGGAGAAGTGGTATCGCCGGTCTGGCCGTCATTTGGCTTATCGGTATCGGCGTTCCCGCTGCGGGTTTCTTTTCCACGAACAACCGCATTGATAGCAGCTTCAAAGCCTTTATGAGAGATGTCACTTGGTTACAACCAGTTTGTTGTCCTCTACAGCCAACTTGGCGGTATCGCCGGTATTGAGGGTGCCATCCAGCATTCTCTCAGCCACGGCGTCCTCCACCTTATTCTGAATGGCTCGGCGCAATGGACGTGCGCCATATTTGGGATCAAATCCTTCTCTGGCAAGCTCCTTCACCGCTTCTTCGGAAGCATCCAAATGGATACCCATGGACTCCATACGGCCCGCCACGGTCTTGAGCATCCGACGGGCAACCTCTTCGATATCCTGCTCGGTCAGAGCACGGAACACGATGATGTCGTCGATACGGTTCAGGAACTCGGGACGGAAGGTGCGGCGCAACTCTTCCAGAACGGTTTCCTTGGCCTGCTCATATGCCTTGTCGGCATCCGCCTCGGCCTTTTTGTCGCCTGTTTCAAAATCCAGCTTGGATCCGGCATCGGTAAGTACCTTTGCACCGATGTTGCTGGTCATGACGATGACGGTGTTCTTGAAGTCAACGGTGCGGCCCTGAGAATCGGTGATACGGCCATCGTCCAGAATCTGGAGCATGATATTCCACACATCCTCGTGCGCTTTTTCGATTTCATCGAAAAGCACAACGGAATAGGGCTTGCGGCGCACCTTTTCTGTCAGCTGACCGCCTTCATCGTGACCCACATATCCGGGAGGCGAACCGACCAGACGGGACACAGTATGCCGTTCCATATATTCGGACATATCGATCCGGATCATGGCGTTTTCGTCGCCGAACATGGCTTCTGCCAGAGATTTACACAGTTCCGTTTTGCCAACACCGGTAGGGCCCAGGAACAGGAAACTGCCGATGGGGCGTTTGGGATCTTTCAAGCCGACACGACCGCGGCGAATGGAACGAGCCACAGCCTTTACGGCCTCGTCCTGACCCACGACCCGTTTGTGGAGTGTATCTTCCATATGCAGCAGACGCTGACTTTCGTCCTCGGTAAGACGTGTCACAGGGACGCCGGTCCAGTCGGACACAACAGCGGCAATATCCTCTTCGCTTACATCCCGGTGCTCTTTGTTGCTCTTGCGGCGCTTATTGCGCTCGGTCTCCAACTGTTTCTTATAGTCCTTTTCCGTATCCCGCAGTTGGGCAGCCTTCTCAAAGTCTTGTACCGCAATGGCGGCTTCCTTGTCTGCGGCAAGAGCGTTGAGCTTCTCTTCAAGGCTTGTGAGTTCTTCGGAAGGTTCTTCTTCCTCCATCTGCACACGGCTGGCAGCCTCATCCATCAGATCGATGGCTTTGTCCGGCAGGAACCGGTCGTTGATATATCGGGCAGAGAGTTCCACTGCAGCCTTCAGGGCTTCGTCGGTAATGTGCAGACCGTGGTACTGCTCATACTTTTCCCGCAGGCCCTTCAAAATCTCCAGTGTGGCCTCCTGGCTTGGCTCACCTACGGTAACCGGCTGGAAACGACGCTCCAGCGCGGCATCCTTTTCGATGTACTTGCGGTATTCATTCAAAGTTGTTGCACCGACGACCTGGATCTCGCCGCGGCTGAGAGCCGGCTTCAGAATATTGGCGGCGTCTACGGCTCCCTCAGCGGAGCCTGTGCCGACAATGGTGTGCAGCTCGTCGATGAAAAGGATGATGTTGCCGTCCTTTTTAGCCTCCTGCATTACCTTCTTGATACGGTCTTCAAATTCGCCGCGGTACTTAGCACCAGCTACCATGCCGGTAAGATCCAAAGAGAGCAGCTTTTTGTCCAGCAGCTTTTCCGGCACTTTACCCTCGGCAATTTTCCGAGCCAGTCCCTCGGCAATGGCCGTCTTGCCGACACCGGGTTCACCGATAAGACAGGGGTTATTCTTACTGCGGCGGGACAGTATCTGGATCACCCGCTTGATCTCTTTATCACGGCCAATGACAGGATCCAATTTTCCTGTTCTGGCGTCAGCTGTCAAATCGTGGGTAAACTCCGACAAGGTCTTATTCTTGCCGCTCCCCTCGCTGCCTCCGGCATCCGGGGTGCTGCTGCTTTGAGCGTGGGATGCAACGCTGAGTTTATCCATCAATGCTGTATACAGTTGGCGAGCGTCCACACCGGCAGACCGAAGAATACGGACTGCCATATTGTTGCCCTCACGAAGAATACCAGCCAGCAGATGCTCTGTGCCAATATAGGCATAGCCGCCACGAATGGCATCCTCCATGGCGATCTCCAGTACATGCTTCGTTCTGGGGCTCAGGTTCTGGGCAGAACCGCTGTTGTCCGCAGGGCGGGAACCGGCGGCTTTGCGTATCATTTCCGTGAGCAGATCATCCGTCAGACCGGCCTCTGTCAAAACCGTATGGGCAAGTCCCTCGTCCTCACGCATCAAGCCCAGTAGCAGGTGTTCTGTACCCATGTAACCGTGACCCAGTTCGCCTGCAGCCTCCTGAGCCAGTTGTAAAGCTTCTTCCGCAGTGGGAGTGAATTTATTTTCATCCATAATGCAATACCTCTCTTTGATTGTGAAGTGTGTCTATTCTTTAGATGCACGCTTTAATTGCGATCCTTATCATCTTTTTTGGACGCTTCAGCTTCCTTATGAGTTTCTTCCAACTTGTGAATTTCGTCCCGCAGTTGAGCGGCGCGCTCAAAGTCTTCTTCGTGAATAGCCTTCTTCTGTGCATGCTTTAATGCATTCATCTGACGCAGGTAGGAAAAACGGCTCTGATCTTCACAACTCATCAGGTTATCCTTCCGCTCCTTCTGAACCTCCTGCACCGGAGCTGCGCCGATGGCGGGCATT
>ONSQ01000107.1 GCA_900320465.1 uncultured Eubacteriales bacterium
GATACTTCCAAATATGATTTTGGAGGTATAACCCATGAAAACGCTGAAATCCTTTTATGAGCAGAACGGCGGCACATATACGCAGGTTGGCGATGTGCTCCTTCCTAATCTCTCCATTGGAGAAGATGGACAACAACCTATCGGGAAATATGGCCGGATGAGGAAACACTATCTGAAAGAACAGCATCCCGTTCTTTATTCGGAGCTGTTGCTGTCCGGAAAACTGTATCCGCATCTACTGGAGATCGACGAAGCCTGTGATGGGCGAATGGAACTGCTTACCTGCCGATTGGCCGAGCAAGAAGGCGTGACCGAGGCGCTCAAGGCTGCTGATCAGATGGAGTGGGTGCGTCGCATGAACAGCATCCGAAACCGGGCGGAAGAGATCGTCCTGCACGAGCTCGTCTACTGCTGAGGAGGTGTCGAGATGCTGATTTTGGAAGACCTGTACCTCGGCGATATTCGCCCAAGCGAGCGCAGCTTCAAGCGCAACAGCCAGTACGCCAACGCGCTGGATGAGCTTGTGAAAGCCGGAGATGTGCTGGCCGACTCCCTCACCGAAAAGCAAAAGGAATTGTTCGAAGACTACATGACCGCCCAGCGGGAGGTCAATGTACTGACCGATTGCGAGACATTTATCTATGCGTTTCGCTTGGCAACCAAGATTATGATCGATGTGCTGACGAACGGGCAGATGAGAGAAATCTGATAAATGGTAAGAGCCTGCAGAGTTTTTGGCCTGCAGGCTCTTTGCTATTCAACGGGAAAATAATTGCTTCATTCGATCTCAAAAACTGAGAAGTCCAAACTCCCGCCGCCTTCATAGACAAAGTACAAGGGCGCTTCTCCGGCGGTGATCTCAAGCTTTTCGGAATACTCCGTCCAATCGTCGCTCGGTTTGACCGGAACAGACGCCACAGGCGGCAGATTGCAGTCGGTATAGACCTTCAGCGTACCCGCCGCGCTGCCGCGCACTGTGACGATCAGCTTACTCTCTGTTCCGTCAAAGGCGAAATACTTAAAACCGCACCAGGAGCCGTGCTGCAGGTTCGCGATATACTGATCTCCGTTGGCTTCCCGGTCTTCCCCACTCTGGGTGAAGGTCGGGAGGAGATTCTTTTTGTCCTTTTTCTTCGCCTCGTCGCTCTTGACCATGCCGGTAGCCGCGCCCAGGTTGCAGGCGATGCGGGCTTCATACTGGCCTTTTCCGGAAAGCGGGCCGTCGTTCAGCCCGCAGGACGTGACCTCGACCTGGGGGATGGAGCCGTCCGGCAGGATCGTCAACTTCTCGGCGCAGGCCTGGCGGCTGCACTTGATCCGGTTCGTTTGGCGGTGGTAGAAGATATACCACTGACCGTTGACCTCACACATGCCGCCGTGGGTGTTGCCGGTGTAGTTCAGGGGCGTTGTGTTCCCCCGCAAGCCGATGTCCGCAATGCTGACCAGGGTTCCGCCATAGCGGAAGCCCTCCGTGGGTTTGTCGCTGACAGCGTAGCAGAGCTCATGGCTGAGAATGGAGGAATAGATGTAGAAGTATTTCCCGCCGATCTTGCGGATGGAGCTGGCCTCGAAAAAGCCGTGGCCCTCGTAGTCCGTGCCTCTCGCCAATACCGGGCCGGGAACGATGGGATGCTCGCCGCCCTTTACGGTGATCATGTCCTGCTCCAGCTCCAGACAGACAGATCCATCCACCTTATTGCCGCGGAGCTTGAAAACATGCTTGAACAAGCCTTCCGGGGAGAAGCCAACATAGAGATAGACCTTGCCGTCGTCATCCACCAGTACACCGGGGTCAAAAGCGAAGCTGTCGCCCTTCTTCTCGCCCCAGGGAGTCCCATCCGGGTGATGCACGCAGCCGTAGTACTCGAAGGGCCCGACGGGCGTATCCGCCACGGCCACGCAGGTGCAGGTCAGCGCATGGAGCTGATAATAGAGATAAAATCTACCGTCCGGGCCTTGTACGCAGTCCGGAGCACACATGTGCATCTTGCCGTCCCGGTTCCGCGGATCCTGCTCTTTGCGGTAGATGACGCCCTCATACCGCCAATCGGAGAGATCATCCAGCGGTGCCGACCAACAGACATAGTCATTCACGCAAAAATCCGATCCGTTGAAGGCGTCGTGGCTGCCATAGAGATACAGACGATCCCCGAACACGCGGGGTTCCCCGTCCGGGACATACTCCCAGCTTGGGAGAAAAGGATTGAAAACTTGTTTTTCCATGGGGCTTTCCTCACTTTTTGATCTGCTGCAGGGAGGCGTTGAGACTGCGGATCATCTCGCCCGGTACGCTGTCGCCCGCCTGCTTGATGAGGCTCTCCAGGCTGAGACCGGCCATCATCTTCTGCAGATTGGCGTTGTCGTTGGCCGCCTTGGCCACGTCGCCGCGTGAGGCCGTCATACGCTCCATCATGCGGCCCAGGATCGCGGCCGTCCGGGGATTCTGAGAGAGGGCGCCCATGGTGTCCTTGATGGAGTAGCAGCTCGGATCATAGTCCGCCGCGTCAAACCAGTTGATCACCGCCTGCTTACGGAAGAGATAGGCGGGGTTCGGCGCATTGACTCTGCGGACAATACTCTCGTCCCGGCACTCTCCGCTGACGGCTTCCATCTTGTGCTCTCCGGTGAGGGGCACGGTGAAGGTGAAGACCGTCTTGCCGGATTTGGTCTCCAGCTCTCTGCCATCCACATAGAGCGTCACGCTTTTGCAGTTGGAGTAGACCCTGATCTGCGTCTTTTCCTCCGCGCGGTCGCTGTAACGCTTGCCGCAGAGATGGACGAAGGGCTCCTTGCTCCAGGCGGCCTTGTAGAGATAGAAGGCGTCCTTTTTGGTCTTATGGTCAAACTCCACCAAACCCTTCTGGTTTTCGCCCTTCTTGCCGCCCTCGTCGCGCCCGTCAGCCGCGAAGTCAAAGAGATTCCAGACGTGCGTGGCCCAGAGCCACGGCCGCTCCTCAATGAGCTTCAGGATGTGCTCGTGGTACACGCACTGATACTCCTCGGTATAATCGCCTTTCTCCGGTCGGGAGGAGTGAAAAGCCGTGTTGGCGTCCGCTCCGTATTCGGAAAAGCCGATGACGCGATCGGGATACATGGCGTGGTACTCGTCGAAAAACTGCTCGTTCTGCTCCAGCTCCCCCAGATACCAGCCGAAGTAGAGGTTGTAGCTGGCGATGTCGGCAATCGGAATCAGCGGGCTGTCCTTTTCCAGCATGAAGGCGTGGGCCATGACCGTTGGGCGGGTGCTGTCCAGTTCGTGGCAGAGCTCGTTTATCTCCCGGTGGTCCTCCAGCAGTTCTTCCGTCACGCTGCCGCTGGCGGTGATCTCGTTGGAAAGCCCCCAACAGACGACGGAGGGATGGTTGTAGCACTGGGTGATCAGCTCTCGCATCTGATTCAGAGCGTTCTGCTTGCCGTTCGTCATGTGCTTGGAGATATAGGGGATCTCCGCCCAGACGATGAGGCCGTTTTCGTCGCAGAGGTCGTAGAAATCCTGGGCGTGCTGGTAATGGGCCAGGCGCAGGGTGTTGGCGCCCAGCTCCCGGATGATGGCCATATCGGCCTTGTGATCTTCATAAGTGAGGGCGCTGCCCTTGCCCTTGAGATCCTGGTGGCGGCTCACGCCCCGCAGAGGATAGCTGCGTCCGTTGAGGAAGAAGCCCTTCTCCGGGTCGATATGGAATTCCCGGCAGCCGAAGCGATTGGAGATCTCGTCGACGACTTCGCCGTTTTTCACGAGCTTTGCTGTGACCGTGTAGAGATAGGGATCATCCGGGCCGTCCCAGAGGTGGACGTTTTTCAGAATGATGTTGGTGTAGGTGTGTCCGTTACCGATCTCCACCTTGCGAAATTCCTTCCCATGCTCTGTCGGGATCTCCAGCCAGACCTCATTGCCGCCGACAGGCCAGGTCTCCACAGCGACATAGGCTTCCCGCTCCTTCAGATGTACCTCCGGCGTGACCTTGATGCCGGGTGTGCCGTCCTTGAGCAGTTCAAAGTGCTCGGCAGGGACGACGATCAGCTTCACGTCCCGATAGAGGCCGCCGTAGAAGGTGAAGTCGGCCATCTGGGGATAGACCCGGTCATTGGCGCTGTTGTCCACGGTCACCACCAGCAGATTCTCGTCTTCGAGCGCATCGGTGAGATCGGCCCGGAAGGTGGAATAGCCGCCCTCATGGTGGGCCAGGTGCCTGCCGTTGAGGATCACATCCGCCGTCATGGCCGCGCCGTCAAATTCGATAAAGCAGCGCTCGCCGTCTCTCAGCTCCGGTTTGGCAAAGGCCTTGGAGTAGGTGGCGGTGCCGCGCCAGTAGTCGTTGCCGCCGTCTTGTCCGTCGATGGCGTTCCAGGTGTGGGGCAGCGTCACGGGGGCAGCCGTCTCGCCGGGCTTGAGGAAGGTCCAGTTGTCGTTGAAGTTGATGATTTGTCTCATGTCTGGTCTCCTTTCTTCTCACAGCAACTGCTCGGCCTGGGCGGAGGCGCTGATGGTTTCGGCAGTCGGCACATCGGGATAGTCGCTCGTCTGAGGCAAGGGCAGGGATTGCATGTAGGCGTGCATGCTCTCTGCCACGCGCTTGCCGGCGGCTACCGCCTCGACTACCGTGCGGGCGCCGTGGGCGATATCGCCCGCCGCGAATACGCCGGGACGGGAGGTGTGACCGTCCTCATCCACGGCGATGATTGCAGGGGTAGAGCTTTTCCGAGCCGGGGACGGCGCGGAGCTTTCCGTCCTCATCAAATTCGTTGTCTGCGAAGACAACGCCGTCGTCGCGGATCTCAACAGGGTTCTTCATCATCACGAACTCCACGCCCTCGAGCCTGGCATAGCTGGATTCATACTGGCTTGCAGCGATTTTGTCACGGCGATTGAATACGGTGACGTTGCGCGCCCCCTGGCGGATTGCCGTGCGGGCGCAGTCCATGGCGGAGTTGCCCGAGCCGATCACGATCACCTGTTCTCCCAGGCGGAAGGCCGAGGGAGAGGCCAGATAATTGATGGCAAAGGCAACGTGCCCAAGCGTCTCGCCCTTGATATGCAGCGTTTTCGGCCGCCAGAGTCCGGCGCCGACAAAAATGCTCTGATAGCCGTCGCGGAACAGGTCGTCCAGGTTGATCGCGCCGCCGATGGTGGTGTTGGGGCGGAAGCGGATCCCTTTGAGCTCCAGGTGACGGTAGGCAAAATCATCCAGCACCGCATCGGGAAGGCGAAAATCCGGGATGCCGTAGCGCATGACGCCGCCGATTTTGTCTTTGCTGTCAAAGATCGTGACCTGATAGCCGTAGCGGGCCAGGATCACCGCAATAGTAAGTCCGGAAGGCCCAGCCCCGATGATGGCCACCCTGCGCCCGTTCGAGGGCGCAGGACCCTTGACCATCTGGTGGGCGTAGGTCGTGGAAATGTAATTCTCAATAACCGAAAAATGCACCGGCGTATCCTTGATGCCGCGCACGCAGTGTCCCTCGCATTGGTGCTCGTGGTCGCAGACGATGCTGCACACCGTGGTGAGCGGATTGTTTTCAAAGAGCATCCACCCGGCGTCGTTGAGCTTTCCGTCTTTTAGCAGCCGGATGACCTCGGGGATGTTGGTATGGATCGGGCAGCCCTCCCGGCAGCGCGGCTTCTTGCAGCCCAGGCAGCGGTTGGCCTCCTCCATCACATGCAGCGCCATGTTCTTTCCTCCTGTTCCGCGTCGATCAGGCCGAGGTACAGATCGTTGACGTTGGTGCCCGTGGGGCCGGTTACGATCAGGCCGTCCACCGCCCGGAGCGCGTGATAAGCGTCGTTGTTCCGAAGCGTCTCGTGCAGAGAGATCCCTTTTCCTTTGAGTTCGTCAAAGGTATCGCCGTCCACATAGCCGCCTGCCGCGTCGGTGGGGCCGTCTGTCCCGTCGGAGGCCCTTTCCGGTCAGATGGACGACGGTCTCGCCGCCGGAAAGAAAGGCAATCTTTTTCCCTTCGGCTGCGTGAGAATGGAGAACGGCGCTTAGAAAGCGTCCCGCCTCCCGCGCCTCGCAGTCGAGGCGGTCGGTGAGAAATACGGTCTCGTAGCCCAGACGCTCGCAGGCCTCACCCGCAGCATGGCAAAGCTCGCGGACGCTCCCCACTACCTGCGCATGGACGTTGGACAGCTCCTTGGGCGTTTCTACATGCAGGCAGGCTTCCGCCTCCGGGCTGATGTGCAGGCCGTACTTTGCAGCGATGGCCAGGGCGTCGGTGCTCTTCGCCGTGTCAGAACTCACTGGGCCGGAGGCGATGCTGTCCAGCGGATCGCCCAGAATGTCTGAGAGGATCACGGCCTCCACCCGGGCGGGCGCGCAATGAGCCGCGAACTTTCCGCCCTTGAGGGCGGAGAGCCGTTTGCGGATGGTGTTGATCTCCACGATGTCCGCTCCGCAGGCCAGGAGCTGATTGGTGATGTTCTGCAGCTCATGGAGCGGGATCAGAGGCTTTTCAAAGAGCGCACTGCCCCCGCCGGAGAGCAGGAACAGCACCGTGTCGTCCTCCCGCAGATCCTCCGTCAGCTTCAGCGCCGCCTCTCCGGCGAGGACGCTGTTTTCATCCGGGACGGGATGCCCCGCCTCGAAGCAGCGCAAAGTCCCGATCGGCTCGTCAAAGTGGCCGTATTTGCTGATGACAAGTCCGTCTGTCACCGGAACCGTGAGAACAGACAGAGCCGCCTGGGCCATGCGGGGTGCGGCCTTGCCGGCCGCGATCAGAAACACGCGGCCCGGGAACTGTTTTCCCAGCAGCGCACGGCGCACAGCGCCCTCCGGCATCACGGCGTTGATGGCGGTATAGGCGGCTTTTTCCGCGTCGATGCGAAGTTTACGATTCATAGCTGACTCCTTTTTAGCGCAACAGCCCCGGCGAAAGCCGGGGCTGTAATACTTCTTGTTTATCTTCCGATCTGAATGCCGGAGAGATACTCATAATACTGGGCGATGGCGCTGTGATCCTTATTCCCGCCCTCGTGATTGTGCATCCACTGGAGGATCTCCTGCACGGACGCCGTCATGGGAACGGGCGCGCCGACAGAGTGGGCGCAGTCCAGAGCGTTGTTCAGATCCTTGATGTGCAGGTCGATTTTGAAGCCGGGCTTGTCGTTGCCCGCGATCATCATGGGAGCCTTGGCGTTCATGACAGTGGAGCCGGCCAGCCCGCCGCGGATCGCATCAAAGACCAGGTTGGGATCCACGCCCGCTTTCTGGGCCAGGGTCAGAGCCTCGGCCAGCGCCTGGATGTTGCAGGCCACGATGATCTGGTTGGCGAGCTTCGTGGTGTTGCCCGCGCCTACGTCGCCGCAGCGCACCACGGAGGAGCCCATGGCGGAGAGCATCTCTTTGTATTTGTCAAACACGTCCTGCTTGCCGCCCACCATGATGGAAAGCGTGCCGTCGATGGCCTTGGGCTCGCCGCCGGAGACCGGGGCGTCCAGCATTTCGACGCCGTAAGGCGCGACGCCTTCGCACAGGGCCTTGGAATCGACGGGGTTGATGGAGCTCATGTCGATGAAGGTGGAACCGGCTTTCATGTGCGCTGCCACGCCGTTTTCGCCCAGCATGACGGACTTGACCTGGGGGCCGTTGGGGAGCATGGTGATGACCACATCGCAGCTCTCGGCCACTTCGATATAGCTGCCGGACTTGGCGCCCGCGGCAACAAGAGGCTCGCACTTGGCCATATTGCGGTTGGAGACCGTTACGTCATACCCCGCTTTCACGAGATTTAAAGCCATGGGCTTGCCCATGATACCCATTCCGATAAAACCGATTTTCATATGCAAAGCTCCTTTTCTCATTTGATGAGCCTATTATACGGATCTGCGGCAAAATGGTATATTCTCATTTTTGCCAAACTGTCTTGAAATTTGATGAATCTGTGATACACTGAAATCAGATCATAAAAAGGGGGTTGCCGCTATGGCCTTAATGGATCTGCCTTTGGGAGAGCGCCTGCAGGTGCTGCAGGATCTGCTGTCCTGTGCGGGAAAAATGTACGCATGGTGCTATGACGCCGAAGGCAGGCTGGTCGGCACCAACTGCCCGGACAAGGTGCTGGATCAGGTTTTCTTTTCCTCCGGGTGCATGGAGGCGGTGCAGAATCACGCCAAAGCGCACCGGGAGCCGATCCTG
>ONSQ01000134.1 GCA_900320465.1 uncultured Eubacteriales bacterium
AACAAAAGTTAATGCGTCTCAGGAAAGGAGAAAACAGCATGAGAACAGCATTATCCATCGCTGGAAGCGATTCCAGCGGAGGCGCCGGGATTCAGGCCGACCTGAAAACCATGACCATGAACGGCGTGTTCGCCATGAGCGCGGTCACCGCGCTCACCGCGCAGAACACCACAGGCGTTCGCAGCGTCATGGAGGCCACCCCGGCGTTTCTGGCAGACGAGCTGGACGCGGTGTTTGAGGACATCCGTCCCGACGCGGTCAAAACCGGGATGGTATCGTCGTCGGCTTTGATCCGAGTCATTGCGCAAAAGCTCCGGCAGTACGAGGCGAAGAACATCGTGGTGGACCCCGTCATGGTGGCCACCAGCGGCGCGCGTCTGCTGCAGGAGGAGGCGCTGCAGACGCTGAAAACCGAGCTGCTGCCCCTGGCCGACGTGGTGACGCCGAACATCCCGGAGGCGGAGATCCTCGCGGATATGTCGATCACCAACGCGGAGGAGATGCGCGCCGCGGCAAAGCAGATCCACGACGCCTACGGCTGCGCCGTGCTGCTGAAGGGCGGGCACCGGGTCAACGACGCCAACGACCTGCTCTACGACGGCGAGACCTTCACCTGGTTTGAGGGCCGCCGCATCGATAATCCCAATACCCACGGCACCGGATGCACCCTCTCCAGCGCCATTGCGGCCAATCTGGCAAAGGGCTTCGAACTGCCGGACGCTGTGCGCCGCAGTAAGGAATACATCTCCGGCGCGCTGGCCGCCATGCTGGATCTGGGGCAGGGAAGCGGCCCCATGAACCATGCCTTCGACCTCCGGGGCGAGTTTGCAAAGGAGGCGCAGTGACATGGAAAAACGCACCTCTTTGTTTGAAAACGGCTTGATCTGGTTCGGCGCCGGCGTCTCCATCGCGGAGATCGTCACAGGCACCTATCTGGCGCCGCTGGGCTTCGGAAAGGGCGTCGCGGCGATCCTGCTGGGACATCTGATCGGCTGCGTGCTGCTGTATCTGGCGGGCCATATGGGCGGCGTCCTTCGGCGCAGCGCCATGGAAACCGCGAAGCTCTCTTTCGGCCAGAAGGGCGCGCTGCTCTTCGCGGTGCTGAACATTCTCCAGCTGGTGGGCTGGACGGGCATTATGATCTACGACGGGGCTCTGGCCGCCGACACCATCTTCGGTGTGGGCCGCTGGGTCTGGTGCCTGGTGATCGGGGCGCTGATTATCCTCTGGATCCTGATCGGCATCCAGAACCTCGGCAAGGTGAACACCGTGAGCATGGCGGCGCTGTTTCTGCTGACCATCGTGCTGAGCGTGGTGGTGTTCCGCGGCGGCGCAGTGCCCTCCGGAGAGAGCATGAGCTTCGGCGCGGCGGTGGAGCTCTCGGTGGCCATGCCACTGAGCTGGCTGCCGCTGATCAGCGATTATACCAGAGAGGCGAAGGAGCCGAAAAAGGCCGCCGCCGTGAGCGCTGTGGTCTACGGCCTCGTGAGCTGCTGGATGTATCTGATCGGCATGGGCGCGGCGATCTTCACCGGCGAATATGATATCGCTCTGGTGATGGTGCGGGCAGGCCTCGGTGTCGCGGGACTTCTGATCATCGTCTTTTCCACGGTCACGACCACGTTCCTGGACGCCTACAGCGCGGGCATTTCTGCCGAGACGGTGTTCCCGAAGGCCTCCGGCAAGTGGATCGCCGTGGCGGCTGCGGTTCTGGGCACCGTCGGGGCCATCGTCTTCCCCATGGACGACATCACGGACTTCCTCTATCTGATCGGCTCGGTCTTCGCGCCCATGGTGGCCATCCAGATTGCGGACTTCTTCTTCCTGCACCGGGACGACACGGAGAAGGTCGTGAGCCTGCGTAATCTGATCCTCTGGGTGATCGGCTTCGTGCTCTACCGGCTGCTGATGCGGGTGGATCTCCCGGTGGGCAACACCCTGCCGGACATGGTCATCACCGCGCTTCTTTGCTGGGCTGTGAATGCCTTCGCGCCAAAGAAAGCGTGAGCGCAAAATCGTCTGTTTTTCTTCGGAAAGACAGGCGATTTTTGTTGTAATATCAATGGTTTGCAGGCTTCTTGATTGTTTCTCGTTCTTTGCGAAAAGTTGTTTTCCACCCCAAGATAGCCCCAAACCTATGTAGTCATTGGAATCTGTGGAATTTTATTAGAGTGATTTATCCGTTTGCTGCCAGGCTCTTTATATATTGCTCCATACGATCCGAGCTTTCTCTTTGCATCCTGTCATTGACGTGGCCATATACATCTAAGGTAAAAGCCGCTGATGCATGATAGGGAAAATTCTTAGAGAACTGTGCGAGTGGAAGGGTGTGAAGATTGCGGAGGCAGAAGTGTGTCCAGACCACCTCCACATGCTAGTGGAGATTCCTCCAAAACTGTCGGTTTCCAGTTTCATGGGGTTTCTGAAAGGTAAAAGCTCAATACTGATCCATGAAAGGCACGGAAATCTCAAATACAAGTACTATACTTATGGCTTATAGATCGTAACAATGTTTAAGGCAACCAATGATACCTGTTCGCTGCCAATCAATCAAATCCGTTATCTACACTCGTACCA
>ONSQ01000133.1 GCA_900320465.1 uncultured Eubacteriales bacterium
GCGCATGCCCTCGTCCAGATAGGTGCCGCCGGTGTAAGCCCCGCGCACGTATTTCTGCTCGGGCGCCATGCCCTTCACGGCCTCTCCGGCGATCTCTTTGAGCTCCTCAAGACTGCCGAGAGAGTAATCGTTATGGACGAGTTCCAAGGCCCGCAGGGCGCAGTCGTCCAGATTCCCGGCCCAGACGGAGCCCGTCTCCTCAATGGTCTGCCTGTCGCAGCCCATGAAGAACACGACCCGGGGCTTGCGCATCTGGCGGATGCGGGAGAGGAGCTTGTTCAGAACGCTGTCCGCAGGCTTGCGGGAAATGAGGATGATATATTTGGTCTCGGGGTCGGCCTCCAGGGCATCGATGCCCATGAGCATGGTGATGCCGCCCACCGGCTCCTTCAGGTCGTTGCCGCCTGTGCCGATGGTCTGGCTGACGCCGCTGCCAGCCTCGTGGAGGATGGCCGCTACGTGCTGGATGCCGGTGCCGGAAGCGCCCACGATACCGAAGGGGCCGCGGTTGTTGATACTGGAGAGTACCAGGGCCGCGCCGTTGATGTTGGCCACGCCGCAGTCCGGCCCCATGCAGAGAAGTCCCTTTTCCCGGGCCAGCTCCTTCATCTCCCGCTCCTGCTCCAGCGGCACGTTGTTGGAAAACACACAGCAGTGCATCCCGGCGTTGAGCGCCTTTTTGACTTCTTCCAGGGCGTACTCGCCGGGCACGGAGATCTGGCAGAGATTGGCTCTCGGTTCGGCCTCCTTGGCGGCAGCGGAGCTCAAATAACTCTCCGGCTTTTCCGTGTCGTCCGTGGGAGCGCTCTCGGCCCAAACAGTCTCGACGGCCTTTTCAAACGCCTCTTCGCTCTCGGCGGAGGCCACCAGCACATAGTCCGCCTCGGTGCAGGCGGCGATCTCCGGGGTACTTAGGCCGATCTCCTCGATGACCTCCTTGAACACCTGGGTGGCCATGCCCACATAGCCGGTCTCGATGCCGGGCTGCTCGTTTAAGATCGCGGTCTCGGACAGAGTCTCCAGAGAGTCGATGTACCGATCCCGCTCGATTTTCGTAAAGATCATTCCGCTTCGCCCTCCCGTCTTTTCACGTCCTCGACCATGCCGACGACGGCTTTTTTAAATACCTCCACCGGCAGCTCTGCCGCGCCCGCGCCAGCCTGACCGCCGATTTTCAGGGCGCTGCCGCCGTGGCTGATGGGCAGGATGTTGAGCCCGACCACCTTGCGGATATCCACGCCCACGGGGAAGCCGCGGTAATCGTCCCAGGGGATGGGGGCGAAGCTATGCTCGCCCAGAGACACCTGGCGGGCCTTTTCCGTGCGCTCCTTGGCGTCCTTGAAGGTGCCGCCGGTCATACGCAGATAGGCGGGGCCCGCGATGGCGCTCATGCCGCCGAGGCCCCAGACCTCGGTGACGCAGCTGTCGCCCAGATAGCCCAGGAGATCCGCCTCCGTGGTGGTGGGCTTGAGGAAAATACCGGAAATGAGCGGCGCCTTGGTGGTGTACCACTTGTTGCCGGTTCCGGCCACCTGGATGCCGAACTCGATGCCGTTGCCGCCCATGCCCGCCATGACGGTGGAGTAGGGCACCTGCTTGGCGGAGGCCATGATCGCCTCCACACCCGCCATCATCACATGCAGGAAGAAGCGGTCGTTGGCCGCGATCTCCTTGATGACCTTATCCCGGGCCGGATGATCCACGTCCAGCAGCCAGGGCACCAGTTCCAGAGCCAGCGCCATGGAGGCCGCGGGCTGCCGGTTGTGGTTTTCGTCGCCCATGCCTGCCGTTTTGGACAGCACGCGGATCAGATCGATGCCGCCGGAGTTCCTGACGGCCTCCCCCAGCACCGCCGCGTAATCGCCGCGGATAAAGCGCAGGTTTTCCTCCACATCCTCGCCGTAGATGCCCCAGCGGAGCACACGGGGATTGGAGCCGGGATGGGGCACGCAGAAGCCCTTGCCGCCATTGGTCTTATCTTCTACGACGAATACCGGCATGCTGGCGGACATGACGCTGGAGGCCGCGTTGCCGCAGTTGTAGTCCTGGGAAGGGGCGATCCTGATCTCCCCGCGCAGCACCATCTCCCAGGCCTCGTCCACATTCTTGGCCAGGCCGTCGTGGCAGGCCGCGCCGCAGACCGCGGTTTTCAGCGGGATGGGCAAATCTTTCGGCTCGATGGGCGGGCCGGGAACCAGAATGAGATTCGGCTCCATGCCGGGCACCGCTTCCAGCGCGGGCAGGACGTCTGTCCAGACCGGGCGGCCCTTGGTCATGATCTCGATGACCTTTGCGTTGGCCGCCGCCACTTTTTCAGGTACAGTCATTTACTTTTCCTCCTTGATGACGACGCAGGCGTGTGCGCCCAGTTTGGGGATCGTAATGGTCAGCTTTTGATTTTCCAGCGCCCAGCGGACATTGCCGGGCTCGTCCAGATTTTCGCAGCAGGCAGTCCCCTTGTCCCAAGGGATCGTGATGCTCTGGTCCGTGAGTAATGCCGGATCGAAAAAGCTGTTGCCGAAATGGCCGCTGCCGTTAACGAAGTGGACGACCTCAAAGTCCTCCTTGCGGCCGTGGGTGACCTCCACCGTCGGGTGCAGGTGTTCGGAAACCGGGCGGCAGGGGCAGAGCCTTGTCAGAACATACTGCAGGAATATGAGCCAGTTGTCAAAGCCGTCCGTATAGTAGTTCGTGGCCGGATAAATCCGTGGGCGCCTCCGTCGGGTAGCACAGCTCCGGCGGGCCGAAGCGCTCGGGCTTTAGCAGCACGCCGATCTTCTCAACGCCTTCCTCATAGTCCCTCTCCCAGTAGCTCTTGCCCACCATGAAAAGGCTCCGGTCGGCATCGCCCACACGTAGCATCGCGCCCAGCGCCTGAGCGTTGCACTTGCCGCCTTCTTTCACGCCGAAACAGGACAGCTGTGGGAGTGCGCCGCTTGCCAGCAGCGTGCCGCCCTGCTGCACCCAGATCATCAGCCTTTCCAACGCAGCCGGGGCAAGGCGCTGCTTTTCGGGGAGGATGATCGTCTTGTATTTACCCAGGTCGATCTTCGCAAGTCCGCCGGAGAGGGTCTCGTCAAAGAGGATGTGGCTCTCGGTCAGCGCCCGGATCCAGCCCCGCTCCTCGGGATTGGGGATCACGTAGGTCTCCCGTACCAGCAGCGTATCGGCTTTGGAACTCACACCGCAGCAGACGTCTTCGTGCGCTGCGGAGTAGCGGAACACTTTCTGTACCCGGGGATAAGCGCTCTTGTCTTCCTTGTCGTAGAGCCTGCCCATCACATAGTAATCCAGCCCGCCGAAGTTGGAGAGCGTCTGCCAGAGCCGCAGCTCCTGGAAGGCGGGGTTCACCGCCACATGGCGGTAGGCAAAGCCCATGAAATCCACATCGGCCACGTCCGCCTCC
>ONSQ01000106.1 GCA_900320465.1 uncultured Eubacteriales bacterium
GATTTCAGCGTTTTCATGGGTTATACCTCCAAAATCATATTTGGAAGTATCGTAAGCGTGAGTTTCGGTTATTTGTATCCTTAACTAAATGAATCCCTCTTTTTGCCGTCCCCGTGCGCGGGAAAGGTATAAAAGGCCATCATCCACCGCTGACGCGGTCCCCCTTCCCCAGAGGGGAAGGCCTTATGCGGGAGGGGAAAGCCCCTCCCCTGCAAGGAGGAGCCAAGGTATGTGTTTTACAGCCAGCCCCATCTTGTCATTCTGAGGAACGAAGTGACGAAGAAACTGAAAACATTCAACAATACGAAAGCCGGAGGACAAGCGCCCTCCGGCTTTTATGATCTAAAAACTAAAAACTAAAATCTAGAAACTAGAATCTAGAAACTAGAATCTACTTCCCCGCGCTTGCTGCGCTCTCTTCGCTGTGATATACTGGCGCCATCAACAGCAGAGACAGGAGGCGTGGCTTGTGCGCGAAGAGTTTAAAACCCTCTGGCGGTCGATGCGCTGGGCGCTGCTGGCCGTGGCGGCCGCGGCGCTCCTTGCCGACGGCACAATGGCGGGCCTTGCGCTCGTCTCTTCCGGCGATCCGGATCAGTCTTTGCTGTCATTTTACCCGGCTCTTTATACGGCGGGCGAGCTGCTGGCCTGGCCAATGGGTCTGCTCGCCAAACTTTTGGCGGTGGTGATAAAAGCCACACTGTTTTTCTCGACGGACCCGACGGGAGACAGCCGCAATCCGGACGATTTGATGGTTGGTGCGCTGCTGTTCCTGTTCCTGATGCTGATTTTCTTTCTGGCTGCCGCCGCCGTCTGGGTGATCGTGCTGATCGCCCGGCGCTTTGCACAGCGGCAGCGGCTTCCCAGCCGCCTTTCGCCCAGGGAGGAAGCATTACAGAGCATCGTTCCCGCCCTTATCTGGCTGCTGATCGCGGAGCACGCGATCTGGACGGCGGGGCTCCTGGCGTGCAGATTGACAGGCATCGACGAGGTCCCCGGCTTTGTCCGCTATTTTCAGCTGATGGCGGCCGACCACGTCCCCCTGTGGGGGAGCCTGCTGCTCCTCGGCGCGCTGCTTGTCTTCAAGCTGCTGCTGATGCTGTGCCTCTGCCTGCTGCTGTACGCCGCGGCTTTGCGGGGAGGGAGAGACCGTGGCCGCAGGGCCGCGTGGACGCTGCTTTTGCTGGCGGGTGCCGCGGTTCTGGCGGGACCGGGCGTGATCCATGTGGGGGTCACGCTCTTCGACATGTTCAACGAGGGCTTTTTGTTTTCCCAGAAGCTGACGGAGGGCGAGGGAGCTGCCGGTGCGTTTTTGAGCACGGGAAGCACGCTGCTGTGCGCCGTCGGCCCGGCCCTGTGCGCGGTTGCTGCTTGCGCTGCTGTGCCGGACAGGCCGAAAGAAAGTGTGAAGACATGAAAAAGAAAACGGTCATGGTCCTTCTGCTCTCCGCCCTCTGCCTCCTGCTCGGGGGCTGCCGGGAGTCGAGCAGGGAGGCGGCGCTCCGCGAACGGGCACAGGACTATGTGAACGAGAAATACGGCGAGGGCTTCCGGACGGAGCGCAGTGTGCATCTGGTTCAGTATCCGCGGCGCGGGATCCCCCGCAAAGAAAAGGACTGGCTTTTCCTGTTTTCGGACGGCGAGCGGGACTTTCGCGTCTGGTACAACGCGGACGAGGATCGCTTTCTCGACGACCGGCAGGCGGAGGAGATCAATGCCGCGATCCGCACGCAACTGCTGGAGCCGCTGCGGGAGCAGCTTGAACCGTGCAAATGGGAGACCGAGGCCTGCCGCTTCGGCGTGACCGATGAGCTTCTCCTTCGTCTGGAGGGCAGCTTCTTTCACGCCCGTTATGACGGAGACGCCGCCGCGTTCTGTCGGGAGGAGCGGCCGTCGCCGGATTTCTGGGGCATGAGGCCCGTGCTGTTCACGACGGAAGGCGGCCGCGCGGAATATGAGGCGCGGCTGGACGTGTTTCGGAAAACGGTCGAAGCTGACTTTTCCCTCCCTGTGGATTTCGGCCGTCGTTTACCGCCGGGAAGACTATCCGCCCCGGTTTGCGGGAAGCGACTTTCTCGCGGAGCTTATCATGGACGAGCAGGGGGCGCGGCTGTATACGCCGAGCTGGATCGAGGTCGTGGACGGACTGTTTGTCACGGCGACAGACGATCACTGCGAGATCGAGCTTCAGCCGGGAGATATCCGCTTTGAGCAGGCGTATTCCGCGGAAGAACTCAAGGAGCTGCTGGCGACCGTTCCCGCGTCCGACGGCAAGTATTATACGACCGTGCCGGCCACGCCCGCTTACAGCCCGGTGTTTTCACCGCGGCTCCGGGAACTGCTTGCGCAGACGGGCGGCGGCCTGGACTATGCTTTCCGGGATGAGCGCGGGACGGATACCCAACGGCTGCGCAGGATCAGCATCGACAGGGAAAAAGGCAATTGCTATCTTTCTTTTGTGGTCCAGGGAGGCGGAAATTGGTTCTATGAAAACCCTTATGGAACCAACGGAAAGCTGAGCGCCTGCTACTTCTGGGATCAGAAGGAGCCCGCGCCGAGCCCGGCCCCATAATATAAAAGCCGGAGGACAAGCGTCCTCCGGCTTTTACGATCTAAAATCGAAAACTAAAAACTACTTCTGCGCGGCGGCGAGCTTGCGCTCGCGGCGGTGCAGGACCTCTTCGCTCTTGGGCTGGATGTCGCCGGCCTTCGTCAGCGCCCACTTGGTGGCCACCGGACCGAAGATCTCGTAGATCAGCACGGCGAAGAGCACGATGTTGCGGATCAGCGGCCCGTCGCCGGGCAGCTGGGCCGCGGTGACGCACATGCCCAGCGCCACGCCCGCCTGGGGCAGCAGCGTGATGCCCAGATAGTCCACGACCTTTTTGTCACAGCCCACCAGCCGCGCCGACTCCCGCGCGCCCAGATACTTGCCGCAGGAGCGGGAGACGATGTACACCAGACCGATCAGCACGCTGGAGGCCTTCGCGAACACGCCCAGCTCCAGCTCGGCGCCGGAGATGACGAAGAACAGCACCAGCAGCGGCGCGCTCCAGCGGTCGGCGTTGTGCATGATCTCGTCCGACAGCGGGCAGAGATTGCAGAACACGCTGCCCAGCATCATGCACACCAGCAGCGGCGAAAAGCCGATGGTGGCCGAGCCTGCCGAGAGCTTCAGCTTGGACAGCGCTACCGTCAGAAATACAAAGGAAATGCTCATGGCCACGCGGTTGCGGTTGGAGTGGAAGATGGGCTCCAGCTTCGAGAGCACCAGCCCCGCCAGCGCGCCCAGCGTCAGCGAGCAGAGGATCTCCAGCAGCGGATTGACCAGGATCGTGTATACGTCCACCACGCCGCTGCCCAGAGCCCGCGCCACGCCGAAGGACACCGCGAACAGCACCAGACCCACCGCGTCATCCAACGCCACAATGGGCAAAAGCAGATCGGTCAGCTTGCCCTTGGCCTTGTACTGGCGCACCACCATCAGCGTGGCCGCCGGGGCCGTGGCAGCCGCGATGGCGCCCAGGGTGATGGCCGCCGCCACGCTCAGCGCCTGGGGGAACAGGAAGTGCACGCCCAGCAGCGCCGCGTCCACCAACAGCGCGGTCACCACGGCCTGCAGCACACCGATCACCAGCGCCTGACGCCCCGTCTCCCGCAGCTGGGACAGACGGAACTCGTTGCCGATGGAAAACGCGATGAAGCCGAGAGCCATGTCGGAAATGGCACCCAGACTCTCCAGCTCCTCATAGCTGTGGAAGCCGATGCCCAGCAGATTCAGCGCCCCGAACAGGCTGGGGCCGATCAGCACGCCCGCCACCAGATAGGCCGTCACGTCCGGCAGACGGAATTTGTTGCCCAGACGCGTCAGCATCAGACCGGCAAACATGGCCACGGAGATGTTCAACAGTTCGCTCATAACAAAAGACCTTCTCTCTTTTCAATCAACCTGCGCATTATACTGCGGCGCAGGGCAAATTGCAAGACAGAAAGAAGGGCAAATTCATGGAAAATCAGGGAAAGGCGGGAGCGGGCTTCTTAAGGCTCTTAAATTTCGCTTTTCCCTTGCCCGCGGCGGCGCGGCGTGCTATAATGACTCTGTAAGTCCGTATGAAACCAAGACGTTTCTCCCGCGGGAGGGACGATAAGAAGGATGAAAAGAGGAAATTTGTTATGAAAAAACTGGTATCTCTGCTGCTTGCCGTTCTGATGCTGGCGGTGCTCTTCGCCCCGGCCGCGATGGCCGATGGCGGCCCCAGCCGCGCCGACATGCGCGGTTACGGCGACATCTACGTGCCCGCCGACGAGGACTGGCTGAGCGAGTATGGCACCGGCTACGTCTGCACCTCCGGCGGCGTGGCGGCCTTCCTGTTCCGCGCTCCCTCGCTGGATTCCGAGAAGTTCGATACCGCCCTTGAGGGCATGGAGCTGACCCTGCTTGCCCGCCGGAACGACTTTTACCTGATCAAGACCCCCGATAAGCGCGTGGGCTGGATCTGCGCGGGCTGCACCTCCGACAACACCGATCTGGTTGACTCCGTCCCCGAGATCGAGGGTACCGTCTGGGTCGTCCATCGCGGCGACGACGGCAAGAACGATCTGGTGGTCCGCTTCAACGAGAAGCGCATGGCGGACGTGTACTACGTCAGCAACGGCGCCCACCTGCGCACCGGCTGGATCCTGAGCATCCGCCGCGTTCTGATCGACGACACCTACTATGTCTGGGACGGCGAGCAGTTCGTCTCCCGCGACGAGTTCCGCGGCCCCGACGGCAGCATGATCCACTACACCGTCACCCCGGATACCGACAATCTGATCGCCCAGTTCGAGAAGTAAGCGTTCGGCAAACAGAACAAAAAAAGAGAGGCCCACGGGCCTCTCTTTTTTTCTCTGGAAAAGATAAGATTCTTCGTCACTTCGTTCCTCAGAATGACACGGCTGCTTTAAACAAGCCGGAGGACAGCTGTCCTCCGGCTTTTCACATCTAGAAACTGGAAACTAGAAACTAGAAACTAAAACCTAGGCACGCGCGCTGGCACGGCGGAGGACAAACAGCGTTCCCAGCGTCAGCAGGATGCCGATGACGAGGCAGATGACGACGTTCTGGACAAAGCCCGCGATCAGGTAGCTCACGAAGCTCACGCCGGCCACGGTCAGCACATAGGGCAGCTGGGTGGAGACGTGGGCGATGTGGTCGCATTGGGCGCCCGCCGAGGCCATGATCGAGGTGTCGGAGATGGGCGAGCAGTGGTCGCCCATGACCGCCCCGGCCAGGCACGCGGACACGCCGATGATCAGCAGCGTGCTGTCCGCGGGGAAGACCTTGGTGACGATGGGCAGCAGGATGCCGAAGGTGCCCCAGGAGGTGCCGGTGGAGAAGGCCAGGCCGCAGGCCACCAGGAAGATGATGGCGGGCAGCAGGTTGTACAGCCCCGCCGAGGCGCTGTCCATCACGCTGTACACATAGTCCGCCGCGCCCAGCATGCCGGTGATGTTCTTCAGCGTCACGGCAAAGGTCAGGATCAGCAGCGCCGGGACCATGGCGATAAAGCCCTTGGTGATGCAGCCCATGGCCTGCTTGAAGCTCAGCAGCCGGCGGCAGACAGCAGCGCGATCATCGAGCCCCAGGGCAGACCCACGGAGGCGTCGGTGGCGGCGAAGGCCTCGGCAAAGGGGACGCCCTCGAAGAAGCCGCCCACGTACAGCATGCCCAGCACGCAGCAGACGATCAGCACCACCACCGGCAGCAGCAGATCGATCACGCGGCTGCGGGGGTTCGTCGCCACTTCCTCGGCGTCAGAGGCGGCCGAGCCGCCGGAGAAGAGATCGCCCAGCTCCAGGGCGTTTTGCTCGTGGCCGCGCATGGGGCCGTAGTCGAACTTCATCAGCGTCAGACCCAGCAGGAACACGATGGTCAGCAGACTGTAGAAGTTCCAGGGGATCGCGCGCACGAACAGCTCGGTGCCGCTCATCACGCCCTCGTCCACGATGCCGGACACGGCCGCGGCCCAGGAGGAGATGGGGGCGATCATGCAGATCGGCGCCGCGGTGGCGTCGATGATGTAGGCCAGCTTTGCCCGGGAGATGTGGTGGCCGTCGGTGACGGGGCGCATGACGCCGCCCACGGTCAGACAGTTGAAGTAGTCGTCCACGAAGATCAGCACGCCCAGCAGGATCGTGGCGAGCATGGCGCCGACGCGGCTCTTCACATGCGTCTGGGCCCAGCGGCCGAAGGCGGCCGAGCCGCCGGCGCTGTTTAAGAGCGCGACGATGATCCCCAGCAGGATCAGAAACAGGAAGATGCCCACGTTCCAGGCGTCGGCCACGCCGGAGATCAGGCCGTCGTTGATGATCGTGTCCAGCGTGCCGATGGGGGAGAAGTTGGCGACCAGCAGGCCGCCGACAACGATGCCGAGAAAGAGCGAGGAATAAACTTCCTTCGTGATCAGCGCCAGCGCGATTGCGATGATGGGGGGCAGCAGCGCCCAGATGGTACCGTACATATCAGGTGCCTCCTAAAAAAAGAATGTCATGAACAGAGCAGATACTGTTCATGACAAGCGCGCCTTGTACGGCAGATGTCTGACAGCTCTCCGCCCCGCGAGGGGACGACAGTCCGCCGGATGTTGTCCGTCGGCCCAGGCATATCCGTCCGGAAAAGCGGATACCCTTCGGCGGAAAGCCCTTTCGCACCGGCGGTTTCCGCCGCCGTGGGGGTGCTACTGATGATTTCCGCGCCTCTATCATACTTTGTTCAGTTGTATTCATTATAATTCACTTTTTCTCCCTGTCAACAGCGCATGGACACATGGCAAAAAGTTTGGCGTATTTGTGCACTTTTGCCGGTTTTCCGACGCTTTTGCTGTGCAGAGTGACGCAAGACCCCGCCTGCCGGAAGGAAAGGGAATGCATGTTATCCAGCTTCTGACGCATAAAAAGGGCGGACCGGACAAGCACCGATCCGCCAGACAGGGTTGTGGGATAAAGATATGAGCCGGATTCCCCACAGGGGGAAATCCATTGGACAAGGCTAAGATACTCTCTTGCGGCGGATTTGTAAAGAGCGAACGGGCACTAGTTTTGTCGAACGCGCACCGCTTTTGCCGAAGGTATTTTTTCCCCGCGTACCGGGCATACTTCCAGAGAATCCACATCGAGAGGAGAGGTTGTATGCTCATGGATCGGATCGCCCTGGCGCTGCTGATCGTCGGCGGCGTGAACTGGGGCAGCGTGGGCCTGTTTCGCTTTGATATCGTGGCCTGGCTCTTCGGCGGCCAGACCGCCACGGTCAGCCGCGTGGTCTATACGCTGGTCGGTCTTGCGGCGCTGTGGTGCGTCTCGCTGCTGTTCCGCAGCGACGCCATCACGGACGAGGCCTGATGGGAAACGGGCGGCTGACGGCCGCCCCTACATCGTGTGGCCCGGGACGCGCGAGGCGGGGCAATACCGCGCCGGACAATACCCGGCGAAAGCGCAGACCAACAAGCGGCTCCCGGAGGCGGCGGCAGAGAACGCTCTCTCCATATCTTGTAGTTT
This sequence comes from uncultured Eubacteriales bacterium, assembly GCA_900320465.1. Classification (GTDB taxonomy): domain Bacteria; phylum Bacillota; class Clostridia; order Oscillospirales; family Oscillospiraceae; genus Limivicinus. The sequence goes on from ONSQ01000106.1 coordinate 7,537, forward strand.
CCGCCGGGTTGAGCCCACTATATTTATGTAATATGCCCTCTTGCTTTTCAGCGCGTCCTGCGGTACAATAGCCCTCGGTGTCAGGCGGTTACGAGTTAACCGCCTGACACTATATTTTGTGGTCATAACGGTAACAATCCGGTAAAACTTTCAATATCTTGTATTTTGGGCTTGACACTGGCAGGGGAAAGTCGTATCATAGCACCCGAAAGCGAATTCACCCAGGGAGAAAGAAATGCAGATCGCAGGACTTCAAAAGTTAACGCTGCTCGACTATCCGGGACATGTGGCCTGTACGGTTTTCACACCCGGATGTAACTTTCGCTGCCCCTTCTGTCACAACGCCCCGCTGGTGCTGCCGGAGCGTCTGGGCTGCGACTCGACGGAGGAGGAAGTGCTGAGCTTCCTGAAAAAACGGGTCGGTATTCTGGACGGCGTGGCCGTCACGGGCGGCGAACCGCTGCTGCACCGGGACATCGGCGCCTTCCTCGAAAAGGTCCGGGCGCTGGGCTTCCGCGTCAAGCTGGACACCAACGGCTCCTTCCCCGACCGGCTGATCGAGCTGGTGGAGGCCGGACTGGTGGACCGGGTGGCCATGGACATCAAAAACGCCCCCGCCCTCTACGGCAAAACCGTCGGGATCGAGCCCTACGATCTGAAGAACGTGGAGCGCTCGAAGGATTTCCTGCTGAGCGGCAAGGTGGAGTATGAGTTCCGCACCACGGTGGTCCGGGGCCTGCACACCGCCGAAAGCCTGGTCGAGGCGGCGAAGTGGATCGAGGGCGCGAAGGAGTACTATCTGCAGCAGTTCAAGGACAGCGGCGACATCATCGCCCTGCAGGGTCTGGGTGCCTACAACGAAACGGAAATGCGCGCACTGGCCGACGCCGTGCGCCCGATCATCCCCGCGGTGGAAGTGCGGGGCTGCTGAAAAAGAGAGCAAAAGAGGAGGATACAGGATATGTACGAAGTAGTAAAGAGAGACGGCAAGGTCGTCGAATTTAACATCAACAAGATCGCGGACGCCATCAAGAAGGCTTTTGATGCGACCAAGACCGAGTATAACGACAGCGTCATCGATTTTCTGGCGCTGAAGGTCAGCGCGGACTTCCTGCCGAAGATCAAGGACGGCAAGGTCGCCGTTGAGGATATCCAGGACAGCGTGGAGGCCGTCCTCTCCCGCGGCGGCTACGAGAATGTGGCCAAGGCCTACATCCTCTACCGCAAGCAGCGCGAGAAACTGCGCAACATGAAGTCCACCTACCTGGATTACAAGGAGACGGTCAACAAGTATCTGCACGTGGAAGACTGGCGCGTGAAGGAAAACTCCACCGTCACCTACTCCGTGGGCGGTCTGATCCTGTCCAACTCCGGCGCCATCACCGCCAACTACTGGCTCAGCGAGGTCTATGACGAGGAGATCGCTAACGCCCACCGCAACTGCGACATCCACCTGCACGACCTGAGCATGCTGACCGGCTACTGCGCGGGCTGGAGTCTGAAGCAGCTGATCAAGGAAGGCCTCGGCATCCCCGGCAAGATCAACTCCTCCCCGGCCAGCCACCTGTCCACCCTCTGCAACCAGATGGTCAACTTCCTGGGCATCATGCAGAACGAGTGGGCTGGCGCCCAGGCCTTCTCCTCCTTTGATACATACCTGGCTCCCTTTGTCAAGATCGACAATCTCAGCTACAAGGAAGTCAAGCAGTGCATCCAGTCCTTCGTCTTCGGCGTGAACACCCCGTCCCGCTGGGGCACCCAGGCGCCGTTTAGCAACATCACGCTGGACTGGACGGTCCCGGCTGACCTGAAGGACATGCCCGCCATCGTCGGCGGCAAGGAGATGGACTTCACCTACGGCGACTGCAAGCCCGAGATGGACATGGTCAACAAGGCCTTCATCGACATCATGATCGAGGGCGACGCCAACGGCCGCGGCTTCCAGTACCCGATCCCCACCTATTCCATCACCCGCGACTTTGACTGGTCTCCCACCGAGAACAACAAGCTCCTCTTCGAGATGACCGCCAAGTACGGCACCCCCTACTTCTCCAACTACATCAACTCCGATATGGAGCCCTCTGACGTGCGCTCGATGTGCTGCCGTCTGCGTCTGGACCTCAGAGAGCTGCGCAAGAAGTCCGGCGGCTACTTCGGCTCCGGCGAGTCCACCGGCTCCATCGGCGTCGTGACGATCAACATGCCGCGCATCGCCTACCTGGCCGCGGACGAGGCCGACTTCTACAAGCGTCTGGACAAGATGATGGACATCTCCGCCCGCAGCCTGAAGGTCAAGCGCGACGTCATCACCAAGCTCCTCAACGAGGGTCTGTATCCCTACACCAAGCACTACCTGGGCACCTTTGCCAACCACTTCTCCACCATCGGTCTCGTCGGCATGAACGAGGCGGGCCTGAACGCCAAGTGGATCCGCAAGGATATGACCCATCCCGAGTGCCAGGAGTTCACCAAGAACGTCCTCAACCACATGCGCGAGCGTCTGAGCGACTACCAGGAGCAGTACGGCGACCTGTACAACCTGGAGGCCACCCCGGCCGAGTCCACCAGCTACCGTCTGGCCAAGCATGACGTCGAGATGTTCCCCGACATCATCACCGCCGCGGAGCCGGGCGGCACCCCGCCGGGCGGCACCCCCTACTACACCAACTCCTCTCACCTGCCTGTCAGCTTCACCGAGGACATCTTCGCGGCGCTGGACATCCAGGACGAGCTGCAGACGCTCTACACCTCCGGCACCGTGTTCCACGCCTTCCTGGGCGAGAAGCTGCCCAGCTGGGAGGCCGCGGCCAACCTGGTGCGCAAGATCGCCGAGAACTACAAGCTGCCGTACTACACGATGTCCCCGACCTACTCCGTGTGCAAGCATCACGGCTATCTCACCGGCGAGCAGTTC
>ONSQ01000105.1 GCA_900320465.1 uncultured Eubacteriales bacterium
GAGGGGCGGCGGCGGGACACCGCCCGGCTGATCTTCCTGTGTGAGATCGGCATGATGCTGCTGTCCGGCGCGCTGCTCTTTGCCTTTGCCCCGCCGATGGTGCGCCTGTTCAGCCGGGACGAGACCGTGGTGGCTCTGGGCAGCACGGTGCTGCGCATGGTGGCCCTCTCCGAGCCCTTTTACGGCGTGTCCATCGTCATCGAGGGCATGCTCCAGGGGGCGGGCAGGACCACGGCGCCCTTTGCCTTCAATCTGGCGGGTATGTGGGGCGTGCGCATCGTGGGCACCTTTGTCTGCACGCGCCTGTTGGGGCTGGGCCTCGTCTCCGCCTGGGGCTGCATGATCGGCCACAACATGCTGCTCTTTGCCCTGTTCCTGCTCTACTACCTGCGCGGCAGCTGGCGGGGCATGCCATCCGCACGATCTCCCGGACGGAAGTAATCGGTAATATCGAAAACTCCCTGCGGCAATACGCCGCAGGGAGTTTTCGGTTCTTTCTTATCGGCAGGCCTTTTTCCAGGCGGCGCGGTTGGCCGCGCTGTTGCCCAGGAGCATGGCCTGGTTGTGCTCGCTCAGCTCCTGCGCCACCAGCCGCAGGGCCTTGCGCTCACCGGGCGAGAAGAACAGGGCGTGAGACTTGCCGTCGGCTGTGGCGATGACCAGCATCAGCGCCAGCGTCTGGCCAAAGAGCTTGACGGAGCGGCCGTAGCACCAGATCACGTCCTCCCAGGCGGCGGCCAGACCGCAGCGCCAGCCGAAAGCAAAGCCCTCGCCCAGACGCAGCCGATCACCGCGCACCAGCGCGGTCTGCGGCCCCAGAAGCTCGTCCACGGCCTGGGCCAGACGGCCGTCCTCCTCCAGCCGGGACACGGCGGACCAGGCGCCAAAGAAGCGGTACAGCCACAGCAGCAGCGTGCCCAGGAAGCCCAGCAGGAACAGCACGGCGAACACGGTCCACACCGCGCTGCGGCCGCCGCCGGTTTCGGGGGCGCGGGTGAAGAAGCAGCGGGTGCCGAAATTGTTGTCAAAGGACTCGGCGTCCATTTCAAACAGGGTGACGACGCTGTCCCGCACGCTCTCGGGGATGGGCAGACTGACGCCGGTCAGATGGGCGGCCTCCTCAGCCGACTCGGGGTTGTTCCAATACAGCCGCTGGGCCTCCAGCGACTCGTATTCCTCCTGGGTCATGCAGGCGATGGCAAAGAGGTGATAGCTGTCCTCCACCAGATAGTAGTAGCGGCCGGAGGCGTTGGGGTACATGGCGTCGCTGATGCCGATCACGTCCAGATAGACGGCGCCGTCCGCGGACTCGTCGATGGAGTCAAAGGGGACGGGGGCGGGGGGCGCCTCCTGGGGCGAGAAAAAGGCGCAGAGCAGCGCCGCGGCCAGCAGCGCCAGACACAGCACGGTCAGCAGCAGGCCGGGGCCGCTGTAGCTGAAAATGGTCTTTTGGTCCTGGTTCATGGGGCGGAAGTCCTTTCGCGCAAATCTTTTCTTCACTATACCCTCCCGCGCCCAAAATTGCAAGCGTTCCGACCTCAAGTACCCTGGGAGACGGTATAGAGGGAATAGAAGTAGCCCTTCTCCGCCATCAACTCGTCGAAGCTGCCCTGCTCCGAGACGGCGCCGTTTTTCAGCGCGAACAGGCCCGTGCAGCGGCGCAGGATATTCTCGTCCAGATCGTGGGTGACGATGACGCGCGTGTAGCCGTCCAGCTTCAAGATCGCATCCAGCACCCCGTAGGTGGTTTCGGCATCCAGGGAGGCCGTCGCCTCATCCACGAGGAGGACCGGCGTCTTGCGCAGCAGCGCCCGGGCGATGGAGATCCGCTGCCGCTCGCCGCCGGAGAGACCGGCGCCGTTTTCGCCGCAGAGGTAGTCCGCGCCCTTCTCGTCCACGAGATTTTTCAGCCCGGACAGACGCACGGCGCGCTCGATCTCCTCCTCCGGAAACTCGGAGAACATGGTGATGTTGTCGCGAATGGTGCTGTTAAAGACGAACACGTTCTGCTGAATGATGGACACGAGGTCGTAGAGCGAGCCGGCGGAGACGGTTTTGAGTTCCTTTCCGTCATAGCGGATCTCGCCCCGATAGGCTTTCGAGGACGCCATCAGCAGGTTCAGGATCGTGGATTTGCCGCTGCCGGAGCCGCCGAGGAGCGCGTAGCAGCCGCCGGCGCGCAGCTCCATGTCCACGTCGCTCAGCACCGGCTTTCCCTCCTCATAGGCAAAGGAGAGGTCCCTGACCGAGATCCCCTCGGTGAGCTGCGGCGCTATGGGCTCGCCCTCGTCGGGGACGTTTTTGTTCAGCGCCCCTGCCAGCTTGTCCATGAGGGCAAAGGAGGATTTGACCCCGGCGAAGAAGGTCGGGAAGGTCTGGATCGGCGCCAGCACATAGTTGAGCAGCTGTACGAACACCAACGCGGTACCGGTGGTGATGCCCGCTTTTCCGGCCAGCACCATCGCCGCCGCAACAAAGAATACGCCGAACTGCAGCAGCGCGCCCGCGATTTCGGAGGCATAAACGACCGTCACGTTGACGACAGTGCGCTTTTTCGAGGCGTCCGCGACGCCCCGGTTGCTCTCGCCGTGGACACGGGAGAGGTTCTTCTCCGCCTTGAAGCTCTTGATGACCGAGAATCCCGAAAGCGCGTCCTTGAGCATGCCGGTGTAGCTTTCCTTTTTGTCGGAGACCGCCTTTTCCGCAGCGGCCGCCCGATTGCCGAGCGCGATGGAAACAAGGATCGGCAGAAGAGAAAAGCCGATCGCGATCAGCGTCAGCAGCGGGCTGTACCACAGCATGAGACCGAGCGCGCCGACAAAGGAGACGCTGACGGTGATCATGTTCTGCAGCTTTCCTACAAAGTCCGTTTCGATCGCGTTCACGTCGTTGGAAAGCGCGGAGATGTACAGCGAGGTGTTCTCGCCGGAAAAGGCCTGGATGCCCTTCTCCATCAGCCGCTCGAAGGCGTAGGCGCGATACTGCATGATCGCCTTTGCGCGGAACGCGGAGAGGAAAAACCGGTCCAGGACCCACGCGCTCGCCATCAGCGCGAAGCCGGCCAGCGCGATGATCAGCAGCGTGCCGAAGCTGTACGCGCTGCTGCCGGCGATCAGGTCGGCGACCTCCTTGATCAGCCACGAGATCACAAGCGCGGCCAGGGCCTCCAGGACGGCGGCGATCACGGTCATGGCGAGGTTGAGCTTGTTGTCACGGAACAGCTCCCGGAGAAACGGCCGCCGCAGCGAGCGTTTTGCGTCATTTGCTTTATTTGTTTTCATGCGCGGTGTCCTCCCTCAAAATCGGCTCTTTGCGGTCGACCCAGTTGCAGAAGTACGCATCCTCCCCGTCGCACAGCCAGCGCGCGAGCAGCATAAACGGGACAAAGGAATCCTGCTTGTCCAGCATGTAGACTTCCACCGGCTCGTCCTCCAGCTCGACCTCGGTTTTCTTTAGGATATGACACGCGATCAGCGCGCCCAGCGCCGCTTCCGCGTCCCGGAGCGGGACACCCGCCGCCTTTGCGATCACCTTTGCCGAGCGATAGCTGTTTTTGTGGGCGTAGAGTGCGCGCAGGATCTCCAGCGCACCCGGCAGCGCCAGGGCGGAAAACAGGGAGCGGTATTCGCCGTTGCCCGCAAAGTTTGCCTCATAGCCGCCCGCCGGCTCCGGCAGCAGCAGAAACAGGGGGCAGTCCTCGGCGGGGACGCCCAGCTGGATGCCCTCGTCCGTCACCGAGCAGGAGCGCAGCCAGAGCGTCGCGTCCGTGTGGTTGACGATGTCCGTGGAATAACAGGTCTTTACCGGCAGGCGGAACATGGCGTCCATCAGATCTCCGAGAAACTCGCCGTCCACATAATAGGGATGCTGAAAGGTCGCGCACAGCAGCCGGAACAGCTCTACCATGCGCCTCTCCTTTGGAAAGCTGCCGATATGGCGCAGCAGCGCCGCCGCCATATCCTCGGTCGGCTCGTTTGCGCGACCGAAAAGCGTGTCGATGGTCACCCCCAGACGGTCGGCGATAGCGGGCAGCATTTCGGCGTCCGGCGCGCCGCCCTTTTCCCATTTGCTGACCGCCTGGCCGGAGACGCACAGCGCCTTGCCCAGTTGCTCCTGCGTCAGCCCTCTCTCCCGCCGCAGCGCGGCGATCGTTTTCCCCAGCTCCATGTTGCATCCCTCCAAAATTCAATCGCTGGTAGAATTATAACAAAACGACTGGTTGAATACAATGGAGCCGCGTTTGCGGAAATGAAACCACTGGTTGAATCGGACGCCGGCCGGAGAAAACGAAAACCCCGGAACCGTATGGTTCCGGGGCTTTCGTGTACTGTAAGAATCGATCAGCGCTTGGAGAACTGGGGAGCGCGGCGGGCGGCGCAGAGGCCGTACTCGCGCAGCTTGTTGCCGGAAGCCATAGTGTTTACCTGCTTTTTCGGTGTTCCCTTGATCCGTTCCCTCAGTAATTAACTGCTGCCTGAGCCCAGTTCTTACTCTTCATGCCCTTTTTACCCGAACAGGATCGGCACAAGGAAGAATCCGATCATATTGTTGAGGAAATGCGGAATGAAGCTGATCAGGCAGTTGCCGGTTTTGCGATACAGGATCGCGAAAAGGATCGCGTCGATAAAGATTCCGGCAAGGTCCCACGCAACGATCCCGGCAGGGCCTGCGGCATAGTGCACTGCGGCAAAGAGCACAGCCCCGGCAATAGCCACCGGCCAGAACGAAAAGCGCTTCATGCCCTTCCCCACAAAAAACGCGCGGAATTCGATCTCTTCTCCGAGAACAGAAACG
>ONSQ01000130.1 GCA_900320465.1 uncultured Eubacteriales bacterium
ATGGTGCTGCCGAGAGGCTCCGCCTCGTTCTTGACGACCTTGTGCATCGTGCCGCCGTCGGCATCGACCACCTTGTAGCTGGTGGAGACATACTGGGACACGTTGATGGCGGTGGCAAACTTGCCGCCGGTGACGTTGACAGTGCCGCCGGTCATCCTGTTGATGCTGCCGGTGACCTTGCCGCTGCCGCCGCTGCTGTCCTTAATGGTCAGGCTGGAGTTGACGGTGATGGTGCCGCTGATGGTGCCGCCGTTGAGGTCAATGGTGGCAGCGCGGTTGATGATGATCTCACCGGAGACCGTCTTGCCGGTGATGACGGTGACAGTGCTGCCGCCGTTGGCCAGAGCCGCGTTGATCTCGCCGGCGTCCTTGCAGGCGACATTGCCGACCGTGGCGACAGAGCCGGAAGCGGCGTTCATCTGAAGGTCGTCATTGCCTTCGAACTCGCCGATCTGGAGGTCGACGCCGTCCTGGGGCTGGGAAGGAGCCGCAGGCTGCGCGGGCTGTTCAGGTTCGCCGAACAGATCGACGCTGCCGTCGCTGCCGCCTTCGGCAGCGGGCTCGCCGAACAGATCGACCCCACCAGCGTCCTGCGGATCACTGAACAGATCGATCGCGTATGCGTTCGCGCCGAAGAGGCTCACACACATGACGACGACGATGAGCACTGATAAGATCTTGGTTAGTGTTTTCATGTTGTCCGTCTCCTTATATGCTGATATTTCTCAAACAACTTTATGATACAACGCAGATGAAGGGCCTGCAGACTCCCCCCAGCTGCGGTGCAGATATAATGTATCACGCCATTATGTAAAATGCAAGAGTTTTTTCATATTTTTGTGATAAATTTTTTCCTGTTTGTAACTCTTTTGAAATCCATTGGCGTGCCGGAAAGTTCCTGTATTGCGGATGATTCGCGGGAATTCGGTGCTTTTCCGCGGCTTTTTCCGGACATTTCCGTTTCTCGGATACTGGAAGAGGATCTGCGGAATCGGATTTGTAACCCTTCTGTTTCCCCTTCTGTGCTTAGTATGACGGCGGCGTTCGCCCCTTTGTTCCCTCTTCTTTGAAATATTTTTTTAACTTTTTCTTCCCTGGCCTCCCGGCCGTGTGATCCCCTGCCGGCAAAAAACCGGAACACGTTCCGGTCCCGGTTTTTGCGCGGCTGTCGGATCAGGCCGGCAGCCGGGACGCTATTTCTTTTTCTCCGCACAGGGCTTATGACAGGAGGCGCAGTTGCCGGAGCAGGAGGCGCAGTCGTGGCAGCCGCCGGCCTTTCCGCTCCGGATGGCGCGGACGGCCAGGAGCACCATGCCCGCCACGGCGAGCAGGATCAGGATATCCCAGACGTTCATTCGCTCACCCCAGTCCCAGTGCAACGCCGATGAGGTGCACGGCGAGCGCCGCGATCCAGGCGACGGCGCACTGCCACAGCACCACATACACGGCCCAGCGGCCGCCGAGCTCCCGCTTGACGGAGGCGATGGCCGCCACGCAGGGCGTGTACAGCAGGCTGAACACCAGCAGCGCGGCCGCCGTCAGCGGCGTGAGCATGGCGCCGACGCCGCCCGGGGCGGTGAAGAGCAGCTCCATTACGGAAACGACGCTCTCCTTGGCCATGAAGCCGCTGATGAGGGAGGTCACGATGCGCCAGTCCCCGAGGCCGACGGGCCGGAACAGCGGCACCAGCACCCCGGCCACGGCGGCGAGGATGCTCTCGTGCGAATCCGTCACCAGGTTGAAGCCGAAGTCGAAGCTCTTGAGGAACCAGACCACGATCGTTGCAATCAGGATCACGGAGAAGGCCCGCTGCAGAAAGTCCTTCGCTTTCTCCCACAGCAGCTGCAGGACGTTGCGCGCGCTCGGCAGGCGGTAGTTCGGCAGTTCCATCACGAAGGGCACCGCCTCACCCCGGAAGAGGGTCTTCTTATACAGCAGCGCCACCAGCACGCCTGTCACGATGCCGAGCAGATAGAGGCCAGTGATGATCAGCCAGGCGTTTTTGGGGAAGAAGGCGCTGACGAAGAAGCTGTAAATCGGCAGCTTCGCCGTGCAGGACATGAAGGGCGTGAGCAGGATGGTCATGTGGCGGTCGCGGTCGCTGGGCAGGGTGCGGGTGGACATGACCGCCGGCACCGTGCAGCCGAAGCCGATGAGCATGGGCACGATGCTCCGCCCGGAAAGGCCGATCCGCCGCAGGAGCTTGTCCATAAAGAAGGCCACGCGGGCGATGTAGCCGCTGTCCTCCAGCAGGGAGAGGAAGAGGAAGAGCGTCACGATCAGGGGCAGGAAGCTCACCACGCTGCCGACGCCCTCAAAGATGCCGTCCAGCACAAGGCTCTGGATGGCGGCGTTTACGTGCCCGGCCTCCATGGCCCGGGCGGCGAGACCGCCGAGCGCCTCGATCCCCGCAGCCAGCAGATCCTGCAGGAAGGGGCCGATGAGGAAGAAGGTCAGGAAGAACACCAGGGCCATGATGCCGATGAACACCGGGATGGCCGTGTATTTGCCGGTCAGCACCGAGTCGAGGCGCTGGCTGCGCAGATGCTCGCGGCTCTCCCGCGGCTTGATGACGCAGGCCGCGCAGACCTTCGCGATGTACTCAAAGCGCATGTCCGCAATAGCGGCGCCGCGGTCGAGGCCGCGCTCCCGCTCCATCTGCAGGACGATGTGATCGAGAAGTTCCGTCTCATTCTGATCCAGTTCAAGCTGCGATGCGATGAGGCTGTCCCCCTCGATGAGCTTGCTGGCGGCAAAGCGCCGCGGCAGGCCCGCGCGCTCCGCGTGATCCTCGATCAGGTGGCTGACCGCGTGCAGGGCACGGTGCACCGCGCCGCCGTGATCCGCCGCGCTGCAGAAGTCCTGCCGCAGCGGCTTTTCCTGGTATTTCGCGATGTGCACCGCGTGGCGCACCAGCTCGTCCACGCCCTGGTTCTTCGC
>ONSQ01000104.1 GCA_900320465.1 uncultured Eubacteriales bacterium
TCCTTCATTTTCTGTTTAGACATAGCTTCGCCCCCTATGTAAGTATTCTCCTACATAGGGGGCGTTTTGTCTATTGTCCGTTTTTACTGGTTCAGTTCACATTGGCTTCACAGCCTTTTTTTGTCACTTGCGGCGGGGAGGAAAAACGTGTATAGTGGGCCCATGGAAACAACGAAGACGAAAAAACGCGGCCTTGCCGCCATCTTTGCCCTCTGCCCGGCACGGCACGTGCTGCTGCTCTGCGCGGCGGGCGTGATCGCGCTGCACCTGCTGGCGCGCGCGGATCACGCGCTGATGCGGCGGCTGTCCGAGGGCGCGGTGCGCCCCATCCACCGGGCGCTGGGACAGCTCAACGCCCATGTGCCCTTTTCCGTGGCGGAGGCGCTCATCGCGCTGGCGGTGCTGGGACTGCTGGGCTTTCTGGGCGTGCAGGCGGTGCGGCTCGTCACCCGGCCGGAGCAGGGCAGGCGGCTGTACCGGCTGCTCGTGACCCTTGCCGCGGCGGTGCTGACGGTCTATGCCCTGTTCTGCCTGCTGTGGGGCGTGTTTTACTACGGGGACGATTTCATGGCCAGGAGCGGGTTGAAAAACGACCCCATCTCCACCGAACAGCTCACGGCGGTCACGCGGTATTTTGCCGACCTGGCCAATACATACGCCCACCGGGTGGCGCGAGACGACAGCGGTCTGTGCTGCAGCGACCGCGCGGAGATCCTGCGAAAATCCCCGGAGGTCTTCGCCGCCACGGAGGAGGAGTTTCCCTGTCTGGCCGGCCCGCCTCTGGCAGCCAAGGGGATCTTCTTCTCGCGGGTGATGAGCTATGTGGATTTTACCGGCTTTTTCTTCCCCTTTACCGCGGAGGCCAACGTCAACATGGATTCACCGGCCTGCGATCTGGCCGCCACCGTGGCCCATGAGCTGAGCCATCAGCGGGGCGTGGCCAAGGAGCAGGAGGCCAACTTCACGGCGGTGCTCGCCTCGCTGCGCTATGGGGACAGCGACTATGTGTACAGCGCAAGCCTGATGGCCTATACGCACCTGGGCAACGCCCTCTACCGGGCTGATCACGAGGCCTGGGAGGAGATCTTTGCCGGACTGGACGAGGCCGTGGTGGCGGATCTGCGCGCGAGCGCCCGATACTGGGCGCGCTTCGACACCCCCGTGCGCACCGCCTCAAACACCGTGTACGAGGGCTTTTTGCAGAGCTACGACCAGACGCTGGGGCTCAAGAGCTACGGCGCGTGCGTGGACCTGCTGGTGAACTACTATTACGGGCAGGCGCTGGCGTCTGCGAACGATTAATAAAACACTCAGCGCGCAGCGGGCAGCTTTTCACATGCGGGCAAGGCCCTCGTCCACCGCTGACGCGGTCCCCCTTCTCCAATGGAGAAGGCATGGGGGTGTGCAAAGCGTGACGCATCTTCCGCATCCGCATAAACCGCTGACTTTTCAGGATATGAAAAAGCCGGAAAAGGCCATCGCCTTTTCCGGCTTTTTGATTATAATGACTATATGATGGCGAAAAGCCAAAAAGCTTTTTGCCGCGCGGCCAAACAGTATAGCTGTTTGGCCATATATTCATTGCAATGAGCATCGTGCGAATGATTCCATGAATCATTCGCTGCCAAACTTGTCGTTTGGCAGCGACCTCGATTGATTTCGCCATCCGATGATCATTATCGAGGCGGGTCAGAGCGGCTGCAGGCCGTCCTCCTGGGCGCGCCTGGCGGCCTTGCGGCTGGCGAAACAGTAATAGTAGACGAGGATCACCAGACTGCACATGATCCAGCCCATCGGGTAGCCCAGGGCAATGGCCCGGATGCCGCCGCCCAGATGCCAGGCGGTGTACAGATAGAACTGGCGGAAGAGCACAAAGGAGAAGAGCATGATGAACATCGTGGCACGGGTGTCGCCCACGCCCCGCAGCGCGCCGGAATAGATCTGGTTGACGGTGCAGAGCAGATAGAAGGGCGTGATCATACGCAAAAACAGCGTGCCGAAGGCGATGACCTCTGCCTCCTGGTTGAACAGGCGCACCAGCGTGGGGGCGAAGAGCATCATCGGCGTGAGGATCACCACCATGATGACCGTGCCGATCGCCAGACCGTAGAGCGGCCCTTTGTGGGCCCGGTCCAGCTTGCCGGCGCCGAAGTTCTGGCCCACAAAGGTGGTCACGGCGATGGAGAAGCCCATCAGCGGCAGCATGGCAAAGGCGTCGAGCTTGTTGTAGGCCGCCCAGCCGGCCATGCAGGAGCTTTCAAAGCGGTTGATGTAGGACTGGACAAACACGTTGGAGACCGCGGTCACGCCCATCTGCAGCGAGGTGGGGATGCCGATCTGACAGATGCGCTTTAAAATCGGGAGGTCAAAGCCGATGGCTTGCAGATCGATCCGATAGTCCGCGTCCGAGGCCATGAGCATGCGCATCACGAGGATCGCCGAGAGCAGCTGCGCCGCCACCGTGGCAATGGCAGCGCCCGCAATGCCCCAGGAGAAGACCTTGACAAACAGGAAGTCCAGCACCGTGTTCGTCGTGGCCGAGAAGATCAGAAAATACAGCGGATGGGTCGAGTCGCCCACCGCGCGCAGGATGCCCGCGCCGATGTTGTACACCAGCATCCCCGAAATGCCCCAGAAATAGATGCGCAGATATTCGGACGCCGCGCCAAGCACGTCGGGGGGCGTGTCCATCAGGCGCAGCATGAACGGCGTCATCCACACGCCCAGCGCCGTGAGCAGCACACACATCACGCCCGTCAGCGCGATCGTGGTCTGGACGGCGCGGTGCAGCCGCTCGCGGTCCTTGGCGCCGTAGTACTGGCTGATCACCACGCCGGCACCGCCGGACAGACCGACGAATATGCCGATGAGGGTGTTGATGATCGGCCCCGTGCAGCCGACCGCGGCCAGCGCCTGCTTGCTGACAAAGTTGCCCACGATGATCGAATCCACCGTGTTGTAGAGCTGCTGGAACACGTTGCCCACCATCAGCGGCAGGGCAAAGGTGATGAGCAGCTTCGGGATGCTGCCCACGGTCATATCCGTGTCTTTTTTCTTCGCAAATGATGCCAAAGCCGATTCCTCTTTTTCCTTTAATGTCCCCAAAAAGTTTGAAACAAGGAAACAGCAGGGCGCTGCCCTGCTGTTTCCTGTGCATCCCGCTTATTCCGCGGCGGCCACGCTTTGTGAAATATACGCCTCAACCTCGCTGATGTCAATGCCCAGGGCAACGCTCAGCTCGCCGTGCAGGATGTCCTTGGCGCGCTTCATGGTCGCCTCCGCCCGGCTGGACTTGGTCTTGCGGTCGGACATGCGGGAATAGAGCCCCTTGATGACCGAGACCAGCGCCTCGCAGCTGTGCAGCTTGAACAGCTCCTTATAGAAGGAGTCCACATGGTTGAAACGGGTGTCGTTGCAGATGGCCGGCGCAATGTCGGGAATGGTGGCGATGAAGGCCTCCGCCTCCTCGCGGCTCATCACCGGGCGCATATACGCACCGGAATCAACCGGGGCAAAATAGGTGCCCCGCCCGATGAGCGGCGTGAGATGGTAATAGACCTTTCCGTCCGGCCCGTCCATCGGCAGAGAACCGATCTGGGACACGGTACAGACGCCGTTTTCGCCATAAATGATTTTTTCTCCAACGGAAAACATGCAATAGCTCCCCCACTGTATTACTCATAGTAATATCATACACGATTTTGCAGAAAATTTCCATTGTTTTTTTCACAAAAATCAAGGATTCCAAGGCTTTTTTTCGTTCAAATCCCTTGACTTTTCAAATATTTTAACCGTTGTCAAGCGTTTTACTGTCTGGTATAATAGGGCACACGGCTTTCCGGGGAGGAGAGCCATTTCAAAGGACCGGGAGAGGGCAGCGTGAAGCTATATCTGAAGGGACATTCGTATCAATACGCCGTGGAGCAGATGCTGCTGACGATCTTTCCCGGCGAGCGGCCCGTCTATCCGGCCGGGCGGCCGGAGGGCGAGCGGATCGAGATATCGCTCCACCGGGCAGACAAGCGCACGACAGCGGTCTGCGTGCTGCACCGCGGCGAGGTCTTTCGCGGCGCCGCCCACGCGGACAACGCGCGCATGAGCAGCGAGCTGGAGCGCGAGCGCATCGAGCAGCGGCTGGTGAAAAACGCCATGTACCGCGCCGCGCTCTCCTCCGGGGCGGCCAGACCCGCCTGGGGCGCGCTGACGGGCGTGCGGCCGGGCAAGCTGCTTGCCGGGCTGATCAAGAGCGGACTGGATGAAAACGAGGCCAGGGAGCGCTTTATCGCCGACTATGACGTGAGCCCGACGCGGGCCTCGCTGTGTCTGGATACCACGCGCCACACCCTGGAGGCGGAGCGCTCGCTGCAGGAGCGGGACGTGTGTCTGTACGTGGGCGTGCCCTTCTGCCCCACGCGCTGCTCGTATTGCAGCTTCGTGAGCCAGTCGGTGGAAAAGAGCATGAAGCTGATCGCCCCCTTTGTGGACGCGCTGGAACAGGAGATCGCCGCCACGGGCGAGCAGGCGCGCGCCCTGGGGCTGCGGCCGGTGGCCGTGTATTTCGGCGGCGGAACGCCCACCACCCTCTCGCCGCAGCAGCTGGAGCGGGTGTGCACGGCGCTGGAAAACAGCTTTGATCTGGGCGCGCTGCGGGAAATCACCGTGGAGGCCGGACGGCCGGACACGATCACGGAAGAAAAGCTGGAGGTGCTGCGCGCCCACGGCGTGGACCGCGTCAGCGTCAACCCCCAGACCATGTCCGACACGGTGCTGGAGGCTATCGGCCGGAGACACTCAGCCGCGGATATCCTTACGGCGCTGGAGACCGTGCGGCGCGTGGGCGGCTTTGCCGTGAACATGGATCTGATCGCGGGGCTGCCCGCCGACAGCGCAGCGGGCTTTCGCAGCACGCTGGAGCAGGTGCTCGCGCTCTCGCCGGAGAACATCACCGTGCACACGCTGAGTCTGAAAAAGGGCTCGCGCATCACCACGGAGGGCGCCGCGCTGCCCGGCGCCGAGGAGGTGGGGGCCATGCTGGACTTCGCCGCGGAGGCGCTGCGGGGCGCGGACTATGAGCCCTATTACCTGTACCGGCAGAAGTTCATGTCCGGCGGCTTTGAAAACGTGGGCTGGACGAAAAAGGGCTTTGTGAACCTGTACAACATCTGCATCATGGAGGAGCTGTGCAGCATCCTGGCCATGGGCGGAGGCGGCTCCACCAAGCTGGTGCGCCATGACGGCGGACGCAATCTGCGCTTTATCGCCCCCAAGTACCCGCTGGAATACATCGGCGCCATCGACAGTGTCTGCGCCGCCAAGGAAAAAATCGGAAGCTTTTATCGCAGGGAGGATTGAAGCATGGCCTATTCGCTGACCGACATCAATTACAGAACCGTCGCGGACCCCGCGGGCCTCATCGCCGAGGGCGACGCACAGTACCGCGCCAACGTGGAGAGCGCCGCGGAGATGATCGCAGAGCATCTCTCCGTCAGCCCCATCGTGCTGCTGTCCGGCCCGTCGGGCTCGGGCAAGACCACCACGGCCATGAAGATCGCCGAGGCGCTGGAGCGTCACGGCGTTCGGAGCCACTATGTGGGGATGGACGACTATTTCAACACCATCAGCCCCGAGACCACGCCCCGCACGCCGGAGGGCGAGTACGATCTGGAAAGCCCGCTGTGCCTGGATATGGAGCTGATGAACCGCCACTTCACCATGCTGTCCAGAGGTGAGCGGATCTACGTGCCCAAGTACGAGTTTTCGCGCAAAATGCGGGCCTATGAGCCCTCCAAGTCCATCAAGCTGGGCCAGGACGAGATCGTGATCTTCGAGGGCATCCACGCCCTCAACGACATGATCACCGACCGGCACCCGGAGGCCTTCAAGCTGTATATCTCCGCCCGCAGCGATGTGGAGTTCGAGGGCAAGGTGGTGTTCAAGCGCACCTGGTTCCGGCTGGTGCGGCGGATGGTGCGTGACTTCAACTTCCGCGGCTCGGCCCCGGACGAGACCATGGGCATGTGGGCCAACGTCCGCCGGGGCGAAAAGGCCTATATCTCGCCCTTTAAGGAGAAGGCGGACTTCCGCTTCGACTCCTCGCTGCCCTATGAGCTGCCGGTGTTCAACCGCACGGCCACGGAGCTGTTCCAGTCGGTGCCGGAGGGGATCGAGCGCTTTGAGGAGCTGCGCGGCGTGCTGCCGGCGCTGCAGTTGTTCGGGGAGATCGACGAGAGTCTGGTGCCGAAGGATTCGCTGATCCGGGAATTCATCGGCGGAGGATGCTACGAGTATTAAAAAAGCTGGGAAAACGGATGTTTTCCCAGCTTTTTATTTCATACTAAAACCTAATAGAAATCAGACAATCTTTGCGGCTGGATTTGCGCCATACAGCGTTGGCTTTCTTGACCATATATCTCCATTATGCTCTGCGAAAGCCGCCTTGTCTGGCACAAATCCATCTCGCAAATCTTTGCCTTCTTCTTATTAGGTCGAAGGCGTCGGTGTCCAGCACCTCGGCAAGACCCGTGAGCAGGGCGTACATGCCCCGGCCCTGCTGGGGCTCGGCGGCCCGGAGCGCCTTGGTGGGCAGTCGGCGGGACAGGGAGACACGCACCGCGGTGCCGGCGCCGGGGCGGCTCTCCAGCAGCAGCGTGCCGTTGTGGGCCCGGGCGATGCCGCGCGCCACGCTCAGCCCCAGACCGGCGCCGCGCCCCATCTCGTCGAGAGAATAGGGGGCGCTGTAGCGCTCGAACACGGTGGAGAGCTTTTCCGCTTCGATGCCGCAGCCGTCGTCGGTCACGGACAGGAAAGCCTTGCCGGCGGAGGTGCTGAGGCTCAGCCGGACGCGGGTGAGAGGCGCGCCGTGCAGCAGAGCGTTGGAAATCAGATTGCAGAGCAGCTGCTCGATCAGCACACGGTCGGCCACCAGCCACAGCTCGTCGTCCCCGTCGTAGCGGAAGCTGACGTCGGGGCGCAGCAGCGAGATGCTGTCGATCAGCTCGCGGCAGACCGAGGCCAGGTCCAGGGCGGCTTCGGCGGCCGTCAGCTCGCCCGCGGCGATCAGCCGCACGCTGGCGGCGTTGTCCAGCAGGCGCGCAATGCGGAAGGCCGCGCGCTGGAGCGAGCGGAAGCTGGCAAGCAGCTCGGCATCGCCGCTGAGACCCACGCGCTCCCGCCCCACCTCGACGGCCAGCCGGTAGTTCATCAGCGCGTCGCGCATCGTGCAGAAAAACGCGTCGTTCAACAGGTTCGGCGCGCTGTCCGGCGGCGAGAGAAAAAAGGCCTGGAGATCGTCCAGCTTTGTGGTGCGGATGATGCAGCGCCGCGTGCCGACAGTGGCCTCCGCCGTGAAGTCGCCGGCCTGGGCCGCGGTGATCTCGGCGGGGAACAGCTCGCTCATTTTTTTGCCGGTACAGTCCGCGCCCAGCAGCCGCTCGGCAGCGCCGTTGGCATAAACGATCCGCCCGGCGCGCACCAGCACGGCCGCCTCGGCGGACAGCGATAAGACTTTGGAAGAAACCGTAAGCATCGAAACTCATACCCTCCTGCCTGAATACGTTCATCTTAACAAAAATCGACAAAATGTACAAGAGCCGGGACCGGAAAGCACCCGACCGGGCATCAAATTCGGCATTTTTTTGTCTGTGCATTTTTGAATGAAAACTTGCTTTTTGCCAATAGTATATGATACAATTTAAACAATCAGTAAAGGGAGTTTCTGACTGCCTTTCTGGCGGTGCGTCGGCACGCGCCGTTTTATGATTCAATTTTTATTTTGGAGGATATGTTCATGATCAAAGTCGGCATCAACGGCTTCGGCCGCATCGGTTCCCTCGCTTTCCGCGCCGCCATCAAGTCTGACGACATCGAGGTCGTCGCGATCAACGCTCCCGGCCATCCCGCCAGCCACATCGCCTACTGCGTGAAGTACGATTCCGTCCACGGC
>ONSQ01000102.1 GCA_900320465.1 uncultured Eubacteriales bacterium
AAGGAGATCGACAGCGAGGAGGAGCGCTACCGCCAGGTGCAGGCGGTGGTGGACACGCAGACAAATATGAAGAAAAAGCGGGAAGACGAGTTCTTTATCAGCGCGATCTTCGCCTACTTCCCGGAAAAGAATATCTTTGCCAACGACAGTAATTACGCCGCCAGAAGTTTCCAGGTCCGCACCCGCATCATGGAGGAGATCGGGGACGGCTCCGCTTCGCCCCGGCAGGGTGTCCGCCTGCTCTCCGTGAACGAGCGCACGGTGCTGGTCGCAATGAGCGAGCACAGGGGCGTTTGGTACGGCTCCTGGATCGAACTGTCGGATTTCGCCCGCCAGATCCCTCTGGAGGAAGGGCGCATTCTGGCCTTCACCGACCGGGACGGTCAGGTCTTGTACGCAAGCCGGGAACTGCCGGAGCAGGTGGAACCGAGGGCAGGCCGGCAGAAGATCGGCGGGCAGAGCTATCTAATCTCCGCAGCGGCTTCCCCCTCCGGAGAACTGTATGCCCTGGAGCTGGTGCCCGCCCGTCAGATCAGCGGTGCGCTGCCCGCTGCCATCCGTCTGCTGCAGATTCTGTCTGTGGCGGCGGTGATCGTCCTGCCGATCCTGCTGCTGGCCATGCAGCACTGGGTGCTGGGGCCGGTGGCTCAGCTCAACCGGGCCATTGAAACCGTGGAGGGCGGCGATCTGGACTACCGGATCCCGGAGAAGGAGCAGGGCACCGAGTTCAACCGCATCAACCGCAGCTTCAACCACATGATGGATCAGGTGGAGGAGCTGAAGATCAGCGTCTATGAGGAACAGCTCAAGGCGCAGAAGATCAAGCTCGGCTTCCTCGCCCAGCAGATCAAGCCCCATTTTATCCTCAATACCCTGAACATCCTCTACAGCTACGAGCAGGAGGAGTTCCCGCTGATCCAGCGGATGATCGTCTATCTCTCCCGCTATTTCCGCTATGTCATCAACGCCAACCAGGACTTTGTCACCCTGGGGCAGGAGATGGAACATCTGCGCAACTACTTTGAGATCCAGCAGGCGCGCTATGTCCGCACCTTTGAGGCCACGGTCGATTACGACCCGGATCTGGCAAACTGTCTGATCCCGCCGCTGCTGCTGCAGAGCTTTGCGGAAAACGCCATCAAATACGCGCTGCTGCCGGACCGGATCGTGCAGATCCGTGTGACAGCGGAGAAGACGGAGACCGGGATGCGCCTCACAGTCACGGACGACGGCCGCGGCATCTCGAGTGAGATGCTGGAGCGCATCGAGCAGTTCCGCCGGGACCGGGTCTTCCGCAGGGACCTCGGCGTCGGGGTACAGAATGCCATCGACCGGGTCGAGCTTCTCTACAGCGGCCAGGGCAGCGTGATGCTCGCCGCCCGGGACGGGGGCGGCACCCTGGTGACGATCGATCTGCCGGCGCTGCACAGGCGGGAGACGGAACATACAACGGAGGCTAAGGCATGAATATCATTCTCATCGACGACGAGGCTGTGGCCCTGAACGCCCTGAAGCGGCGCATGGACTGGGAAACGTACGGCTTTGAGCAGGTCTTTACCGCCAATTCCATGCCCCAGGCCCAGCAGCTTTTTTCCGAGCAGCGGATTGAGGTCATGCTCTGTGACATTGAAATGCCCTGGGGCAGCGGTCTGGAGCTGTTCGAGTGGGTCAAGGCCCACTATCCCGCCGTGGAGTGCGTGTTCATCACCTGCCACCCGGAGTACGACTACATGCGCAAGGCCCTGCAGCTGGGTAGCGCGGACTATGTCCTCAAGCCCATCGACTATGCGGAGCTGGACGGGATCCTGCGCGCCCTGATCCAGCGGCTCCGGGAGAAGCAGACCGCGGCCATCCCCGCCCCCATGCTGGAGGAACTGCGGCAGGAGAATGAAGAGAGCGCGGGCGAGGCGGCCGTCCGTTTCGTGATCGACTATATCCACAAACACCTGGGGGAGGACATCGTCGTGGCGGACTTCCCGGAGCTTGTCCACCTCAACGACCGCTATCTCTCCCGCAGCTTCCGCAAGGCGACGGGGTTGTCCATTTTGGAATACATTACGCAGGAACGGCTGCGCATGGCGCGGGAGCTGCTGCGGCAGACTGACTATCCCGTCAGCCGGGTGGCCGGCAGCGTGGGGTACAACAACCTCTCTTACTTCACCAAAATCTTCAAGCGGGAAACCGGCATGACCCCGCAGGAGTATCGCCAGACGGGAAACAAATAATTGGCAAAATTGCACAAATTGAAGGGTCTGTTTTTGACATGTTAGGCGCTGAAAGCCGCAAATGTGTTAAAAACAGGCCTCTTTTCTTGTAGGAGCGGGGAGCCCTCTCTGATAAACTGGAGCCAGTGAACCCCACAAAAATTATCAGGAGGAAAACAATATGAAAAAGACTCTGGCAATGCTCCTTGCCGTTCTGATGCTGGCTGCCCTGCTGGCCGGCTGCGGCAGCAGCAACAGCAGCGCTCCCGCCGATGTTTCCGGCGAGATCAACAAGGAAGAAGCTCCTTATGAGGTCAGCATCCAGTTCGTCGGCCTCTTCGAGGAAAACAAGGACATCGCTGAGGTTGAGAAAGCCCTCAGCGCCATCACCCTCGAAAAGATCAACTGCACCGTGGACATCGTCCCCGTCTTCATCGGCGACCTGCCCACCACCACCTCTCTCGGCGTTGCCGGTGATGAGAAGCTGGACATCGTGGCCGTCGGCCTGACCAGCCCCATGGACAACATGGTCTCTCAGGACCTGCTGCTGCCTCTGGATGACCTGCTGGCCGCCCGCGGACAGGATGCGCTGAAGGCCACCGAGCACGTTGCTGCGGCCCAGAAGATGAACGGCATCACCTATGCTGTCAGCGGCTACAACTATGCGGCCATGGGCGGCGGCTTCGTCTACAACAAGGCCATGGCCGAGGAATTCGGCATTGACATGCACGACGGCATGACCATGGAGGAGATGACCGAGGCGGCCCGCATCTGCAAAGAGCACGGCGTGTACTTCACCACCTTCGGCAACAGCGGCCAGGTCAACTTCAAGTTCTGGTTCGGCGGCGACTACTTCGGCTCCAACGGCTCTTTCGGCGCCATCCTGAACCCCGCCGAGTCCACCACCATCGTCAACCCCTTTGACAGCCAGGAAATGCGCGACTACTGGAAGACAGTCAAGGCCTGGAACGACGCCGGCTATCTGCCCAGCGATCAGCTGACCGATACCACCACCGTTCAGGAGTACTTCTCCCAGCAGCACCTGTTCGGCACCTCCACCGCTTACACCACCAACCAGATTGCCGCCTGGGTCAACCCGAACTTTGAGGTAGGCCTGGTGCAGACCGCCGACGGCACTGTCTCCACCGCCAGCGTGCGCGAATTCATGCTGGGCATTGCCGCCAACTGCAAGCGCCCCGACAAGGCCATGGATCTGATCAACCTGATCTATGCCGATCCCGACGTGGCCAACCTCCTCATGTTCGGCGTGGAGGGTCTGGATTACGTGCCCGTGGAAGGAACGCAGAACGTGATCACCTATGAGGGCACCAACAACGCCGACCACAACGGCTACTATGCCCCCTTCGTGCACTACGGCGACATGCTCAAGATCAAGATCGTTGCTCCTCTGACCGACAGCTACTATGCCGATACCGAGGCCTTTGAGAACGCCGCCAAGATGAGTAAGACCTTCGGTTACGACTTCGACGGCAGCGCCTTCTCCGCTGAGGGCGGCGCCATCGCCACGGTCCTTGAGCAGAAGCTGCCCGCCCTGAACGCCGGCCAGGTCGCCGACGTGGATGCGGCTGTGGACGAGCTTGTTGCTGCCCTGAACGCCGCCGGCATGGCGGACGCCATCGCCGCCAACCAGACTTCTCTGGACGCCTGGCTGGCCAAGTAATCGCCCATAAGAACCCAGGTCATAAGGCTTCCCGATCTCGGGAAGCCTTATGAAACCTTGAAAAGAGGGGGAACGGCATGAATCAGAAGAAGAAAAAAATCAGCTTTAAACAATGGATCCCGTTTTATATCATGGGCCTTCCGGGCCTGATTTATCTGTTCATCAACAACTACCTGCCCCTGGCGGGCCTGCAGATCGCCTTTAAGAATTTCAGCTATTCCAAAGGTATGTGGGCCAGCCCCTGGTGCGGCCTGAAGAACTTCAAGTTCCTCTTCCGTACCGCCGACGCCTGGATCATGATCCGCAACACGCTGCTGTATAACATCGCATGGATCATCCTTGGCGCCATCCTCGGCGTCACCGCCGCCATCCTCATCAACGAGGTCGTCGGCAAGCTCAAAAAGAAATTCTATATGACCGCCATCCTCCTGCCCTACCTGATGAGCATGGTCGTCATCGCCTATCTGGTCTACGCCTACCTGTCTCCCACCTCCGGCCTCTTTACCAAGGCGCTGGAGCGCTGGACCGGCAGTGCGCCGGCCTTCTATCAGGAGACCAAGTGGTGGCCCTTCGTCCTGACCTTTGTCAACCAGTGGAGGCAGATCGGCTTTGGCATGATCCTCTACATGTCCACGATCCTCGGCATCGACCCCAGCCTCTATGAGGCGGCTACCCTGGACGGTGCCACCCGCTGGCAGCAGCACAAGAAGATCACCATCCCGCTGATGATCCCCACCATCGTCATGCTCTTCATTCTCAGCCTGGGCCAGATCTTCCGCTCCGACTTCGGTCTGTTCTATCAGGTGCCTATGAACCAGGGCTCGCTCTACAGCGTCACCCAGACCATCGACACCTATGTGTACCGCGCCCTGCTCAAGACCAACGACGTGGGCATGTCCTCCGCCGCCAGCTTTGTGCAGTCCGTGGTGGGCTTCCTGTTCATCGTCGGCGCCAACAAG
Source organism: uncultured Eubacteriales bacterium (assembly GCA_900320465.1). Classification (GTDB taxonomy): domain Bacteria; phylum Bacillota; class Clostridia; order Oscillospirales; family Oscillospiraceae; genus Limivicinus. The sequence continues at coordinate 4,845 of ONSQ01000102.1, forward strand.
GTTGTCAGCCGTCTGGACGAGAACAGCAAGCTGTTCTGATCGGGAGGAAACGCTATGGTTAAAACAAACAAAGGCTGGAACATTTCCGCCAATATCGTTATGGTCCTGCTCAGCTTCCTGGCGCTGGCTCCCTTCGTGCTGCTGATCATCGCCTCTCTGACGGACGAGAACGTGGCCATGACCTTCGGCTACAGCTATTTCCCCCAGAAGTGGTCCATCTCCGCCTACCAGTACATCGCCAACCAGTCCGCGCGCCTGGGTCGTGCCTATCTGATGACCATCGTGGTCACCGCGGTCGGCACAAGCGTCGGCGTCATGATCACCGCGCTGCTGGGTTATATGCTCTCCAACAAGGATCTGCCCGGACGCGCCCTTCTGAATCTGTATGTGGTCTTCACCATGCTCTTCAACGGCGGC
>ONSQ01000100.1 GCA_900320465.1 uncultured Eubacteriales bacterium
TGTCGGTGAGCGGAGCTTTTTGGGCGCGCATCATCATGCACATGGAGCACATGCGCATCATACCCGTCATCATGCTGCGGTTCTGCTTCATGGAGGGCGCGCTCCTTTCACCGAAGATGCCTCAATTATAGGTTTCTGATCCCACAAAGTCAATTGGTTAAGTTTTATGAAATGTTTTTCCCCGCCGCTTTACCGATTGTCTGCTTTAGCGAAAAAAAGACGGGAAAAACGTGGTTTTTCCCGTCCTTTTTCGGTAATTTACTTCAGCTGCTCCAGATAGTCGCAGATGCGGCCCACGGTGTCCAGCTTGGCGGCGTCGTCGTCGGAGATCTTGATGCCGAACTCGTCCTCGAGGGCCATGATCAGCTCGACAACGTCCAGAGAATCGGCGCCGATGTCGTCGATCAGATTGGTCTCGGCGGTGATGGTCTCGGGGTCCAGCTCAAACTGCTTGGCCAGAACGTCTCTGATTTTTTCAAAATACATGGTGGATTCCTCCTGTAAAAATAATCAAATCGCGTCTGCGGGTGAAGGGAAACGGACAGGCAAGACGCCAAAATCGGCTAAGGTTGTCTTTTCCTGAAATCAGGCCCACTCGCGGCTCTGGGGCTTGTTGTCCGGCGTCTCGGGGCGGACGTAGCTGACCACGACGCGGCGGTTGGGCTCCACGCCGGTGGACGAGGTGGTCACGCCCTCGTAGTTCTGCAGCGCCGTGTGGATCACGTGGCGCTCATAGGAGTTCATGGGCTCCAGCGCCATGCTGCGCTTGTACTTGATGGCCTTCTCCGCCATCTTCTCCGCCAGATGGACCAGGGATTCCTCCCGCTTGGCCCGGTAGTTCTCGGCGTCCACGCTGATGTGCAGGCGCTTGTCGTTCTCGCGGTTGACCACATAGTTGGTCAGATGCTGGATGGCGTCAAGCGTCTCGCCGCGGCGGCCGATGATGGCGCCCATGCCGCTGCCGGACAGGTTGACGTTGATCCCGCCGTTGTCGCGGCGGGAGATCTCGATGTCGGCGTCCACGCCCATGCGCTCCATCAGACCGCTGAGGAATGCGCGGACGGCGGCGTAATCGGCGTTTTCGTCCACCGCGGGGGCGGCGGGCTTATTCTCGCTCTCCTTCTTCGGGGCGGGAGCGGCCTTTTTCTCGACCGGCTTCTTTTCAAGGGGCTTTCTGGGGGCGGGGGCGGCCTTTTTTTCCTCGGCCTTGGGAGCGGCCTTGGGCTCCTCGACCTCGTCCGGCACCTCGTAGCTCACGCGGATGACCGCGGGCTGCGCACCGATGCCCAGAAAGCCGCTCTTGGCGCGTTCCAGCACCTCGATGCCGCTGATCTGGTCCTCGGTCATCCCCAGCTCGGCGAGGGCGAGGGCGATGGCGTCCTCCATCGTGCGAGCGGATTTTTCCAGATATTTGATCATATTATTCCTTCTCCTGTTCCGTTTCCGTCACGCTCTGGCTCTCGTCGGTGAGGACAGTCTCCTCCACCGCTGTCTCGACGGCGGCGATGGGCTCCTCCGCGACGGTCTCGTCGATGGAGACGTTGCCCTCCGACTCCGCCAGGGCGGCCAGCGTGGCCTCCTCGGCGTTCTCGGGGTTGGTGAAGCGATCCGGCACATAGGCGCGGCCGCGGGCGTAGCGGCGGTTGCCGACCTGGGAGGCAGGCTTCTCCGGCTCCTTGATGCCTAGCATCTCACGGCGCGCGGCGCGCTCCTCCTTGGCGATGGCGGCGCTGCGCTCGGCGTTGCGCTGCTTTTCGTTCTGCTGGATTTTCTTCTTGCTGGTGTTGGCATTCTTCTCGGTCTTGCCCTCGGCGCGCAGGCGCTCGGTCTCAAGACGGCGCTCCTCCAGCTCCTTCTCGCGCTCCAGCCGCTTGGCGGTGCGCTCGGCGTCCTCCTCGTCCAGCTTCTTCTTGTAGATCTTGGTCAGCACAAAGTCGCGGATCATGCCGAAGACGCTGTTGCCGATCCAGTACACGCCCATGGCGGCGGGCATGATGAAGCAGAACCAGAGGCTCATGAGCGGCATCATCATGTTCATGGTCTGCATCTGGCTCTGGGCGGCCTTGTCGGCGGTGGTCTGGGGGTTGGAGAGGTTGGCCACCTTCATGCCCAGCCAGGACAGACCCGCGGAAATCAGCGGGATCAGCGCCAGGCCGATGACGGCGAAGCTGATGGCGGCGGTGCCGGCAAAGATCAGCTTCATGGTGTCCCAGGGCACGGTGCCCAGGTTCACGCCCAGAAAGCTGAAGTCAAGGTTCACCAGCTCCTTGGTGGAGAGACCAAGGCCGTCGAGATAGCTGACGGTCTCGTTCCAGTGCTCGTGCATGATGTTGGCCAGCTTGATCTCCACATAGGCGTCGGCCCGGGCGGGGACGGTGTACCAGCCGTTATCCACGCAGAAGCTCTGCACGGCCTCCAGCACGCCCTCCTTGACGAACATCATGCGGGAGAAGGGCTGGCGGATAACGCTGTAGAGTGCGATGAGGAAGGGGAAGGGGATCAGAGACCACAGGCAGCCCGACATGGGATTGACGCCCTCCTCGCGGTAGAGCTTCTGCATCTCCTCGTTGAGCTTCTGCTGGTTCCCCTCGTGGCGGCGCTGCAGCTCCTGCAGCTTGGGCTGCAGGCGGGTCTGGCGCATCATGCCCTTTTTGCTCTTGGCCTGGAAGGGCGTGAGGATCAGGTTGACGGCCAGGGCGAAAAGCAGGATCGCCGCGCCGTAGTTGCCTGTCAGGTTATAGAACCAGACAAACAGCCACGCAAACGGTTTCGTGATTGCTGCCCACATAGGATCTTATCTCCTTTGGATTCAATTGTCTCACGGTACGGGGTCGTAGATGTCGTAGTCCTTCCCGTGAAAAGGATGACAGCGGCAGATGCGCTTCAAGGCCAGCCACCCGCCTTTGAGGGGGCCGTATTTTTCTATCGCCTCAAGCGCATACTGCGAGCAGGTCGGAATAAAGCGGCAGCAGGGCGGCCGCGCGGGCGAGAAATGCTTCTGGTAGAAGCGGATCGCAGCAAGCATTAAGGCCTTCATGCGTCCTCCTTCAACAGTCCCAGCGCGGCGCAGGCGCCCAGATAGGCGCGCTCCAGCTCGGCATAGGGGGCCGCGACGGCGCGCGAGCGGGCCACCACCACGATGTCCCAGCCGCTTTTGAGCGTTTGCGCGTTCAGGCGCACGATCTCGCGCAGACGGCGGCGGACCCGGTTGCGTACCACGGCGCCGCCCAGCTTGGCCGACACGGTGTAGCCGTGGCGGTTCACGCCGCGGCCGCTGCGCCGGCAGTAGACGACCAGATACTTGTTTGCGCTGGTCTTGCCCTTGGCATACAGGCGGCGGAATTCGCTGTTCTTTTTCAATGTGCACCTGCTGTTCATGGCAAACCTCTTCCGTTTTTACGACAACGGCCAAAAGGGCGGATCACTCCGCCCTCAAAAAACGTTATCGTTCAGACCTGCTGTTCAAGGGAAATCAGTAGCTGAGCTTGGCTCTGCCCTTCGCTCTTCTGCGGGCAAGGACCTTGCGGCCGTTGGCGGTCGCCATTCTCTTGCGGAAGCCGTGCTCTTTCTTGCGCTGCAGCTTCTTGGGCTGGTAGGTACGAAGCATTGTGTTTTCTCCTTTCAGCAATAATACTCAACATTCCGCCCGCCGGAGGCCGACGGAAAGCAGTTGACAAAAAACCACCCGACGACATGGGTCGTCGAGTGGTTATTATAGCCGATTAGCGGGTGTTCTGTCAACTGAAAATTACAAAACAGCGGCAAAATCCGCGGGAAAAGAGTCAGCTGACCCGCTGGAAAACCAGGGGGTAGACCAGATCCAGCGCGCTGGTGCCGGCGTAGTCGGTGATGGTCAGCGTGTCGCCCTCCAGCACAAAGCTCTCATAGTCGTTCTCCCGGGGCTCCTCGGTCGTGGAGGCGCTGATATGCAGCCGACCCGGCTCCACGGTGAAGCGGCCGCTGCGCTCGTAGGCCTGGATCACGATGTCGAGCTTGTCGTCGCCCATTTCCTGTTCGACGATGTCATCGAGGCTCTGCCCGTTGACTCTTAAGATATACTCATCGAGCGACATGCCGAGGACGGCCTCCACGCGCGCCGGACTGTCGCCGGAGATGTTATAGCCGTTGCTGCGCAGATTCTCCGCAATCAAATAGGAGAGCAGGTACCGATAGTAGATGCCTAGATTCCCCTTCAGCGAGGTGAAGTAAGCGGAAACCGAGTCCTCGTCCACATAGGTTTCGTATGTGCCGTTATTCTTCAGCGCGAGGAACATCCGGATGGGAGGATCGTTCAGATAATCGGCCAGGTTCAGCGGATTCTCCGGCAGCATCGACGTTAAGAGCGGGATAAGCAAGGCGTCCACGTCCAGCTCCGTCGCCCAGGTGCCCAGCACGGACTGGCGCAGCGCCTCCAGCTCCGCGGCGGCCTTCTCCTCCAGCGCCAGCTCCAGTGCGGCGCGGGCTTCTGGCAGGACGTCGGCGTTTTCCACCTTGGCCTTGTCCTCGTCGGTCAGAGCCGCAAAGGCCTTTTCGGCGGCCTCGACCGCCTCGCCGCTGTCGGCGTCCACCTCGCCGATGGCCGCGATCAGCGACTCGGCGTTCTTAACATAAACGCTCTTGCCGCAGCCCGCCAGGGTCAGCAGCATGGCCAGGGCCAGCAGCAGCGAAAGGGCGCGTCTCATTCTCTTCATCGTTTGTTCTCCTTTTCCTGTCTGCATTCCGTCCGTGGACATCATTATTGGATCTCAATATTCTCCAGTCCGTGAGCCAGGATCAGATTGATCAGCTCGTTGCGGGAATAGTTCGTTTCGCCGGCCAGCCTGTCCAGCTCGTTGAGCGTGGTCTCTTTGATGCGCACGGAGATGATACGGTTTCCGTCCTCTCCCCGCTTCTTCAAAATTAAGGGATCGTTTTTCATATATTCCACCTCATTCTGTATTCTAATTATAGATTGACGAAATTATGCGGAATATGATACAATCAGAATACAAAATGATATCACTATATAATACACTATCGGGAGGCAGAAATATGAAAAGAGCAACGACGCTGTTATTGGCCGTGATTTTGTTGTTAGTTCTGGCTCTGGGCGCCGGCTGCGCGCAGCAGGAGCCGCGCCGGGACGGCGGGGAGAGGATCACCGCTGAAAAAGACGCGGGCAAGTACAGGGAGAAAAGCAAAAAAGAAGGTGCGGCCGATTCGATCTCAAAGGAGCTGGACAGGGAGAAGAATCGCCTGGAGCCCACGGGCACCGTTTCCGGCGCGGCCGGAGATCTGCTGGACAAGACGCGGGAGGCAAAGGAGAAGCTGATGGAGCAGCTGCCTGTGGCCCCGCTGGCGCAGGATGGCTCGGAGCTGGTGATCTGCCCGCGCTGCCGGGAGGAGCAGCCCATGGCAGAGCAGTGCCGCAGCTGCGGCGCGGTGTTTATTGCGTCTGACGAAGAAGCTTTTCCCTCCG
>ONSQ01000101.1 GCA_900320465.1 uncultured Eubacteriales bacterium
TCAGATCAGCGCCAGGAAGCACTCCTGGCTGGCGATCTCGGAATAGAGGATCGCGCGGTTTTCGGTGTCCAGGACGCGGATGACCTTCTCCATGTCCGGCTCGCTCTCCGCCCCCAGCAGCGCGCCGTAGCGGTTGGGATAGGCCTCAAAGAGTGCGTCGTGGAACTCACAGCCTGCCTCGCCCCGATACAGGGCCGTGTAAAAGGTGCCCGCCTCCACCAGGTCCTGGAAGAAGTGGCTGCCGTAGCTCAGCTCCGGCCGCAGGCCGTGGGAGCTGTAGGCAAGCTCGCACAGACAGTCGAAATGGGAGATCTCGGTGTAGTTCACCGGCACGCCCAGCGACGGCGTGGTGGTGCCCCAGCGGCCGGGGCCCAGCAGCACCGTGTGCTCGTCGCGCAGCAGCTGGTTCAGCCGGCCGATGCACCGGGCGGCGTGGTACTTCTTCTGCTCGCTCAGATCCAGATAGGCCTCCACGTCCACCAGGATGAGATACCGCATCGGCAGCGCCACGTTGCCGCCCATGAAGTTGCCGCGGATGCGGAAGAAATAGTCCCGCACCTTGGGCTTGACCCCCTGGCTGCCGATGCCGCGGGTCTGCAGCGGGCGGCACTGAAGCAGGTTTATCTTATACTCCCGGTCCGGCCGGAAGTTGCAGGCAAACTCCACGTCCACCGGGTAGTCGTACTTCTCCGCCAGGTCCCCCATCAGTTTGGTCATCACCGCGCAGAAGTCCGTGCGCCGCAGCAGCTTGTCGAAGTTCACGATGTCCGGCACCGGATAGTCCAGCCCCTGCTCCCGGTAGCGGGCGCGGGTGGGGGCGTCGGGCTCCATGAAGAGATAGGAGTCGGTTTTGAGCTCGCGCTTGTCCAGCTTTTCGATCTCCACGGTCTCAAAGCGGTTTTCCCGGAGATTGATCGCGTCCAGCTTGTGCTGGGAGAACTTGTACTCGTCGCCGTAGGCCACCCGCGGCGGAGCCAGGGGCCGGGCCATGTCCAGCAGCCGGGCGTAGTCTTCGGCCTCCCGGTCCACGGCGCGGGTGCCCATGCCCATCACCAGCCGCAGCGCGCCCCGGTTCTCGGCGGCGGAGGCGGCGCTGGTGACGTAGAGATTCTGCGAATGGCCCACGCCCGCCACGTGGGGGAAATACCAGTCGCCGTGGATGTCGCCGCTGACGCGCATGACCAGCAGCGCCATCTGCTCGTCGCGGCTCAGCAGCCCCCGGTCGGCGCGGTAGCGGATCGCGTCCTCGTTGACCGTGGAGGCGTAGACCGTGCGCACCGCGGATTCGAACGCGGCGTAGCGCTCCTCCGGCGAGCCCTGGTTGGGGCAGAAGACGCTGTCGTATTTGCCTGCAAAGGCGTTGCCGAAGCCGTCCTCCAGGATCGAGGAGGAGCGCACGATGATGGGCGACTGGCCAAAGTATTCCAGCATCGAGCGAAACTGCTCCTGAATGGAGGGCATGAAGGCCCCGGTCAGCAGCTTTTCGCGGATCTGCGGCGCCACGGCCAGATAGTCCTCCACGCTCACCATCTTCGTGCGCAGGCTCCAGGCGCCGTTCTGCACGAAATAGGTGTAGAACACGTCCGCGCCGATGAAATACGAATCGTGGGGCTCGATGCGCCGCTCGTACAGCGCCGGGTCCGTGGCCTGCAGCACCCGGCGGGCCAGCAGCATGCCCACGGCCTTGCCGCCGATGCAGCCGGTGCCGATCTCCCGCTTTTTGATGGCCATCAGATCGGCGGTGGTGAAGTATTTCCGGCACAGGGCCAGACGCTGGGGCTCGTTGCCCAGCAGGCAGCGCAGGATATTCTCCCGCGTGGCCTCGCTCTCGGGGCCGTCCCCGGCCGCGCCGGAGGAGGCGAAGTCGAACATGCTGTCCCAGCAGTCCCGCCGCTCGCCGGTCTGGGTAAAGATGTCGAAGATGCCGTAGCTCTCGGCGCTGGAGGTGACCAGGCTGCTGTTGGCGCCCTCGATGCGGATGGGAAAGTACATGTAGGGGGTCTGGCGGCCCTCCACCTTGACGGCGTGGATGTAGGTGGCGGCGTTCATCGTGCGGATGTTCATCAGCAGCGGGGCCGCGTGGCGGATGCGCGAGACGGTCTCGTAGATGTGCTTTTCGTACAGGATGGGCACGTAGGCGATGGACTGCTGCTCCACCAGGAACGGGCAGGTCAGACAGAAGAAGTTGCAGACCATCATGTCCGAAAACCAGAACTTCTGCAGCTCGGTCAGACAGTCAAAGATGTAGAACACCCCGGCCCCCTCCGAGGCGATGATCCGGTGCACCTGGACCGAGAAGGTCTCGAAGCCGGTCGTGGGGTCGAGCATGTACTTCTTCACGTTGGCGCCCCGGTCCGCCAGCGCCTGGGCATCGATGACCTCGTCATGCTCTCCGAAGCGCAGATAGACGATGCGCTGGCCGTCCCGCGCCGTGGAGGCGATAAACTGCGTGGCGGCGAAAATATAGTCGCGGATGTGCTCCACCTGCCACAGAACGGTGTCGCCGCTGCGCAGACCGTCGATGGCCCGGTCCAGTCCCTCGATGCCCGTGCCGATGCGTCTGGTGCTTTCCATGCCCGGTCCCTCCTTTTGCGGTTTAAATGGTAAAACCATCTTATCATCCGCGGGGACTGTTTTCAACGGAAAATCTGTGGTATAGTAGAGAAAAAGTAGCCCAGAGGAGGATTTTGACCATGAAATACGACTTTACCACCGTTCTGGACCGCCGCGGCACCGACTCGATCGCCGTGGACGTGGTGCCCTTTGACGCACAGCCCCTGCCCGGCTTTGACCCCATCCCCATGTGGATCGCGGACATGGCCTTTCCCACGGCCCCGCCGGTGCTGGAGGCCATGCGCCGCCGGCTGGACAGCCCCACGCTGGGCTACTATCGCATGAGCGACGCGTATTACGACGCGATCCTCTCCTGGCAGCGCCGCCGCAACGGGGCGGAGTCGCTGGCGCGGGAGCACATCGGCTATGAAAACGGCGTTCTGGGCGGCGTGGCCTCCGCCGTTCAGGCCTTTACGGCCCCGGGCGAGAAGATCCTGGTCCACTCTCCCACCTATGTGGGCTTCACCCACACGGTGGAGAATCTGGGGCGGGTGCTGGTCCACTCGCCGCTGGTGCGCGACGAAGCGGGCGTCTGGCGCATGGACTTCGCGGACATGGAGCAGAAGATCGAGCAGCACCGCATCCATCTGGTGATCTTCTGCTCGCCCCACAACCCCACCGGCCGCGTGTGGGAGCGCGCCGAGCTGGAGCAGGCCATGGCCCTGTTTGAGAAGCACGACTGTCTGGTGATCTCCGACGAGATCTGGTCGGACATCGTCATGCCCGGCTTCCGCCACATCCCCACCCAGTCCGTCAGCGCCGACGCCGCGGCGCGGACGCTGGCCTTTTACGCCCCCAGCAAGACCTTTTCGCTGGCGGGGCTGGTGGGCTCGTACCACATCGTGTACAACCGTTATCTGCGCGAGCGGCTGGAGCGTCAGAGCGAGCAGAGCCACTACAATTCCTGCAGCGTGCTGTCCATGCACGCCCTGATCGGGGCCTACTCCCCGGAAGGGGAGGCGTGGGCCGACGAGATGGTGGACGTGATCGACGGCAACTTCGCCTACGCCTGCGATTTTATCGCGTCGAATTTCCCCGGCGTGCGCGTCATGCGGCCCCAGGGGACCTATATGCTGTTTCTCGACTGCGCCGACTGGTGCCGCGCCAGCGGCGTGACCATCGGCGAGCTTCAGCGCCGGGGCGTGCGCGCGGGCGTGATCTGGCAGGACGGCGAGGCCTTCGTCTGGCCCGAGACCATCCGCATGAACCTGGCCCTGCCCCTGTCCCGCCTGCAGGAGGCCATGGCGCGGCTGAAGGAATATGCGTTTGTGTGAAAAGGCGGGAGGCACGCGCCATGGATTTACCGAATCGAAAACAAATACGGTTGCCGGAATATGATTATTCCGCCCCCGGCGCGTATTTCGTCACGATCTGTACCCACGACAGAAGATGCATCCTGTCGGATATCCGTAGGGGCGACCCTTGCGGTCGCCCGTCCCCGGTTCTGACCGAATACGGCGAAATCGTGGAGCAATGCGTGAAACAGACCGAGAACCTGTACGGTGTTCAAATCGAGCCGTATGTCATCATGCCGAATCACATTCATTTCATTTGCATCATTGAGCACGCGCGGGCGACCGCAAGGGTCGCCCCTACATTGGGACGTATCGTTGGCGCGCTGAAATCGCTGGCAGCTAACCAATGCCGCAAAGCCGGTTTGAATGGATCGCTCTGGCAGCGGGGATATTACGAGCATGTGATCCGCAACGAAAACGACCACCGCGAGATCTGGCAATACATCGACGAAAACCCCGCCCGCTGGGCGGAGGACCGGTATTTCGCGTGAGATAGAAAAAGATGGAGAGGTCGGAAAGGTCTCTCCATCTTTTTCATGTATCATCGACAGGGCAATGGGTATAAGTGTATTGGACTGTTGGGAAATGAAAATGGCAGGGAGTGATTTTCTCCCTGCCTTTTCATGCAATACTCAATGCACTTTATTGTGCTCTATGATGTGTTGGCTTCACTGACAAATCCGCTGCCATGACTTAGATTGGCAATGAAGCCTAATGCTAGTGTTATTCATCTTGACTATCGTTTTGAAATGAAGAAGTTAACTCCATCATTTCTTGCATATAAGTTGCCCTATCAATTTCTTCTTCGTCGTATTGCCGCATCAGTTCATCAACTTGATTTTGTAATTCATCCCGTGTCATTTTTCTATTCGCCTCCCTGATAATTATAGTAATTATGCCATATTAAACAGTCTACCAAACTTCCTCAGAATTAAGCTGTGCTTCTATACTAGCATCAGATGCGAGTCCGTCTTCATAATTACATAAGAGTTCAAACGCGGTATCCTCATCAAATTTATCAAGAAGCCTATGATACATCTCAATGGGCATCTTAGGTTCATCTGCATCAGGAAACAAGTCGTGAAAACTTTTATTAGGCATATTGAAGACCCTCCTCTTATCTATCTGGGGATTAAATTAATTTGTTTTATCACGGCTATTATAATAAATCAACTCCCAACACTTTTTTTCCGTCCTTATTGTACCGCGCTTCGCGCGTGAGGTCACCAGTTCGAATAATTCCGCAAAATGCAGAAAAGCAGCCACCCCACAGGGGTGACTGCTTTTCTGGAGCTGCTGACCAGATTCGAACTGGTGACCTCATCCTTACCAAGGATGCGCTCTACCTACTGAGCTACAGCAGCGAAAATACATGCC
>ONSQ01000046.1:0-983 GCA_900320465.1 uncultured Eubacteriales bacterium
GACTGCCCGGGATTATCTGGACTTCTGGCGCTCCGCGGACGCCTATCATTATATCTGCATTGCGCGGGACTGGTATCTGTCGGAAGGCGAGCTGGACCGGCTGGTGCAGCTGGTGTTCCTGCCGGGTTTCCCGCTCGTTCTCCGTGGCTTCCAAGCGCTGCTGGGGGACTATATCCTCTCGGGCCTCGTCTGCTCCACACTGTGCTTTTGCGCGGCCCTGTGCGTGTTCTACCGGCTGGCGCTGCTGGACTTTGACGAGGCTTCGGCCCGCCGCGCCGTCGTCCTTGTCCTGCTGCAGCCGGGTGTGTTTTTCTTCTTTGCCCCCATGAGTGAAAGTCTTTTCCTGCTGCTGAGCGTTTTGTGCGTCTATTGCTCGCGGCGGAAGAGGTGGTGGCTGGCCGGAGTTATTGGCGCCTATGCCGCTTTTACACGCTCTCTTGGCTTGATGCTCTTTGGGCTTTGCCGCCTACTGCGCGGTCAACTACGCCGTGGCGGGCAACCCCTTCCAGTTCATGATCTACCAGCGCGAGCACTGGTACCAGAGCATCGGCTGCTTCTTTGCCACGCCCGCCTACCAGCTGCGCTACGCCCTCTCCGCTGCGGCGGCCCATGACAGCAAAGCCCTCTTCGGTCTCTGGCTTCCAAACCTGCTCTCTGAGACGGCGGCTCTGGTGCTGATGCTGCTGGGGGCAAGACGGCTGCGTGCCTCCTATACGGCGTGGGCCATCGCCTATTACGTCATCGCGATCGGCGCCACCTGGCTTCTCAGCGCGCCGCGCTACATGCTCTGCCTGCCGCCGCTGGTCCTCTCACTGACGGTCTGCACCGAACGCCGGGCCGTCCGCTATGGCCTTCTGCCGCTGCTGCTCGCATCCAACCTCGCCTATCTCGTCCTCTTCACTCTGCGCTGGAACGTGTGGTAAAAACGTTGTCAACTGAGAGTTGACAAGAAAACACAGCTTTTTTATAATAATTCCATCAAA
>ONSQ01000046.1:988-20196 GCA_900320465.1 uncultured Eubacteriales bacterium
CTCTTCGGCGCCATGCTGCTGGCCAACGCACTCCGGCGTCAGATCCCCTTTCTGCGCCGCAGCCTGCTGCCCAGCAGCGTACTGGGCGGTTTTCTTGTGCTGGCCCTCGACGCGGCCTTCAAGGCCATCTTCGGCCACTCCATGTTTACCACCTCCACCCTGGAGGCGCTGACCTTCCACGGCCTTGGCCTGGGCTTTGTGGCCATGGCGCTGCGCCACACCGAAAAGGTCAAGGGCAAAAAGGCCCGGCGTGACGTTTTTGCCACCAGCACCGTCGTCGTGGGCTCCTATCTGCTCCAGGCGCTGCTTGGCCTGGCGATCACGGTCCTGCTCTTCTACGCCATCGGCAGCTATGCCGCCGGCGGCGTGCTTTTGCCCATGGGCTACGGCCAGGGTCCCGGCCAGGCCTACAACTGGGGCAGCATCTACCAGGGCTATACCGATTACCCTGCCTTTGAGAACGGCGCCAGCTTCGGTCTGACCATCGCGGCCATGGGCTTTGTCTCGGCCTCTGTGGGCGGCGTATACTACCTCAACAAGCTCCGCCGCGCCGGCGACAAGCGTGCCCAGACCGTCAATGCCGACGAGATCGAGGACCTGTCTGCCGAGCGCGTCACCGGCAAGGACGAAATCCCGCTGAGCGAGTCGCTGGACAAGCTGACCGTCCAGCTGGGTCTGGTGTTCGTGTCCTATTTCCTGGCCTACGGGGCCATGGCCGGCGTGACGGTGCTGCTCGACCGCGCCGGCGGCTTTGCAGTCAACACGGTCAAGCCGCTGATCTGGGGCTTCAACTTCCTTATCGGTACGGTTTTCGCCATCCTGGTGCGCACCTGCCTGGAGAAGGGCAAGGCCAAAGGCATTGTGAAGCGTGAATACCTGAACAACTTCATGCTCAACCGCATCTCCGGCACGATGTTCGACATCATGGTGGTGGCCTCCATCGCGGCGATCAACCTCTCGGCTTTCCGCTATAAGGAGTTCTGGCTGCCGCTGCTGGCGCTGTGCATCCTGGGCGCCGTCGCGACCTATGTATACAACCTTTACATCTGCCGCAAGCTGTTCCCGGACTACGCGGACGAGGCTTTTCTCTCGCTCTACGGCATGCTGACCGGCACGGCCAGCACGGGCGTCATCCTCCTGCGTGAGATCGATCCCCTGTACGAGACGCCCGCCTCCCACAATCTGATCTATCAGAATCTGTGGGCCATCATCCTGGGCGCGCCTATGCTGCTCCTGCTGGGCTTTGTGGCCCGCAGCATGCGCTGGACGCTGCTGGGTATGGGCATCATCGCGGCGCTGCTGGGCATCATGCTCTGCACCCAGGCCATCCTGATCCGCCGTGCAAAGAAAAAGGCATAATAAAAAAACGGGCTCCGGCCCGTTTTTTTATTTGCTGTGCAGTTGATAATCCGGAAAATACTTTTCGACGAAGTCCACCCTGTCCACGCGAAACTCCTTCCCGCGCAGGTAATTGAGGATCCCGGCATCTGTGGGGAAGTCGAAGAGCAGCCGATAGGAGTACAGCGCCTGGCCCTTCTCGTCAAAGCCCTTGTTGAAGCGCTCGCTGCCGTACTTCCCGTCTCCCAGCAGCGGCCAGCCGGCGTAGGACATCTGCGCGCGGATCTGGTGGGTCCGCCCGGTCAGCAGATGGCACTCCACCAGCGACAGCGGCCCCCTGGAGCACAAAAGCCGGTATTCGGTCACGGCGGTCTTGGCGCCCGGTTCACTTTTCTGTTTTATGTAAACCTGATTCTTGACCGCGTCCTTGAACAGATAGTTTTCCAGCTTGCCCTCGGCGGGTCTGGGGCGTCCCTGCACGGCGCAGAGGTAGTATTTGTCGATCTCCCGGTCCCGGATCTTATCGTTGATGATGCGCAGCGCCTCGGCGTTTTTCGCGGCAATGACGATCCCGCCGGTGTTGCGGTCGATCCGGTTGCACAGGGCGGGGGCAAAGGCGTTTTCCTCCCTCGGCTTCCACTCGCCCTTCTGGGCCAGATACGCCTGGATGTTGGCGATCAGCGTGTTATAATCCCAGACCCCGGCGCTGTGGCACAGCACGCCGGGCTTTTTATCCGCCAGCAGGATGTTTTCGTCTTCGTACACGATGCTCAGCCTGGGCGTGCCGACCTTCAGGTACGAATTCTCCTCCCGGGGCTTTTCGAAGAATTCGTCGTTGATATACAGCTGCAGCGTATCGCCCACGTTCAGCCGCGTGTCGCGTTTGGCGCCCTTGCCGTTGAGCTTGATACGCTTGAGGCGGATATATTTTTGCAGCAGCGACTCCGGCAGCAGCGGCACGGCCTTTCCCACAAAGCGGTCCAGGCGCTGTCCGGCGTCGTTAGGCTTCACGTACAGCTCTTTCATAGCCTCTCACTTTCAAAACTTTTTCGTTTTTTGTGATTATACAATATAAAAATATGGTTGACAAGTCTTGAACTCTCAACTATAATATCAAGGCTGACATTCTCATGAAAACACATGGGAAGGAAGGCAGGCGGCCAAGCGAGGTGCTGTATGAAGCTGAATCTGCGTGAGATTATCGAGAATCCCGGCAGCGAACTGCCGTTCGACTGTGAGCTGCAGGGTGACAACCTCGATTTTCCCTCGATCGTGGCATACAGATCCGCACCCCGGGCGACGGGGCGCGTGTTCAACGAAGCGGGGGTCCTCCGGCTGGAGGGCACGATCCGTTCGGACCTGGTCTGTATCTGTGATCGTTGCATGAGTGAGTTTGATACCGTCAAAACCACGCCGCTGTCCGCGGTCATGGTCGACAAGGACGATGACAACGCCGACGATCCCGAACTGTTCTTTTTGGACGGCAACGAGATCGACCTGGATGAGATGCTCTGCACGCTCTTCATTCTGGACATGGACAGCAAGTTTCTCTGCAGGGAGGACTGCAAGGGTCTGTGTCCGAAGTGCGGCAGGAATCTCAATCTGGGTCCGTGCGGCTGCGGAAAAGAAATTGATCCAAGATTTGCTGTGCTTGAGCAGCTTTTGGATACATGACAAGGCAAAAACAAATATAGCTGCTCAAAACAGCTGTCAGCAGGAGGTGTCAACATGGCAGTCCCGAAAGGAAAAGTATCTCGGCAGAGACGCGATAAGAGACGTTCTTCCACTTGGAAGCTCACCGCTCCCAGCATTGTGAAGTGCCCCAACTGCGGTGCGTTCTGCATGCCTCATCGTGCGTGCAAGGCCTGCGGCCAGTACAAGGGCCGTACGGTCATCAATGTTGAGGAAAGCAAGTAAGAGATCTGTGAAACGAGGAGAGGGCGACCTTTCCTCGTTTTGCATAGTCCGAAGCCTTCGGACTTGAATCCCATCTTTAAGGCGGAGGTGAGACTTACGGAAAACCGCATTCGTTCGATCGATGCCGACAGCCCGCTGCGCGGCAAGGCCCGGATCGGTGACACGCTCTATTCCATCAACGGCAACCGGATCCTGGACGTGCTGGACTATAAGTATTTCGCCTATGACCGTGATCTGCGGGTGGTGCTGCGCCGCCAGGACGGCGAGGAGATTTCCGTTCACGTCCGCAAAAAAGAGGGCGGTGACCTGGGGCTGGAGTTCGAAAGCTATCTGATGGACCGGGCGCGCTCCTGTGCCAACAACTGCGTGTTCTGCTTCATCGACCAGTTGCCTCCGGGCATGCGTCCGACCATGTATTTCAAGGACGACGATTCCCGGCTCAGCTTCCTGCTGGGCAACTATATCACGCTGACGAACCTGTCCCAGCGCGAGATCCAGCGGATCATCGACCTGCATATCAGTCCCATCAACGTCTCGGTACACACCACCGACCCGGAGCTGCGCCGCAGGATGCTCTGCAATCCCCGTGCGGGGGAGAGTATTGAGACCATGCGCCGCTTTGCCCAAAGCGGCATCGTCATGAACTGCCAGATCGTCTGTTGCCCGGGCTTAAACGACGGCGACGCGCTGGAAAAGACCATGCGCGACCTGGCGGACATGTACCCCGGCGTGCACAGCGTGTCCATCGTTCCGGTGGGCCTGACGAAATATCGCGAGGGGCTCTATCCCCTCACGCCTTTTACGCCGGAGCATGCCGCCGAGACCATCGAGCAGGTCACACGCTTTGGCGACGCCTGCCTGGAGAAGTACGGCACGCGGATCTTCTTCTGCGGCGACGAGATGTATCTCAAAGCCGGCGTGGAGCTTCCGGAGGATGATTTTTACGAGGAACATACCCAGCTGGAGAACGGCGTGGGCATGATCCGCCTGCTTGAGACCGAGTTTCGCTCGGCCCTCAAGCTTTCCAACGGTGTAGACGGCGTGCCCTTCTCCATCGCCTGCGGTACCTCGGTGGGCCCGCTTTTTGAAAAGCTGGTGGCCATGGCGCACGAGCGCTATCCCCAGCTCCACGGCCGCGTTTACCCCATCGTGAACGACTTTTTCGGCCACAGCATCAACGTCTCCGGCCTGGTGACGGGGGGAGACCTCATTGCCCAGCTCAAGGGCCGCGACCTGGGACAGAGATTGTTTATTTCCCAGAATATGCTGCGCCGCGAGGAGATGGACTTCCTCGACGACGTCAAGCTGGAAGAGGCCGTGCTGGCTCTCGGCGTACCGATCTACCCGATCGAGCAGGACGGCTTTGCGCTCTTCGACGCAATGGCGGGCGAGCTGCCCGTTGTCCGTCAGCCCCGCGAGAATCCCGGGGCGGAGGAGTACTACCGATACAATCAGAACAGATAAGGAGGGGGAGCAACATGGCAAAACCCCTGGTGGCCATCGTCGGCCGGCCCAACGTCGGCAAGTCGATGCTTTTCAACCGCCTGGTTGGCAAGCGGCTGTCCATTGTGGAGGACACGCCGGGCGTCACCCGCGACCGGCTGTATGCCGAGTGCGAATGGTGCGGCAGAACCTTTGATATGGTGGATACGGGCGGCATTGAGCCCAGCACCGACAGCGAGATCCTGCTCTTTATGCGCGAGCAGGCCCAGATCGCTATCGAGGCGGCGGACGTGATCATTCTGGTCACGGACATCCGCACGGGCGTCACCGCCGCGGACAAGGACGTGGCCAACATGCTGCTGCGCTCGAAAAAGCCCATCGTGCTGGCGGTCAACAAGGCCGACTCCACCGGCGTCGAAGACCCGGCCGTTTATGAGTTTTACGAGCTGGGCCTGGGTTGCCTCCCCAGACAGAAGAGGAGGCCGAGGACGACAGCATCAAGGTGGCCGTCATCGGCAAGCCCAATGTGGGAAAATCCTCCCTCATCAACTGCATCCTGGGCCAGAAGCGCGTCATCGTCAGCGACATGGCCGGTACGACCCGTGACGCCGTGGACACGCCCTTCGAAAACGACAAGGGCAAGTACGTGTTCATCGATACCGCCGGCATCCGCCGCAAATCCAAGGTGGACGAGCGGGTGGAGAAGTTCTCCGTCATGCGCGCCCAGCTGGCCATCGAGCGGGCCGACGTGTGCGTCATCATGATCGACGCCCGCGAGGGCGTGACCGAGCAGGACACCAAGATCGCAGGTCTTGCCCACGAGGCGGGCAAGGCCAGCATCGTGGTGGTCAACAAGTGGGACCTGGTGGATAAAGAGACCGGGACCATGGAAAAGATGCGCAAGGACGTGATGCGCGATCTCAGCTTCATGAGCTACGCCCCCGTTCTGTTCATCTCCGCCATGACCGGCCAGCGCACCGAGCGTCTCTTTGAGCTCATCAACTTCGTCAACGACCAGAGCAATATGCGCATCTCCACCGGCATGCTCAACGACGTGCTGGCCGACGCCCAGGCCCGCGTCCAGCCGCCCACGGACAAGGGCAGACGCCTGAAGATCTATTACATGACCCAGACCGGCGTCAAGCCGCCTAACTTCGTCATCTTCTGCAACTCCCGCGAGCTTTTCCATTTCTCCTACCAGCGCTATCTGGAAAACCAGATCCGCAGCGTCTTTGGCCTGGAGGGAACGCCTATCCGCATCGTGATCCGCCAGAAGGGAGACAAGGAATGAAGTACTGGATCTTCAGCATCCTCACCTGTGCGCTGAGCTACCTGATCGGCAGCCTCAGCACCAATCTGATCGCCTCGCGTCTGATCTTCCACAAGAACCTGCGCAAGCTGGGGAAGGGGGAGCGCTGGCTGCCCAACTTCTATCGGCTTTACGGCGTCAAGGGCTTTTTGAAGCTGGCCCTGGTGGAGTTTGTCAAGGACGCGATCCCCGTGCTCATCGGCGGACTTCTCTTCTCCGGCGGTGAAAACGCTGAGGTGGGCCGGGCCCTGGCTGCTTTCTGCGTGGTGCTGGGACGGCTCTACCCCTCCATGTTCGGCTTCCGCGGCAGCTTTGCCAGCGGCGCGATCGTGGTCTGCACCATGTTCATCAACTTCTCCGCAGGCCTGATCGTCCTGGCCGTCCTCGTTCTGACGGCCTGGCTGACCCGTTATCTCTCTCTGGCGACGCTCGCCGGGGCGGTGGCGCTCGCCGTGGCGTCTGTGCTCACGGTGGACAACGGCGTTGCCCTGCGCCTGTGCATCTTCACCGCCGTGCTGATCCTGATCCGCGTCTTTCCCAGCTTTTCGCGCATCTCGGCCAAAACCGAGCCGCGCCTGACGCTGCGGGAGGATATCAGCTACAAGTTTGACGAAAAATTCTGATCTCTGATGCCGTCGGGACCTACCCGGGGCATCGGCGTGTTTTGGCTTCGGGCGTCGAAAATCTTAATATTTTCTGAAAAATACTTAAGTCTGCCCGGATTCGCTGTAAAAATCATGCAGAATCGTGTACAATATCCAACAGAGGAAAAATCATACTGACGAAACATTTCCCGTTCCTTTGCGTCTATATGGATAACAGGAGAAAGGAGGCGAGGGCAGCATGGAACCCACAGAGAATCATAACGAAACGATCATCCGGCGGCGCCGCTGGATCCTGCTGAGCGTCATGGCGCTTGCCCTCTGCTTCCTGATCGTCTCGGTGCTGTTCCTGGCCCGCATCAACGGCTGGATCGGCGGCAAGGACGAGACGGCCCTGCTGACCATTGTGGACGCCGCGCATCCTGTGTCCGAGAACGCCTACCAAAGCCTCAGCTTTCTGGACGACAGCTTTATGGTGGACGAGCGCTGCGCCGAAGAGCTGGAGGCCATGCTCCAGGCCTGCCGCCTGGCTGGCCACCATCCCCGGCTCACGGCGGCCTATCGCAGCGCCACCGAGCAGCGCGAGCTGCTCAACGCCCTCACCGAGGAGTATATGACCCAGGGCATGAGCGCCGACGAGGCCCGCAGTCTTGCCCTGCAGCGGCACGATGAGCCCGGCTGCAGCGAGCACCAGCTGGGACTTGCGGTGGATATCGAGGATGAAGAGAGCGAGGCTGCCGCCCTCACCGAGCGATGGCTGCGCGAGCACGCCTGGGAATACGGCTTTATCCAGCGCTACCCCCAGGGGAAGGAGAGCGTGACCCATCACCCCTATACGCCGGCGCATTACCGCTTCGTTGGTCTGGACGCCGCCAGACAGATCCAGGAGCTGGATCTGTCACTGGAAGAGTACGTGGCCATGTTCTACGGCAATTAAGAAGTTTACATAATTTGAATATGGTTTACATAATTCAAAACCCCGGAAGAGAGATCTTCCGGGGTTTTGCCGTATCAGGCAAGAAAATGGAGCAGGGCAAAGGCGCACAGCACGCCGAGCAGAAAGTATAAAAGCCTCACCCAGGGTGAAACGCTCCTGGGCGGCGTGTGGGCCGCGGTATACTCCCAGGCTGCCCGCCGGGCCTCCCGCAGGATCTGATTTCTGTTGACGCCCCGGGTAAATAGATCATCACAGAGGATGAAGATGGCCTCCTTGAAATATGCCGTATTCGGGGACTTCACGATGATCACGTTGCCCGCACTGCCGGAGATCACCTCCTTTTTCGCGCCTCTCCGCCCGGGAAAAAGCCGGGCAAAGCCCGTGGAGATCGCGCCCTTCAGCCGACCGATCATGCCCGTTCCTCCACCCGCACGGTCACGACGGTCATGTCGTCGCTGCTGCCGTACAGGGTCTCTGCCTCCTGCAGTGCGCTTTTGGCCAGCGCTTTCATATCTTCCGTGCCGCGCAGCAGAATGTTCTTTACCCACTCGTCCTCCCCGTCGGCGATCACCCCGTCCGAGGCAATCAGCGCCGTGGAGCCGGGCGCGAGCTTCATGCGCACCACGTCCGGCGCGATCCCGCCTCCCAGACTCAGCCCGGCCGCCAGCGTTTCACAGTTGATCCGCCGCACGGTCTTGCCGCTGCGCACATAGGAGGGGGCGGCACCGTATTTGAAAAAGCAGGTCTCGCCGCTGAAGAGATCGATGCACATCAGATCCGCCGTGGCAAAGCCCCAGTTCTCTCCATCGCGCAGAAGAAGCGCCGAATTCAGCGCTTTCATGGCCGCCGCGCCGTCCAGCCCTGCCCGCAGGAAGCGCTCCAGAATGGCCACCACCTGGGCGCTGTCGCGGGCTGCCTCATCGCCGGTGCCCATCCCGTCGGACAGGATCACGCACAGCACGCCCGAATCGGTCTTGAAGTAGCTGCCCTTGTCACCGCTGACCTTCTCGCCGCGCTTCTTCAGCGCCGCGATCCCGACCGACACCGCCAGAGGCTCCGCCTCCAGCACCGTCAGCCGCGCGCTGGATTCCTCCGCTCCCTGGGGCAGACACAGCCGCACGCCGAGGATCTGGGACAGTCGGTTCAGATACCCGGCGTCGGAGAGCAGGGGAGCGAGCGAACCGCTCTCCATCGTGGCCCTCAGCCGTCCGCGTCCGTCCCGGTACACGCTGACCTCGCTGTCGATATCCAGCGAGCGCAGATAGCGCGCCAGCCGCTGCTCAGCCAGCAGATCCGAGCCGTTGACGCTGCCAAGCTCGTCGGCCACACCGGCCAGCATTCCGGCCATGTCCGCATACTGTCCCCAGGCCACGGAACGGCTCTCCTCCAGGCGCTGGCGCAGCTCCCGCCGGTAATTCATTGCCCTGAGCTCCGCGTTCACCGCCCCGACAAAAGCGTTGATATTGATGCACTGCGAGCGAAAAAACATCGGAATGTCTTCCGCCGCAAGGGTTCCGTTCTTTCGTATGGCCTCGCTCGCGTCGTTGAGGGCGCTGAGAGTATCCATATATTCGGCGTTCCAGCAGCGGTTTTTATTCACGCACCGGATGCAGACCCGGTCCGCCGCGCGGTCATAAACAGTTGCGGGATTTGCGTCATTTTGCGTGGAATTCAGAGATTTTTCAACGATTTCGTACAGTTGGGAATATGCCTCGCTCAGCGTCCGCACACGCCCCGCCACATAACGGCGCAGATCGCGTTCGCCGCGGCCCTGCTCCCCCTCGCGCAGCAGCATTCCCACGCTTCCGGCAAAGCGGGAGGGGAGAAGAATAAAGAGCACCGAAGCGGCAAAGCCTTCAAACAGAGCAGGTGTGGAGTTCTGCGCACTCCAGGCGCAGGTGACGGCCAGCGCCGCACTCAGCACAAAAGAGAGCGTAAACACCAATCGACTGTGGCGGCAGAACACGCCCGAGAGCATCCCCGCAAAGGCATACGTCATGGCAAAAAAGCACCTGCCGTCAGAAGCCAGATCCATAGCAATTCCCAGCACGGTTCCCGCCGCGGCTCCGGTGAGCATGCCGCCCTTGAGAGCCGAAGCCATCAGAACGATCAGCGCCAGCACGCGTCCGACGCAAAGCACGTCAAAGAGCCGCAGAGGTACAAGCGCCATCAGGAGACTGGCGCCCAGCACGGTGCGGGATATGCTGCGCCGGATTTCGCCGCTCTCAGACAGATCCTTGTCGGGGAATAGGGCGCAGCGGTAAAAAAACGTACAGGCGGAGGCCAGCGAGCTCTCCAACAGCAGCTTTGCCGAGTCCGGCGCCGTGCCCAGCGAGAGTGAAAAATTCGCCAGGAAGGCCGTCAACGCCGTGACGCACAGCGCGGCGAAAGGCATGAATAAAGGCCGTCTGCCAAATTCAAACTCCTGAAAAACGGTCCGAACGGTGAAAAGAAGCACACAGGCCGCAAGATAGCGGATTCCCCATCCAAGACCGCCGCTGACCAGATAGCCCAGCGCGGCGCCCAGCAGCGAGCCGATCCCCGTCCAATCGGTCCCGGCCGCCGCTGTCAGGGCTATGGCAAAGGGGGCGCCCCCTCCGGCGCGTACCAGAGCCAGGACGAACGCCATAAGGGCGCTGACGGCTCCTCGGAGTGCAGCTGCCCATCTGCCCTCTGAATCTCTGCGCGAAAAGAGACGACCAAGAGCGTCCAGTGCGCTTTGTGCTTCCATGTTCATCGCCATCCTCCAAAGTTTACATAAGGTTAGAATTATTATAATTATGAAACCTTGAAAAGGAGGTCGGACGGCGCTGTAAAATCCATTGATATTGCGGGCGGAAAAGCGGGGAAATACGCTTTGTTCCGGCTCGCGCGAGGACAGGGAAAGGGGGGCAAAAACGCGCGTAAGTGGTTGCGATTCCAGCTTCTTCGTGCTAAAATAATCTATCATGACTATTTCGGAGGTTTCTCAATGAGCCGTATTGCCGACATCGCACTTGCCCCCTCGGGTGAGATCAAAATCAACTGGGTCGAGCGGAACATGCCTGTGCTCCGTGCGCTGGGAGAGGATTTCAAGAAAACGAAGCCTTTTGCCGGTCTGCGCGTGGCGCTGAGCGTCCATCTCGAGGCCAAGACAGCCTATCTGTGCCGCGTGCTGGAGATGGGCGGGGCGGAGATGTACGTCACCGGCTCGAACCCGCTGTCCACCCAGGACGACGTGGCGGCGGCGCTGGCGTCGCGGGGCATGCAGGTTTTTGCCCGCTACGGCTGCTCCATGGAGGAATATGAAGAGTGCCTGTGCAGCGTGCTGGAGGTCGGGCCGAATATCATCATCGACGACGGCGGCGATCTGGTGCATTTGATGCACACCAGGTACACCGACCTGATTCCTCAGGTTATCGGCGGCTGTGAAGAGACCACCACCGGCATTCACCGGTTAAAGATCATGGCGCGCGAGGGCGCGCTGCGCTTCCCGATGATGATGGTGAACGAGGCCGACTGCAAACACATGTTCGACAACCGTTACGGCACCGGCCAGTCCGTGTGGGACGGCATCATGCGCACCACGAACCTGGTGGTCGCGGGCAAGTATGTGGTCGTCTCCGGCTACGGCTGGTGCGGCAAGGGCGTCTCGCTGCGGGCCAAGGGACTGGGCGCCAAGGTGATCGTCACCGAAACCGATCCCATCCGCGCGCTGGAGGCAGTCATGGACGGCTATGAGGTCATGCCCATGACCGAGGCTGCCAGACTGGGCGATATTTTCATCACCGTCACGGGCTGCAGCGGCGTCATCACGGCGGAGCACTTCGACTTGCTCAAGGACGGAGCCATTCTGTCCAATGCCGGCCACTTCGATGTGGAAGTGGATATGGCCGCGCTGGAGAAGCTGGCCGTCAGAAAATATGAGGCGCGCCATAATATTCAGGGCTACGTGCTGCCCAACGGCAAGACTGTTTTCACTATCGCGGAGGGACGCCTGGTAAACCTGGCGGCCGCCGACGGCCACCCGGCCGAAATCATGGATATGAGCTTTGCCGTCCAGGCGCTGAGCGCGGAGTATCTGGTGCGCAATCGCGGCAAGCTGGAAAACACGGTCATCAGCTTCCCGCGCGAGCTGGACGAAGCTGTGGCCGCACGCAAGCTCAAGGCCATGGGCGTGGCTATCGATTCGCTCAGTGTTGAGCAGAAAGCCTATCTCGGCGTATAATTCCCCAATACTATTAACGGAGGCGAGAAGCCTTGGACGAAGAAAAAACAACGGGTGAAGCCGTCGTTTATGAGGATCTGGTCGAGGAAAAGAACGACGAGCTGATGGAGCTGCTCGACAGCCGCAACATGAAGAAGCTGCGCGAGCGCATGGACGAGATGCAGGAATTCGACGTGGCTGAATTCCTCTCCTCACTGACTGACAACCGCATGCCGATGCTGTTCCGCCTTTTGTCGAAGGAGCGGGCGGCGGAGGTGTTTGCCAATATGGACGCGCCGGATCAGGAGCGTATCATCAACTCTATCACGGATTCCGAGCTGGCCGGCATCGTGGAAGAGCTCTACGTGGACGACGCGGTTGATATGATGGAGGAGCTGCCCGCCAACGTGGTAAAGCGTGTGATGCGCACCGCCACACCCGAGACGCGCAATCTGATCAATACCTACCTTCACTATCCCGAGAACTCCGCAGGGTCGATCATGACGGCGGAGTATGTGGATCTGAAAAAGTATATGAGCGTGAAGGAAGCCTTTGCGCGCATCCGGCGTATCGGCGAGGACAAGGAGACCATCTACATCTGCTTTGTGACCTCGGCCCACCGCAAGCTGGAGGGTATCGTCACCGTCAAGGATCTGCTGCTGGCTGATCCCGACACGGTTATCGAGGATCTGATGGATCGCAACGTGATCTACGCGGTCACTACCGAGGACCAGGAGAGCGTCTCGGAGAAGTTCTCGGATTACGACCTGATGGCGCTGCCGGTGGTGGATAAGGAAAACCGCCTGGTAGGCATCGTGACCGTCGACGATATCATCGACGTCATGGAGCAGGAGGCCACCGAAGACATCCAGATCATGGCTGGTATGACACCGTCCGACAAGCCTTATCTGCGCACCGGCACCGGCGAGATGTGGAGAAACCGCATTCCCTGGCTGATGTTCCTGATGCTGTCGGCCACCTTTACCAGCATGATCCTGACGGCTTTTGAAGACCGCCTGGCGGTCCAGGCGGGTCTGGTTGCCTTTATCCCCATGCTGATGGGAACGGGCGGCAACTCCGGCGCCCAGGCCTCCACCGCGGTTATCCGCAGCCTTTCACTGGGCGACGTGGAGCCGCGGGACGTGCTGCGGGTCATGTGGAAGGAATGGCGCGTGGCGCTGCTGTGTGGCCTTACACTGGCCTCGGTCAACTTTGTCAAGATGCTGCTGGTGGACGGAAAGCTCCTGGGCAATCCCAACATCACAGTCGCTATCGCCGCCACAGTCAGTCTTTCCATCGTTTTCATCGTCATGTTTGCCAAGGTCGTGGGCAGCTTCCTGCCCATCGCAGCGGAGAAGATCGGCGTTGATCCCGCCGTCATGGCTAATCCGCTGAT
The DNA here is from genome assembly GCA_900320465.1 of uncultured Eubacteriales bacterium. Classification (GTDB taxonomy): domain Bacteria; phylum Bacillota; class Clostridia; order Oscillospirales; family Oscillospiraceae; genus Limivicinus. Next base: position 14,117 of record ONSQ01000046.1, read on the forward strand.
TTCGACGCTTACCGACGCGGTGTCGCTTCTGATCTATATCCAGATCGCCAAGCTCATTCTGAAAATATAGGTGATGCCTCATGCAAATGTCCGCGCTGCTGACAAAAATGGCCCTGTTCGTGATCGTGATCCTGATCGGTATGTTCGGCGCCAGAAAAAAGATCCTGACCAAGGAATTTAACCGCGGCCTCAGCTGGCTGGTGGTCAACATCTTCATCGTGGCGGCGGTCATCAACTCGGTGATCTCCATGGACGCCTCCAGCTTCACCATGGGGGAGCTGGGCTTCATCCTGCTGATTTCCTGCGTGACCTATGTGGTGCTCTATCTGCTGGGGGCGCTGACGGTCCGAATCCTGCGCGTAGATAAGGAGAAAGCGCCGCAGCTGGAGCTTTTGATGAGCGTCATCAACAACCTGTTCGTCACGCTGCCGGTAGTCGAAACCATCTATGGCAGCAAGGGCGCGTTTATCATCGCGCTGGGCTGTATCCCGTTCAATCTGCTGCTGTTCACCTACGGCCTGGCCAGACTGCGCGGAAAGGGCGGGAAGTTCCGTTTTAAGGATATCCTGTCCACGCCGCTGCTGGCGACGGTGGCGGCGGTGCTGCTCTTTGCCTTCCGCGTTCCGGTGCCGACGCCCATCCGAAGCATCCTGGGCTCCATTGCCGCTGCCACGGTGCCGCTGTCCATGCTTCTGGTGGGCTCATCTCTGGGCAGCGTGGATCTGCGCAAGGCCCTTGGCGACAAGAGCATGCTCCTGCTCACGGCAGAGCGCTTCCTGCTGGCACCTGTGGTCGTGTTCCTGCTGATGAAGCTGATCTGTCCGGATGAGCTGCTTGCCGGCGCGATGGTCGTCACTGCGGCCAGCCCCAGCGCCATTCTGGTCACGGCGCTGAGCCTGCAGACAGGGCGCAGCGGCGAGTACAGCTCGGAGGGGATCACCGTCACGACGCTGCTGAGCATGATCACCATTCCGCTGACCGTGTTTCTGCTGCTGTAAGGAGGGCCAACGTGCATATTCCGCATGGCGCAAGCCAGACCATCGAGTTGCTGAGCTTTGACGAGGCGCTTCAGGCCTCGGGCAGGAGCGGAGCGTACGACAGTGAAAAGTGGCTGTATGTGCCGGATTTCTATACCGAGTATCGATATATTCTCGGCACCAGAGGGAGCTATCCGCTGATCTGCATCGGCATCAATCCCTCCACCGCCGCGCCGGACGATCTGGACAACACGCTCAAGTCCGTAGCGCGCATTGCCGCCCACAACGGCTTTGACAGCTGGATCATGTTCAACGTCTACGCCCAGCGGGCGACAAACCCGGATGACATGGATCACTGCTGCAACGAGACGCTGCACCGCGAAAACATGCGGGCTTTTGCCTACATACTCTCCCAGGTGGACAGAGCCAAACGCCCGGCTGTCTGGGCGGCCTGGGGGACGATCATCGAAAAGCGGCCCTATCTGCGCGACTGTGTGCTGGACATGGTTCGTCTCGGCCAGACCTATAACGCCCGCTGGCTGTGCGCAGGCGCCTGCTCGAAAAAGGGCCACCCACACCATCCGCTGTACTTGAAAAAGGACGAGGAAGTCCGGGACTTCCCGATCGAGAGCTATCTGGAGAGCTTATGAGCGACACTGTCAAGCTGGCTGTGATGCAGCTGAAAACTGAACTGGATTACGACACGACGATGAAAAAAGCCGCCGATATGGTCGCGGAAGCCGCCCGTGGCGGGGCGGATTTCGCCGTCCTGCCGGAGATGTTCAACTGCCCCTATTCCGGGAAGTATTTCCGTCCGGTGGCCGAAAAGGCGGCCGAAGGCGCGCTGGATGAAATGTCGCGCTGGGCGCGGGAGAACAGGATCTGCCTTGTGGGCGGCTCGATCCCCGAATTGGAGGACGGCAAGCTGTACAACACCTGCTTCGTCTTTGACCGGGGTGGGAAGCTGCTGGCCCGTCACCGCAAGGTCCACCTGTTTGACGTGGAGCTGCCGGGTATGCGCTTTCACGAGTCGGACAGCTTTTCCGCCGGAAACGAGATCACGGTATTTGACACGGAGTTTGGGAAAATGGGCGCGGCGATCTGCTTCGACGTGCGATTTCCGGAGCTGTTCCGCGCCATGGCTGTGCGCGGCGCGAAAGTGATCTTCCTGCCGGCTCAGTTCAACATGACAACAGGTCCGGCCCACTGGGCAGATACCCTGAAGCTGCGGGCGGTAGATAACGAGCTTTTCGTGGTCGGCGCCTCCGCCGCCAGAAACGACGACTTTGCCTATCACTGCTGGGGACACAGCGCGGTCTATGATCCGTTCGGCATTCCTCTCGCAGCGGCGGACGAGACCGAGCAGATCCTGTGGGCAGAGCTGGATTTGAGACGCGTAGGCGAGGTGCGAGCCCAGCTTCCCACCTTCTTGCGTCTGCGACGGGACGTGTATACGGTGAGTGAATGAACAGCATCGAGTGTATTCGGCGCTATGAGCCCTGCTGTGAGCAGGAGGAGCGCGACAAAGCGGTTATACTGGACTATCTGGACAGGAACCCCGGCTGTTTTTCCCGCAGCGATCTTGTGGCCCACATGACCGCGTCTTCCTGGGTCGTGAACCGTGAACGGACGAAGGTGCTGATGGTCTATCACAAGATATACAACTCCTGGTCCTGGACAGGAGGCCACGCGGACGGCGATACGGATTTGCTGGCGGTTGCTCTGAGGGAGTGCCGGGAAGAAACCGGTGTGGAGCACGTCCGGGCACTGAATGAGGAGATCTTCTCTCTGGAGGTCCTGACGGTGGACGGCCATGAAAAGCGCGGAGAGTATGTGCCGAGTCATCTGCATCTGAATGTAACCTATCTTCTGGAAGCGGACGAGAACGACACGCTGCACGTCTGCGCCGAGGAGAATGCCGGTGTGCGCTGGTTCACGCTGGACGAGGCGCTGAAGGCATCCACCGAGCCCTGGTTCGTGGAGCGAATCTATAAAAAACTCAATGAGAAAGTAAAAAACTGCTGCGGCTGAACCGCAGCAGTTTTTCATGTATGGGGGTTTGAGAATCAGTCGTTGTTGACCTCGCGGATCTTTTCGAAGATGGCGGTGTGGACCAGGCCGTAGAAGATCGTGCCAAACAGGCAGATGGCAAGATAGACCAGGAAGAACACAATACCGAAGAGAAAACCGATGTAGGGGATCTGCATCAGCAGACCAAGCACGAGCATCACGACCCAAATGCCAAGCATGAGGAGAATGTCCGCACCGAACATCTTGCCCTTGTAGCCGTCGGTCATGCGCATGGACTTGCGCAGCGCCTCGGTGGGCGAGATCTCCTTGTCGGTCAGCAGAATGTAGGGCACAAGGCAGTAGGAATAATACTTGATGACGTTCATGACGGGAACGAAGCCCCAGATCAGATTCCACAGCCCCTGCCAGCACATGCCGCCGGCATTGCGCAGGACCTCTTCCTTGCGGAAGCCCTGGAACAGCTGCTCGCTGCGTACGTCCTTGCCGTGGAAGCCGTCCAGAAGAACGCCCGTGAAGCCCAACTGGAGCACCATAACGATTGGCAGGGAGATCAGCGGTACCGCGGCGCCAAGCATCGAGATCAGCGAGGCGATCAGCGCATAGAGCAGGGACAGACCCCACAGACGGATGGGCTTGCGCTTGAGGATCTCAAAGGCCTGACGGTAGAAATCGAGGATCGAACCGATAGACGGCTTGAGAGGCGTCACAGGCACCACGGGGGGCTGCTGATAGCTCTGCTCGGAGTGGGGCGCGCTCTCATACCAGGAAGGAGCGGCCTGGGGAGCGCTCTGCTCCTCGGCGGCAGCCGCAGCGGCGGCCGGGGCGGGGGCTTCCAGTGTCAGGTCGGGGACAGTGGGCTCAACATAGGTCGGGATCGCCGCACCGCAGATGGGACAGAATTTGGCATCCGAGGGAACAACGGTTCCGCAGTTCGGACAGACAGACATAAAAAACACCTCCATGGTTTTTTCTTTATCATAATACTGAATGAAAGAAGATTCAATGCTTTTTCGACAAAAAATGATGAAGTTTCTTTTAAGAAAACACCCACCCCGAAAAGAGGGTGGGTGTTGTGTGCCCGTATGGGATCAGCCGCCGAAGACGGAGAGCAGGAAGCCCGCCGCGATGGCGGAGCCGATAACACCGGCCACGTTGGGGCCCATTGCGTGCATCAGCAGGAAGTTGGACTTGTTGTAACGGCGTCCCACGTCCTGGCTTACACGAGCGGCCATCGGAACGGCGGAGACACCGGCCGAACCGATCAGCGGGTTGATGCGCCCGCCGGAGGTCTTATACATGACGATACCGCCCAGCAGACCGCCGGTGGTGGAGATCGCAAAGGCGATCAGACCGAGGATGATGATCTTGATGGTGTTCAAATTCAGGAAGTTCTGAGCCACCATCGTGGCGCCGACAGAGGTCGCAAGGAAGATCGTCACGATGTTCATCAGCGCGTTCTGCGCCGTGTCAGACAGACGGTCGGTCACGCCGCACTCACGGAACAGGTTGCCAAGCATCAGGCAGCCGATCAGCGGAGCGGTGGAGGGGAGGAGCAGGATGACAAAGGTCGCCACAAGCACGGGGAAGATGATCTTCTCGGCCTTGGAGACCTCGCGAGTCTGCTCCATCTTGACCACGCGCATCTTCTCGGTGGTCAGCGCTTTCATGATGGGCGGCTGGATCATCGGAATCAGGGCCATGTAGGAATAGGCCGCGATGGCGATGGGGCCCAACAGCTCAGGGGCAAGCTTGGTGGTAAGGAAGATGGCCGTGGGGCCGTCCGCGCCGCCGATGATGCCGATGGAGGCCGCCTGGGGGCCGGTGAAGCCCAGCAGCACGGCACCGAAGAAGGCCACGAACACGCCCAGCTGAGCAGCGGCGCCCAGCAGCAGGCTCTTGGGGTTGGAGAGCAGGGGACCGAAGTCCGTCATGGCGCCGACGCCCATGAAGATCAGCGAGGGATAAATACCGGCCTTGACGCCGATATAGAAGAAGTCCAGCAGACCGGCCTCGCGCATGATGGCGCCGTAGCTGTGGTAAACAGGGCTGGTTTCATCAAGAAAAGCGGCCCACAGCTCGGGGTGGTACATGGCGTTTTCACCCATGCCGATAAAGTAGCTCAAATTCGAAAGCAGGCAGCCAAAAGCGATTCCGCACAGAAGCAGCGGTTCAAACTTCCTGGCAATGCCCAGGTACAGCAGAACGAAGGCGATGAGGATCATCACAAGGTTCTTCCAGCCGCCCTCCGTAAGAAAGAAGGCTGCGAAGCCGGATTCCATCGCAAGCTTCTGCACAGTTCCCAGTATATCCATCCAAAGCCCTCCGTTACGCGATCACGACGAGAGGCGAACCGGTCTCCACGACCTGACCCTTCGACACCGCGATCTGGGCGATGCTGCCGCCCTTGGGGGCGACGATCTCGTTCTCCATCTTCATGGCCTCGAGGACGATGAGCACATCGCCTTCCTTGACGGTCTGGCCCTGGGAGACATTGATCTTGAGAATGTTGCCGGGCATGGGGCTCTTGACGACCTCGCCAGCGGCGAGGGAAGCAGCGGCGGGGGCCGGAGCGGGAGCGGCGGCAACAGGGGCAGCGGCGACAGGGGCGGCCGCGGGAGCGGCGGCGGGGGCCGGAGCGTAAGCTTCGTATTCGTCGATGAGCATGGCCTCGCCGGCCTCGACCTCGACCTCATAGGTGCGCTTGTTGAGCGTTACTTTATACTTCATTTATCGTTGTCCTCCTTGATCTCACGAATGGAAAGGAACCGCAGCTCGTTGAGCGGCTTGCCGAGGGTATCGGCGACGATGGCCATGATCATGGCGGCGTCCTTCGGGTCGGTGTCGTAGAGCTTCAGCTCGCCGGCGGCGCCGAGGGCCTTCTCCTTCACCGGAGCGGGCGCGGGGGCGGCCTCAACGGCGGGAGCGGGCTCTTCGGCCTTCTTCTTCGGCGCCATCAGCTTTCCCTGGATCATGATGACGACCATCAGCAGCACCAGACCCAGGAACACCACCAGATAGCCCAGCAGGGCCGTCAGAGCGGCGTTCGGGATCGAAATGTTGACAAGATCCATT
>ONSQ01000050.1 GCA_900320465.1 uncultured Eubacteriales bacterium
CCTTGCAAATATATCTCCATTATTCGCTGCGGGCTCCGCCTTGTCTGGCACAATTCTGACTTGCAAATCTTTGTCTACTTTCTATCGGGTATCAGTATAGAAACTAGATACTAGATACTAGAAACTGTATAACAAACGGACCATTCGGAAAACCGAATGGTCCGTTTTGTTATACCTGGACGCCTTCTTCGCGCAGCTTCTGCCGCAGCTCCTCCACATCGTCATGGAACGCTATGGCGTGCAGGCCGCAGCGATAGGCCCCTTCCACGTTGACGATGCTGTCGTCGATGAACACGCACTCGTCGGCTTTGAGAGAGAAGGTGTCCAGCAGCAGCTGGTAAAACGCCTTGTCGGGCTTGGTCAGCATATGGTCGGCGCTGATGAGGCTGCCCTCAAAGTATTCGCTGCCCGGGATATCGTGCCAGTACTCGTGCTGGCGGCTGGCGGCGTTGGACAGCAGGTAGAGCCTGTAGCCCTTCTCCTTGAGTTCGCGCGCCAGCGTGGCCATCCCGCGGACGGGCCGCAGCGGCTTGTCCCAGGCCCAGATGAAGTAGTGCACCGCGCCGTGCAGACGCTCCGGCAGACGCGCGCACATCAGCTTCTCGGCCTCGGCCTCCTTCAGGGAGCCCCGGTCCAGCCGCGCCCACTCCAGCGACTCGAACACGACCCGCTCCAGCAGCTTGCGGTCCTCGCCGGTGACGCCGGCCTGGTCGAGAAAAATGTCTTTGTGAAAGTATATGAGGACGTTGCCCATGTCAAAGATGACGTTTTTGATCATCCCTTGACCTCCGAGGTTTGTTTTTTCGCGAAGAGAGAGAGGAAGCGATCCCAGCGATCATGGCGCCGCTTGCGGGCGTCCAGCCGCTCGCCCAGGTCGCGGGCGCCCACGCCGTAGACCAGATACAGGATCAGCCCGGACACCAGCATGATGAATACCGTGGAGGCGCAGCGGCGGCCGGAGGCGTTGACGTTGTAGCCGTACAGGCCCTCCTCGGCGCACATGGCCTGGATGACCATGGCGTAGCTGGTGCCGTAGGTGCTGGCAAAGGTGGCGGACATGTCGTATTCGGTGAACAGGGCGTTGAAGTTCAGCGCGAAGACCGCCAGCACGCTGGGCAGGATGATGGGCAGCTTGACCCGCAGGAAGGTGCGCAGCGGACTGGAGCCCAGGTTGCGCGCCGCGTCCTCCAGTTCCTCGTCGATGGCGTAAAAGCTGGCCTTGATCATGCGCAGCGAGAAGGGCAGCTTGGTCACCGTGTAGGCCATGATGATCAGCAGCCGCACATTCTGGGCATAGTAGAGATTCTGGTTGCCCACATACCAGACGCTGTTGCTGTTGAAGTAAGTACGGTAGGAGTAGCAGATCAGGATCGTCGGCAGCAGCCAGGGGAAAAGCAGCGCGTATTCCAGCACCACACCGGACTTCTTGTGCTTCTTGTTGAACATGTAGTTGCAGGCCACCACCACGATCACGCAGGCCAGCGCCGCCGCCAGGGCCGAGAGCAGAAAGCTCAGCTTGATGCCGCCCAGGGTGGCTTCGTTGGAGAACACGCCGGAGATGGAGCCCACGCGGGTCTTGTACTTGCCGCGGCTGGTCAGATACTCATAATCCTGCTGGCCGAAGAAGTTGATCAGCGTCCAGCTGCCCAGATCCAGCTTTTTCAGGCGGATGGCCTGGTAGGTCTGGAAGGAGAAGACGATGATCATGACCACGGGGGTCATGTAGATGATGAAGAGCACATAGGCGTAGATGTGCGCCAGCACGTTGGCCACGGGGTTGTTGATCTTCTGCTTCTGCAGCTTGGCCTTGGTCTTGGATACCGACAGATAGTGGCCCTTGCGCTCGTAAGCCGAGAGCACCGTCAGCAGCACGATGGTGAACATGGCCAGGATGATGGACAGCAGCGCAGCCCGGGCCTGGGGGAAGGACTCATCCGCCGTGGAGGAGCCCGCCAGACGCACGATCTCGGGGTTGATGGAGTCATAGCCCAGCAGGGTCGGCGCGCTCATGGCGCACAGACCGGTGATGAAGGTCATGACTGTCAGCGAGAAGAGCGTGGGGATCAGCGTGGGGAACACGACCTTCCACAGCACCTTGAAGGGATTGGCGCCCATGTTGCGCGCCGCCTCGACGGTGTTGTAGTCGATGCCGCGGATGGCGTTGCGCAAAAACAGCATGTGGTTGGAGGTGCAGGCAAAGGTCATGGTGAAGAGCACCGCGTTGAAGCCGGAGAACCAGTTGGGGTTGAAGCTGGGAAAGGCGTTCTTCAGCGCCGTGGTCAGTATGCCGTCGCTGGCATAGAGGAACATGTAGCCCGTGACCAGCGCCACCCCGGAGTAGATCATCGTGGTCATGTAGCCCAGGCGGAGGATCTTCGCGCCCTTGATGTCAAAATACTCGGTCAGGAGCACGATGGAGATGCCCACCACGTTGACCGTGATCATCAGCAGGATCGCCAGACGCAGCGAGTTCCACACATATTTGCCCATGCTGCCCGCCAGGAAAAAGCGGATGACCGCCAGCGGGTCCCGGGCGCCGGAGCTGTTCTTCACGTTGAAGATGCTGGTGAGCGTGTTCAGGCACGGCAGCAGCATGAAGCCGAAGAACAGATAGGCGAAAAACGCAATCCCCACCAACCGGAGCAGCCAGTCGGCGTGGAATTTGCGGTCCAGTCTCTGCGTCATGCGCCCACCTCGGCTTCCTCGCCCGGGGCGTAGGCCATGATGTCGCGCGGATCGATCACGACCTCGACCTCCTGTCCCTCTTCATAGATGCGGACGCCGTCGTTCTTTTCGATGACCTTGATGCTCTGGCTGCCCAGGTCGATGTAGTACTTGATGTACAGACCGTAGTACTCGCGCATGGTCACCTTTCCGCGCAGCGCCACCTGGCCCGGCTGGGGCGGGACGTTGACGTGCAGCCGCTCAAGCCGCACATAGTTGTGCTTCATGGCGTCCACCGCGGCTCCGGTGGCGACGAGCTTTTCCACCACCTCATCCTCCAGACGGTTGATGTCGCCGATGAAGTTGCAGACAAATTCCGTCTTGGAGTGGTTGTAGACCTCGTTGGGGGTGCCGATCTGCTCGATATAGCCCTTGTTGAACACGGCGATGCGGTCGGAGAGGGTCAGAGCCTCCTCCTGGTCGTGGGTGACGTAGATCGTGGTGATGCCGAAGTCCTTCTGCATCTTCTTGAGCTCGTTTCGCAGCTGGACGCGCAGCTTGGCGTCCAGGTTGGACAGCGGCTCGTCCATGCAGATGATCGCCGGACCCGTGACCAGGGCGCGGGCGATGGCCACACGCTGCTGCTGGCCGCCGGAGAGCTGGGAGACCGCCTTTTTCAGCTGCTCGTCGCTCAGATCCACCTTTTGGGCGATCTCGCGGACCTTCCGGTCGATCTCGGCCTTCTTCATCTTCTTGATCTTCAGGCCGAAGGCAATGTTGTCATAGACCGTCATGGTCGGGAACAGCGCGTAGCTCTGGAAGACGATGCCGATGTTGCGGTCCTCGATGGGCACATGGGTGATGTCCCGGTCCTTGACGACCACGCTGCCGGAGACGGGCTCGATAAAACCGGTGATGGTACGCAGCGTCGTGGTCTTGCCGCAGCCGGACGGGCCCAGGAAGGTGAAGAATTCGCCCTCCTTGACATGGACGTTGATGTTGTGCAGCGCGGTGAAATCGCCGAATTTCACGACGATGTCATTGAGCTTGATCATAGGGCATGGCTCCTTTTCTATCAGGTATCAGGTTGCGGGCGCGGGATCGACCTGTACGTCCGAAGCCCAGGCCGGGCGCACAGGTCGGCCCCTCGCGGGAGGGGCGTATATCACATGGCGAGCCGGTTGCCCGGCTCGCCATAACGGGTTGATGACAGGATTACTCGGCCTTCTGGGTCAGCACGGACCAGTCGAGGTTGTCCCAATCGGGCTCGGCGGGCGCCTCGGAGGCGTCCTTCCAGTAGAAGCCCAGGTTGGTCATGATGTTGGTCCACTCGGCGTTGTGAGCGGCCACATACTCGGCATAGCTCAGATCGGTGCCCGCGATCTGGTTGAGGGCGAAGTTGGGGATCTGGTAGATGGCGGGGATGCCGTCCGGGTACAGCTCGTCGGCAGCTTCCTGGTTGCAGGGATAGGAGTCGAACTCCTCGCCCCAGGCAGCCTGGACCTCGGCGGAGCCGAACCACTCGGCAAAGGCTTCGACAGCGGCGGTCTGCTCGTCGGTGCGGCCGGCCTTGTCGAGGATGCCGATGTACTCAGCAATGTAGTAGGTGCCGTCCTTGATGTCGACCAGGGCCCAGTTCTCGGGCTCCATGGTGCCCTTCAGCGGGTTCTCAGAGCCGTCGGCCGCCGCGTCGATCTTGCCGTACAGGGCGGAGGAGTAGAACTCGGAGATGGCCACGTCGCCCTTGTTCAGCGGATCGAAGCCGTACTTGTAGTCGTCGCCGCCGAACTTGCCGTCGGCGCAGAACTTCCACAGGGTCTTCCAGCCGTCGATGGAGATGCCGCCGGCCGGGGAGGCGGGATCAGCAAAGGGATAGAGGATGGCGGAGTTGATGTTCATGTTGGTGGTGCCGCCGACCTTGTTCTGGCGGTACCAGCTGTAGCCGGAGTCCACCACGTCGGCCCAGTGGTCGAAGTGCAGCTCCTCGCCGTTGGTGCCGAGGGCATCGTTGCGGTAGAGCATCAGGACGTTCTGGATGACGATGCCGTAGGCCTTGCCGTCGTACTTGAAGTCGCCCACTTCGTCGGCCCAGGTGGGAGTCCAGTCGCGGATCGCCAGATTCTCGTACTGGCCCTTGATCAGCTGGCTCCAGCGGGTCTCGTTCAGACCGAAGATCAGGTCGCCGTCCTTGTTCTCATTGGCAGCCTGGATGGCGGCGGTGTCGCCGGAGATGACTTCGTTGGTGTCAAGGCTGATGTTGAAGCCGGCCTCCTTGGCCTCCTGGACGAGCCAGGTCACGCGCTCGGTGGAGTTGGAGTTGGAATAGATGCGGATGGTGTAGCTCAGATCGGGCTCAACGCCGGTCTCGGCCGCGGGGGCTTCGGCGGCGGGCGCTTCGGCAGCGGGGGCCTCGGCGGCAGGCGCTTCGGCGGCGGGGGCAGCTGCGGGGGCAGCCTGCTGGCCGCAGGCGCACAGCGCAAACACCATGGCCAGAGCCAGGAGCAGAGCAAGTGCTTTCTTCATTTTCATTTCCTCCATTTGATATTTTTCAAAGGCGCGATGCGCCGTTGAATCCGGTTTTTTCGCCGCGCGGCGCGCAGGATCCGGCGCCGTTTACGGCTGGTGTGTAACACATTTTTTACAAATGCATTATACTATTTTGATTTTTTGTTGTAAACCGGCAGCGCGCTGTCTTATTTACCAAAATATCAAAGGGCTTTTTGTGATTCTTGCCGGATCGGAAAGGGCCGCTTTCTGTGTCTTCGGCCTCCGGAAACGCCGCGTTCTCTTCTATAAAATAAGCCCTCTGCCGGGGCGGGCCCATACGGCGGGCGCCGGCAGAGGCGTCGCGGCAAACCGGAAAACAAGATAGAAATAGAAAAGCCTCTGTCGCGTCCGACAGAGGCTTCTCTATACATCGAAATTACTTGATGCCGTACTTCTTGTTGAACTTGTCAACGCGGCCGCTGGTGTCGACCAGCTTCTGCTTGCCGGTGTAGAAGGGGTGGCACTTGGAGCATTACTTGATGCCGTACTTCTTGTTGAACTTGTCAACGCGGCCGCTGGTGTCGACCAGCTTCTGCTTGCCGGTGTAGAAGGGGTGGCACTTGGAGCAAATTTCAACCGTGATGTCCTTCTTGGTGGAGCCGGTCTCGATGACGGCGCCGCAGGCGCAGCGGATGGTGGTCTGCTCGTACTTCGGATGGATTCCTGCTTTCATGGGATACTCTCCTTGATCAAGGCTGTCTTGATTTGTCTGCCGAGGCAGACATAGTTACAAGACGCAAAGTGGATTGTAACACAGCGGTGACAGGAATGCAAGAGTTTTTTCTTTGCTTCGCTTCCTTTTGAGGATACAAGGGCGGCTTTTGTTTACTGCTTGCTTTCCTCGCCTTTCGTCAGCTCCTGATACATTTTCATCAGGGCAGCAACACAGTCGCTCTCGGTGAAGCCCTTGACCGGGAATCCGTAGGCCGCCATGACAGCGCGGTCGTTGGCCTGATGAGCCTTGCGCAGCTCCGGGGGCATGGTCAGTTCATCGTAGAGATCGGCCAGACTGGCGTCGGGATAGAGCGCGCGGGCGTCGAGAATGGCCTGCGCCGTCTGCTCGATCTTTGCCTTCTGCTCGTCGGTGGGAGTTGGCCAGGGGAAGTTGTTGTAGACGACTGCACCAGAGTACTGATAATCGCTTTTCAATCTGCCACAGACAACCCGCGTCCAGGCCATATGCACATTTGATGTTAATACTCCAAAATGATATAGGTTTGCATTTGGTACGATGAGGAGCTTATTGCTTGCGATCACACTTTTATCCATAAAGCCGATCGGAATATAGCGCCTGCGCTCGGAGGATACTTCCGGAATACAAAGATAGTTGTTATCTGTTTGAGGAGTTGAGAAGAAAAGGTACGGCTTGTCAGCCAACGCGCGCGTTGGCGCGGCTGAACTGGCAAGACGCATTTCTCTCACGGCATTGAGCCTACGAACAATTTCCGGATTTTTTCTGTAAGCGAAAGGAGATGCTCCTTTCAGCCAGATACAATAACGTATTTCATCGTTGTTGATAAAATCCTTAGAACCAACATATCGCCTTATGAATGGGGACATGCTGGCGTCTGTGGCGAGGATTGCGTCTCGCTCAGACTGTGAGAGGATGAGGTTTCCACCATCGGACGGTTTGTTTCCTGCTGTCATGCGTGGCACATCGCATAGCGCATTACCTCTGCTTTCAATAAGCACGTCAGGCCCATCAAGTAGATATGGGTTAATGTTGGTGACAGCACGTCTGTTGCTATCATTTAGATAGAGCATCTTAGGACTACTGTCACGGAAACAACTGAATCCAATTATAACGCAGTGAACAGCAGCTTTATCTTTTGCCTCACTGTTCCATTTGAACGTGCGGTATGCAAAATCAATATGAAGATGATAGAGATTCAGAAGTTTATCCCAAAGAGCAGCGACCTGTTCGCCTTGTGTAATGCTGTTTGTTGAAACGAAAGCTGCTCTGACTTTTGTTTCCTGTATCAAAGATGCGGCCTTGTGGTACCATGCGCCAACGTAGTCAACACTGTTAACACGTTTTCCTTTTCCTAAAACAGCGACAGAATCGGCTTTTTGCGTGGCGGTCATCATTGATGCACCCACAAACGGAGGATTCCCCATAATGTAGTTCAAATTGGACTTATCGACGACGCTCTCCCAATCCAGGCGTAGGGCGTTGCCCTCGACGATGTTGGCGTTGGTTTTCAGCGGCAGGAAGTCCAGATCGAGAAGCACGATCTTTTCCGTCTCTTTCATCATCTGGCTCTCCGCGATCCAGAGGGCGGTTTTGGCCACGGTCACGGCAAAGTCGTTGATCTCGATGCCGTGGAACTGAGAGATGCTGACCTGAATGGGGTCGGTGACCGCGTCCATGCTGATCTGGCCGCGATACAGCTCGGAAATCACCTCGTTTTCCAACCTGCGCAGGCTCAGATAGCTCTCGGTCAGGAAGTTGCCGCTGCCCGCCGCGGGGTCGAGAAATTCCAGAGACGCGAGCTTTTGCTGGAAGGCCAGCAGGTTTTTCTCCTTCGTTTTCCAGACCGCAATGTTCTTGATCGCTTCCAGCTCCGCTTTCAGATCATTCAAAAACAGCGGGTCGATGACCTTATGGATATTCTCGATACTGGTGTAGTGCATGCCGCCGCTGCGGCGTGTCTCCGGGTTCAAGGTGGATTCAAACACAGCGCCGAAGATCGTCGGGCTGATCTCCGACCAGTCAAAGTCCGCCGAGGCGCGGCGCAGCAGCAGATCCCGCAGTTCCTCCGTAAAGGGCGGGATGATGACCGTCTCGTCGGCAAACAGGCCGCCGTTGACATAGGGAAAGGCCGCCAGCAGGGGATCATCGTCTTTCAAATAGGGGTCGCGCTCTTTGTCCTTTTGATTGAGAACGCGGAAGAGCTGCGTCAGCCCCTTACGCATGTCCTTCACGGCAAACTGCGCCATGTAGTCATGGAACATCAGGTGCTTGCCAAAGATGCCCGCGTCCTCCGCATACAGGCAGAACACCAGCCGCACACACAACTTGTTCAGGTGCTTGAGCGTCTCGGGATCGTCGGGATCATGGTATTGCTTCAGCAGCCCGTCATACAGCAGGCCCACGACGTCACCGGCTTTGATGGAGATTTCCATTTCACGCTGGAGATGCACGCTGCCCTTGTCCACCAGAAACGACAGACGATAAAACTCCTTTTCCAGATCGGCCAGCTTGATTTTCTCCGGGTCGCCGTGGGGCTTTTCCATGTCGTAAACATAGAACTCCTGAAAATTGCAGGTGACGACCCAGCGCGGATGCTGGGAGAGCGGGAGCTCCGTGATGTACTTCTTGGCCTGCTGAAAGGGGTTGAGCATGGAGCCGTCCGATTGCCGGATCGGCTTGTTCAGATCCTTTCCGGCTCCCTTTTGCTCGATCATGACTTTTGTCTCGGAAATATAACCGTCGATAAAACCGGTGGAGCTGTCCAGCTTCACCTGATCTTCAAACGTGATGAACTTCTCCGGCTCGGCCACATCGAAAACGTCACGAAGCAGAGAGAGCCAAAACTTCTGGCTTTCTCCTTTTTCATATCCTTTGCCCGTCCAGTAGGCCGCAAAGCTCTTGGCGGCCGCCTGTTGCTGTGCAGATGTCATGTCCCTGCCTCCTTGTCGTCCGCGGGATTCCCCGTTATCGTGTTTTTGTGTCATTCTGAGGAACGAAGTGACGAAGAATCCTGCTTTCTTTTGCAAAAAGTGCTTTTTAAGATCCTTCGACTCCGCTTCGCTCCGCTCAGGATGACAACATCATGCCTGTCTTTTGCCTGCAAGCCGTCCAACAGGGCGGCTCGTTGTTTTGTTGCCTGTCTTATTTGATCTCCACGCGCGCTTCGCGGCCCATGGAGAGGAAATAGAGCACGCACTCTTTGACCGGCTTGCGGAAAATGCGCTCCATGGCGCGGGCATAGGCGCGCAGCTGGGGCGTGTAGAGCGCCCGGCGCTCCTGCAGCTGGGCCTCGGTGCGGACGGTGTCGGTCTTGTAGTCCACCACCACCAGCTCTCCGTCCTCCTCCAGCAGGCAGTCCACCACGCCCTGCAGCAGCACGCTGTCCCCCGCCGCGGCGCCGAAAACCTCCCCGGCGTCGCACAGGAGGGAGAACTTGAACTCGCGCCGCAGCCCATCGGCGCGGCGGATGCGGCGGCCCAGCGGCGAGGCAAAGAGCTTGACGATGGCCGCGGCGTCCACGGCCTCGGCCTCCCGGTCGGACAGGTGGCGGGAGAGGCGCAGCCGCTCGATCTCGGCGCGCACGGCCTCCTCGCTGTCGGTTTTGGCGAAGTCCATGTATTGCAGCACCAGGTGCGTGGCCGTGCCCCGCTCGGCTCCGGTCAGGGGCTTGAGGGCGCGGGTGAAGTCGGGCTCGCGGAAGCGGCGGCGGGGCGGGGCGGGGCTGAGACTGGCGCTCTCGCCGTCGTCCTCGGCGCGGTCCTTGAGCTCGGTGGCCGTGACCTTGCTGGGCAGGGCGACGGCGTCGGCATGGGCATAGCGGAAGCTGAGATTGCGCTCCAGCAGGGCGGAGAAGGCCTCGTCCGGCTCGGGCAGGGCGCTCTCGGACGCGCCGGCCTCCGCCGCGTCGGGCGCGGGGCAGATCTGCAGCGCGATGTGCTCGCGCCCGTCGGCCTCGATGGCCGGGAGCAGCCAGTGCAGCATGTCCGGAGCCCCGGCAAGGGCCTCGCCCGCCAGGGGGTTGCCCACCGACACCTGCAGCGAGCTCAGCAGCTTTTCCGGATCGCGGACGGCCGCGGTCATGAAAAGGTACTCCTTGGGACGGGTCATGGCCACATACAATAGGCGCATTTCCTCGCTGAGCGTCTCGCGCCGCAGCCGCCGGTCGATGGCCGTGCGGGACAGGGTGGGATACTCGATGCGCTTTTGCAGATCCGTGACCTTGGCCCCCAGGCCCAGGATGGGGTGCACCAGCACCCGCGCCTTGTTGTCGGCCGTGTTGAAGCGGTGGGCCAGGTCCGAGAGAAACACGATGGGAAACTCCAGTCCCTTGGACTTGTGGATCGACAGGATGCGCACGCCCGCGGCGGCGCCTCCGCCGATCTCGCTGCCCCGCTCGGCAAGCTCGCGGAGATGCAGCACAAAGCGGTGCAGCACCCGGTAGCCGGTGTTCTCAAAGCTCTCGGCCAGGGAGACGAACTCCATCAGATTGGCCCGGCGGCGCTCGCCGTCGGCCATGGCCCCCACGATGGCCAGCAGATCGAACTCGTCCACGATCTGCCAGACCAGCTCGGCGCAGCTCAGGTCCGGCGCCACGGCGCGCAGGGCCTCCAGCCGCCGCAGAAAGTCCGCGGCGTGGGGATCCTCGTCGGCTCTGAGGCGCAGGGCGTCGAAAAAGTCCGCTTTCTTGTCGGCGGCGCGGATGAGCGACAGCTCGTCCGCCGTGAAGCCGAAGCAGGGCGAGCGCAGCGCCGCGATCAGCGGGATGTCCTGGTGGGGGTTGTCCAGCACGGCAAGCAGGTTCATGAGCGTGGCGATCTCATCGGAGCGGAAATAGTCCTTCCCCTGCACCGCCGAGACCGGGATGCCCCGATCCAGCAGCGCCAGCCGGAAGGCGCCGCCCACACTGTTGGCGTTGCGCAGCAGGATGGCAATATCGCCGTAGCTCGCGTCGCGCGTCACGCCGTCCACGGTCACGGGGGTGTGGGCGGCGATCAGCTCCTCGATCTTCCGGGCCACAAAGGCGGCCTCGCAGGCAAGCCTCCCGGGGGCCGGGCCCTGGTCCGGGGAGCCGGTGGGCGTCTCCACCAGCAGCAGCTCCGGCTTCGGGCGCTCTCCGGTATAGTACGCCGCGGCAAAGCGCAGCGCGGCGGCATCGTCATACGCCACGTCTCCCAGCGCCCGGGACATGCAGGCGCGAAACACCGTGTTGGCGGCGTCGATGATCTCCCGGCGGGAGCGGAAGTTCTCCCGCAGCAGGATGCGCCGGGGATCGCCCGCGGGAGCCCGGTCATAGTCCAGGTAGTCCCGGTATTTTTCGTTGAAAATCTCCGGGTCCGCCAGGCGGAAGCGGTAGATGGACTGCTTGACGTCGCCCACCATGAACAGGTTCTTCCCGCCCCGGGACAGGGCGCGGAAGATCGTGTCCTGCACGCGGCTGACGTCCTGGAACTCGTCCACCATGATCTCGGTATAGCGCGCCGACAGGCGCAGGGCCAGCTCGGTGGGGCGGTCCTGTTCATCGGTCAGAAGCGCCGCGGTCTTGTGCTCCAGGTCCGCGAAGTCCACCAGAGAGGAGCGCTCCTTGTCGGCGGCGTACTGCTCGTCGAAAGCCATGGTCAGACGCAGCAGCGCCTCCATGGCGTCGTGGGTCAGGGCCATGGTCGCCAGCAGCGACGCCGAGGACATGGCAAAGGCGGATTGCAGCTTTTTTACGCTGTCCTTGCATTTGTCCCGCCGGGCCTTGACCGCCTCGGCCAGCGCCGGGTCGGACGGGTCGCGCAGCGTGCCCAGTCTCGGGAAGCTCACGCTCTGGGCGCAGGCGCGGGCCTTGTCCCAGCCGAGGGCGGCGGCGCGCGCCAGGTCCCGCAGCTGCTCGGCGGTGCCGGAGAAGTTGTCGCCGTATGCCTTCCAGATCTTCTCATCGCCGCGCATGGCGGCGATGCAGCACTCCAGCTCCCCCGCCCAGTAATCCGCCGTCCGGCCCAGGGAGGTGAGCAGCTCGCGCCCCCAGATCGTGTCGGCGGCGTCGGCTGCCGGCGCGGAGAGCTGGGCGATCATGCGCTCGACCCAGAGCGCCGGGCGGGCGTGGGCCTGCATCTTGCCGTGCAGCTCCAGCACCAGTTTTTTCAGTGCCTCGTCGTCCCGGCCGGCACCCACGGTGTCGGCCAGGCTGAGAAAGCCGGGATGGGCCCTGGCATCGGCGTAATGGGCGTCCATGACCTTGTCCAGGGCCGCGCGCTTCATGGCAGAGGCGCGCTCCTCCTCGATGACGCGAAAGTCCGGCGCCAGATGGGCGCTCTGGCTGTTTTCGCGCAGAAGCGAGGTGCAGAAGCCGTGGATCGTGCTGATCTGGGCGCGGCGGATCAGCGCGCTCTGGCGGCGCAGCTGGCGGTTGGCCGGGTCCTGGGCGATGGCGCGGCTGAGCTCCTGCATGATGCGGCCCTTGAGCTCCGCCGCCGCGGCGCGGGTGTAGGTGATGACCAGGAAGCTGTCCACGTCCCGGGGCTCCCGGGCGTCGCAGAGATAGCCCATCAGACGCTCGGTGAGCACCTTGGTCTTGCCGCTGCCCGCGCCGGCGGATACCAGTACGGTGCTGCTGCGCGCTTCGATGGCCGCGCGCTGCTGGGCGGTGGGTTCAAACGTGCTCAACTCTCCTCATCTCCTCTCATCCGCTCCCAGACCTCGGCGGTGCTGAGTTTGGCAAGATAGCGGCTCTTTTCGCCCGCCTGGCCGTCCACAAAGCGGCAGGCGTCGGCGTAATCACAGACGTCACAGGGACTCTTGCTGTCCGACTTCACATAGGGGTCGGCGTCGATGGCGCCGGAGCGCAGCTCGTCGGTCATGCGCCCCAGGGTGCGCCGGATGTGGCGGTAGAGCAGGCCCATGCGCTCGGCGTCGGCAAAGCTCTCGTCGGTGGGCTTGCCGCCCCGGCCGATCGTGAGGGGGATGTAGAGCTGCTCGTCGCCTCTCTCCCAGGCCTGCAGGAGCTCCGGGGGCTCGCTGAGCACCAGGCCGCTGCGGCGCAGGGATTTGGCGATGGCCTTGCTGCGCCCGGTCTCGTCGTCCTCGGCCTCCACGGAGACCATCACGCTGCGGGCCGGGACGTACATGACGCCCGCCGGCTCCACCGGATGGCCGTAGCGCTCCTCGCCGTGCTCGGACAGGGCGAAGAGATACAGAAGCATCTGCAGCCCCATGCCGTACCACACGTCGCTGAGCGAAAAGCTCTTGCTGCCGGTCTTGTAGTCCACCACGCGCAGGTACAGCCTGCCGTCGTGCAGATAGCCGTCCACCCGGTCCGCCACGCCGATGAGCTGCATGCTGCGCCCGCCCTCACCCAGCAGCACGGGGGGCATGGTGTCGGACTTGCCGAAGTTCAGCTCGAAGTCCAGAGGCTCGAAGTCCGACCGGCGCAGCTCGTCGGCCATGTCCTGGACGATCTGCCAGACCTCGGCGCGCAGCCGGTTGAACAGGTGGCGGAAGCGCTCGGTTTTTTCGGCAAAGCCGTCCAGCGCTTCGGCGATGTAGCGCTCGATGACCGCGTCCACGATCCCTCTGAGCTCGTCGTCCGGCACGGCGGCAAAGCCGCCCCGGGCCTTGACCTGGCGGGCGGTATTCTCAAACACCGCGTGGAAGAAGGTGCCCACGTCGTTGGGCTTGAAATCCGCCGGCTCGTAGGGTCTGGCCCGCAGGCCGTAGCGGCAGAAATAGGCGTACTTGCAGTCCGCCAGCTTGTCGATCTGGGAGGCGCTGAGCCGCAGGCGGCTGCCGTAGAGGGCGCCGACCGCCTCGGCGGACAGTCTGCCCCGCCGCATCTCGGCGGCGCGGCGCAGGGCCTCGAGCCGCCGGGGCTCCCGCGCGGCAAAATAGTCCCGGGCGGAGCGGCAGCGCGCGTCCGTCTCCGGGCGCGACGCCAGACCCAGCGCGCTGTTGGGCGCGCTGGCGCGCACCTCCGTCAGATCGACGCGCTCGGCGCGCAGGCCGAAGAGCGAAGAAGCGCGGCTGATGAGGAAGGAGGGGCGCTGCTCCTCGCCCTTGGGGCCCAGCAGCGAGTAAGACAGGGTCAGGCTCTCCGACGGCAGCGAGACGCAGTTGTAGATCAGTGAAAACTCGCGCCACAGCTCGTCCGCGCCCGCGCCGCCCAGGTCGATGCCCAGGGACAGCAGACGCTCGCGCTCGTCCTCGGAGAAGACGCCGCCGCCCTCCTCGGCGGCGGGCAGGCGCTCGTCCTGCGCCCCCAGGACGATCAGATGGCGGATGTGGCGGCGGCGCATCCGGTCAAAGTCGCCGGCGGACACCGCGTCCAGGGACAGCGGGATCGTGCCCACGTCGTAGCAGGAGAGCATGCGGGTGAACAGGCGGCCGAATTCCTCCGTCTCCATGGCCGTATCGCCCAGGACGGCCGCGCACTGCTCCAGCGCGCCAACCGTGATCTCCCAGAGCTGGGCGCTCTCGGCAGCCAGGCTGTCCCGCCCCGCGGCCGAGAGGACGGCGGCGCGTTCTTCCAGACGGCGGGGCAGCTCCAGCTCCAGCAGCAGCGAGGAGAGGGCCGCCGCCTGTCCGGCGGCGGTGTGGGCCAGGCGGGCGCTGCGCTCGAAGCGCTGCAGTGGCCCGGCCAGACGGCGGCGCAGGGCGTTGATGCGCGCCAGGCGCTGCTCGGTCTGCTCGTCAAAGTCGGCGTTGTAGCCGTCCGGGTGCTGGCGCCAGTCGCCCTCCCGCTCCCAGGCCCGGGCGCGCAGACGCCATTTGAACACATAGGTCTCCAGCTCGTCGCACTCGTCGATGCTCAGGCCCGTCAGGGCGCTGCGCATATAGTCGGACACGTCGTCCTGCTCCCAGCCGCCGCAGACGATGGCGTAGGCCGCGCTGATGAGCGCCGGGATGCTTTTGGAGAGAAGCTCGCTTTTGCGCGCCGTGTAGAGCGGCACGCCGTAGTGGGCGAAAACACTTTGCAGGGTGCGGCGGTAGTCCTCGAAGCCGCGCACGGCCACGGCGATGTCCCGCCAGCGGCAGCCGCGGTCCCGCACCAGGGAAATGGCCGTCGCCGCGGCCAGCTCGCACTCCGCCGTCAGGCCCGGGGCGGCGCAGAGGCGGATCGCGTCCGTCTCGCCCTCCCAGCGCGCGGGGGAATAGGAAAAAAGATTGTCGGTGAAAAAGTCCAGCGCGCCGCCCTTGTCGCCGCGGCCATCCATGCGCTCGATCTGGACCGCGCATCCCAGCTCTTCGGCCAGCGCGCACAGCCGCCCCGCCGCCGTCCGGGACAGGGCGAAGACCTCGTCGTCGCCGTGCAGGTCGTCCAGGGTGAGGCAGACCGTCACCTCCGCGCCGGTTTCCAGCAGCGCGCGGATGACGCGCTGCTCCTGGCGGGTGAAGTCGATAAAGCCGTCCAGATAGACGCGGCTGGTCTTGCCGATGCCGCTTCCGCCCAGCTTGTCGGCCAGCAGGTCCAGCCTTTCGGTGGGGTCGGCGTGGCCGCGGGCCACCACGGCGTCATAGGCCTCCAGCACCAGCGACAGATCGGCCAGCTTGTCGGCCAGCTCCCCCTCCGCCAGAGCGGAGGCGGCGGCCAGGGCCGGGGCGTCCACGGCGGCGCTTTTGCACTCGTCCACCGCGGCAAGCAGGGCGCTTTGCAGCTCGGCGCGGCGGGCGGCCCCGCCGTAAAGCCGCAGGCGCGAGCTGATCTGGTCCAGGGCCAGGGCCATGCACAGCAGCCGCCCGCCCTTGTCCAGCCAGTCCGCCGCCAGGCCGCCCTGCTGCTGGAGCACGCGGCGGGCAAGGCCGGTGAAGCTGAACACCTCGGCATAGAGCGACAGGGCGTCGCCGCAGCGCTCGCACAGCTCCCGCTCGGCCTCGTGGCTGTATTGCTCGGGCACAATGAGCATGCTGCCGCCGCGCCCCTCGGCCACGGCGCGCGCGATCTCGCCGATGACGGCCGCGGTCTTGCCGGTACCCGCCCGGCCGATGATCAGTCTGAGCATTTGCCCGTCTCCCTTCTGTTTGTTCGTTGGTATCAGTTTATCAAATTCCCCGCCCGGAGGCAAGAGCACCTCGTTTTTTGTTGAAATGCGCCGCGCACAGTGGTAAGATAGGGCAATCAAAGCAAAGAGGTGTCCCCTATGAAATTTTCCTCCAAGATCGAACGCTGTCAGGCCTCGGCCATGCGCCGTTTCGCCCCCGCCGCCGCCAGGGCCGAGGAGCGCGGCATCAAGGTCTATCATCTGAATATCGGTCAGCCCGACATCCGCACCCCGGAAGCCTATTTCGAGGCTCTGCGCGGTTTTGACGAGCCGGTGCTGGCCTACGCGCCCTCCGGCGGGCTGAACGTGCTGGTGGACGCGGTGCGCGGCTATTACAGCCGTCTGGGCGTGGAACTGGCGCGCGAAGAGGTGCTGATCACCAACGGCGGCAGCGAGGCCATGCAGATCGTCGCCTCGTGCCTGCTGGACGACGGCGACGAGATCCTGATCCCCGAGCCCTTCTATTCCAATTATCAGACCGTGGTGAATCTCGCCGGCGGCGTGGTGAAGCCTGTGCCCACCAGCCCGGAGGAGGGCTATCGCTTCGCCGAGCGCGAGCGGATCGAGCCCCTCATCGGCGAAAAGACCCGCGCCATCATGATCACCAACCCCGGCAACCCCACCGGCACCGTGCTGGATCGCGGCGAGCTGAAGATGCTGCTGGAGCTGGCAAAGGAGCACGATCTGTTCCTCATCTGCGACGAGGTGTACCGGGAGTTCGTCTACGGCGGCGAGGAGCTTTTGAGCGTGCTGCAGTTCCCCGGCTATGAGGAGAACGTGGTGGTGATCGACTCCTGCTCCAAGCGCTTTTCGGCCTGCGGCGCCCGGGTGGGCATGCTGTTGAGCCGCAACGCCGCGCTGATGACCCAGGCCATGAAGATGGCCCAGTGCCGCCTGTCCGTGGCCACCGTCGACCAGATCGCCGCCGCGGCGCTGTACGATCTGGACAGCTCGTACTTCGACGCCACCCGCGACGAGTACCGCCGCCGCCGGGATCTGTTCGTGGAGAAGCTGGAGAGAATCCCCGGCGTGGTGTTCGCCCGGCCCATGGGCGCCTTTTACGTCATGGCCGCGCTGCCCGTCGACGACGCGGCGAAGTTCCAGCAGTGGCTGCTGGAGGATTTCAACGACAAAGGCGAAACGCTGATGTTCGCCTGCGGCGAGCCCTTTTACGCCACCCCCGGCCGCGGCAGGAACGAGGTGCGCATGGCCTATGTGCTCAACGAGGCCGATCTGTCCCGCGCGCTGGATATCCTGGCCGTCGCCATCGAACGCTACCGTTCTGGTTTTTAGTTCTTAGTTTTTAGAATTTCAAGGGGGAGATTGTGCTTCTCTTTCCGCACAAAATGCCAACCGGGGCTGCTGCCGTTTTTGCAGCAGCCCCGGTTGGCGTTTAATCGCTATCATAATATATGTCTTCCGCCCATCGTGCGGGATTGGTATCGATGTATTCCCAAATCGCCCGAAAGTCGCTTTCCTTGCGGATCACATGGTCATGATAGGATCGCTGAAAGATGTCCTGCCCGAGCTCACGATGGACAAGCCGCTTCCATGTTCCGATCGCCTGTGGGATCAGAGCGCTTGTAGGGGCCGACGCCCCCGGCGGCCCATCTTTATTCTCGATCACCAGGATCATATGAACATGATTGGGCATGATCACATATTTTTCAACATGCAGCCCGTTTATTCTGTCCGTGGTAAGAAGATGTTTCTCCACAATCCTGCCTGCGTCGGTGAGCGTCACCGACGGGCCGCCGAGGGCGTCGGCCCCTACGGCGATATGGGAGAGGATACATTTCCTTTCCCGCGTGCATACCGTGACAAAATAGGCGCCGGGACGGGAATAATCATATCCCGGGAGACGCATCCTCTTTCGTTTCGGCTCGTCCATTTCCGTCTGTATCCCTTATCCGACGCCGTTATTGCTCCCGCTTCTGCCGGGCGTCGTGCCAGCTGATGTCCGGCTCCCAGCCGGGGAGGGGCAGACGCTGCATGGCCCCGAACACCTTCGATTTCATGTCCGGGTAGTCGGCGGACAGCGTCGCGAGCAGCTCCTTGACCTCGTGGCGCTTGGAGGTCTTGTCCATCGGACAGGGGTTTTCGACCACCGGGACCTGCAGCGCAGAAGCCAGGTTCGCGATCTTCTTCTCCCCCGCGTAGATCAGCGGCCGGATCTGGGTCACGCCCGAGCGGTCCAGATAGGTCACCGGACGGAAGCAGCTGATGCGTCCCTCGAAGAGCAGGGAGAGCATGAAGGTCTCCACCGCGTCGTCAAAATGGTGTCCCAGAGCCAGCTTGTTGACGCCCCGGGCGCGGATCGCGTCGTTGAGCGCCCCGCGGCGCATCTTGGCGCACAGCGAGCAGGGATTTTCCTCCCGGCGCACGTCAAAGACGATCTCCTTGATGTCGGTTTTCAGGCAGGTGTAGGGTACGCCCAGCTCCTCGCACAGCGCCGCCACCGGCGTGAAGTCCATTCCCTCAAAGCCCAGCTCGATGGTGATGGCCTCCAGCTCGAAGCGCTTGGGGTAAAAGCTCCGCAGATGGTTGAGGGCCAGGAGCAGCAGCAGGCTGTCCTTGCCGCCCGAAACGCCCACGGCCACCTTGTCCCCGGCCTCGATCATATGATAGTCGTCCACCGCCCGGCGCACGGTGCCGGTGAAGTCATTTAACAGCTTGTCCATAGGCTTTCTCCGAAAAAATGAAAAATCGTTTTCAGGATTTGTGAGCTTTCGGGAGGATTTCAAAGATTTTTAGAGATTTCAAATCCAGAATTCATTTTGCTGTTGACAGGGCAAAAACACTGTGGTATAAAAAGAAAGCTCGCTTGTAACTGATTGTAACAAGCCGGATTAAAAATGTCAAAACATTTGATTCTATACGGAGGCTCAACTATGTCTACTACCATGGTAACCAAGGAGTCCGTTACCCGTAAGTGGTACGTCCTTGACGCGGCCGGCAAGCCCCTGGGCAAGACCGCCGCTCTCGCCGCCGACATCCTGCGCGGCAAGCTGAAAACCGACTACACCCCCCATGTTGACTGCGGTGACTACGTCATCATCATCAACGCCAAAGACGCCGTCCTGACCGGCAAGAAGCTGGAGCAGAAGTACTACCGTACCCACTCCGGTTACCCCGGCGGTCTGAAGGAGACCCAGTACAAGCACCTGATGGCCAACAAGCCCGAGCTTGCCATGCGTCTCGCCGTCCGCGGCATGCTGCAGAAGAACACCATCGCCGACTGGCAGCTCAAGCGCCTGCGCGTTTTCCGCGGCCCTGAGCACGACCACGCCGCCCAGAAGCCCGAAGTCTGGGATCGCTAAGAGGAGGTAAAGGAACATGGCTACTTACAAGTGCAAAAAGCCCTATATGTACGGCACCGGACGCAGAAAGTCCTCGATCGCCCGCGTTCACCTCATTCCCAACGGCAGCGGCGTCATCACCATCAACGGCCGTGACATCGACGATTACTTCGGTCTCGAGACCCTGAAGCTGATCGTGCGTCAGCCCCTGGTCACCACCGGCACCGTCGGCAAGGTCGACATCGAAGCCACCGTTACCGGCGGCGGCGTCTCCGGCCAGGCCGGCGCCATCCGCCAC
>ONSQ01000043.1 GCA_900320465.1 uncultured Eubacteriales bacterium
CTCGACCATGTGCACGGGGATGCGGATCGTGCGGGCCTGGTCGGCGATGGCGCGGGTGATGGCCTGGCGGATCCACCAGGTGGCGTAGGTGGAGAACTTATAGCCCTTGGTGTGGTCGAACTTCTCCACGGCCTTGATCAGACCCAGGTTGCCCTCCTGGATCAGATCCAGGAACAGCATGCCGCGGCCCACATAGCGCTTGGCGATGGACACCACCAGACGGAGGTTGGCCTCGGTCATGCGGTGCTTGGCGTCCTCGTCGCCGTCGGCCATGCGCTTGGCCAGCTCCACCTCTTCCTCCGGGGTCAGCAGCGGCACCTTGCCGATCTCCTTGAGATACATGCGCACCGGGTCATCGGTGGCGTAGGTGTCGGCCAGCTCGTCGGCGGCGTTGATCTCCTCCTCGGTGACCTCCTCGATCTCCGCCAGGTCGTCCACCTCGGGCACAATGTCGTCCAGCGGCGGCAGCAGGTCCGCGCTGGGGATGTCGATGTCGATGCCGTTCTGCTCCAGCGTTTCATAGAACTTGTCCATGACCTCGCTGTCCAGATTCATCTCCTCGAGACATTCCAGATCCTTGGTGCTCAGCTTGCCGGCCTTCTTGCCCTTTTCGATCAGCTCGTTGAGCCGCTCCTCGGCCGTCTTCTCCGGCGCGGGGGCCGCGGCCTCCTTTTTGGCCTTGCCCTTGCGGCGGGGCCTGGCGGTCTCGGCGCTCTGCGCCTCGGCGGCGGGGGCGTCGTTGTCGGCCAGCAGCGCGTCGGCCATGGCTTCCAGATCGGTTTCGGTGTAGCTGTTGTTCTCTTTCATATCTTTTTCCCTCATTTTAGTTCTTTTCTTCTCTCTTCCAGGAGCTGCATCAGATCGCCGCTGTCGGACTGTGCCCGGCGGCGCTGTCGGATTCTGTTTATGTAGTCCTCCATGGCCCGCTTGCTGTTGGACAGAGTCTCGGGCTTTTGGAGGATGCGTACCAGCAGCGAGACCTCCTCGGCGCTCAGCTCGCCGCCCAGGGCGTCGGCCGAGACGCTGCGGTGCTCGCCCAGACGCCTTCGCACCACGCCGTAGATGTGCCCCAGCGCGGGGGAGCTGAATTCCGCCGCATCCGGCAGCCCGGCAACGGCGGCCAGAGATCCGTCCAGGTACAAAAGCCGGATCAGCCCCTCCTCCGCCACGGCCGAGGCCGGGTCGTCATAGCGCAGCTGACGCTCCACGGGCTGGCTCTGCCGCTCGGGACTGCTGCGCTCGGTCGCCGCGGTGCGCCGCAAAAGGCGGCTGCGGCGGGACTTGACCTCGCCGATGAGCACCTCGGGGCTGATGCCGGTCTGGGAAGCCACACGGCGGCAATAGACCTCGCGCTCGGCGGCGTTGGGCAGGCGGGCCAGCAGATCCTCGCACTCCCGCAAATAGTCCACCTTCTGGGCATCTACGCCCAAATCATATTTGGCCGCGATGACCCCCAGACGGTACTCCACCTGGTTTTCCGAGCCCTCGATCAGCTGGCGGAAGGCCTCCGGCCCCCGCAGCTGGATGTACTCGTCCGGGTCCTTGGCGCCGCTCATCTGCAGCACCCGCACCTTCAGATCCAGCTTTTCCAGGATGCCGATGGCCCGCTGGGCGGCCTTCTGTCCGGCGCCGTCGTTGTCGTAGGCGATGATGACCTCGCCGGTGAAGCGGGAGATCAGCCGCGCCTGCTCCGCCGTCAGCGAGGTGCCAAGCGAAGCCACCGCCGAGTCGAAACCCGCCTGATGCAGGCTTACCACGTCTATATTGCCCTCGGAGAGCAGAATATATCCGCTTTTTGATTTTTTGGCCAGATTCAGTGCGAAAAGGTTGCTGCCCTTGTTGAAAACAAGGGTATCGGGGCTGTTGAGGTATTTCGGCCCGTCCTCGCCCAGCAGGCGCCCGGAGAAGCCGATCACGTTGCCCCGCACGTCGATGACGGGGAACATCAGCCGGTCGCGAAAGGTGTCGTACCAGCCGCCGTTCCGGCCCTTTTTGATGAGCCCGGCCTCAAAGAGCTCCTCGCTGGTGTAGCCCTTGGCGCGCATGGCCCGGTCCAGCGCGCCCCACTCGTCCGGGGCGGCGCCCAGACCGAAGTTGGTGGCCGTGGCCTTGCCGATGCCGCGCTTGTCCATATAGGCACGGGCCCGCTGCCCGGCGGGAGAGGACAGCTGCTCGTAAAAGAAGCGTGCCGCGTCCCGGTTGAGGGCCAGCATGCGGGAGCGCTTTTTGCTCTCGCGGTCGTTCTCCTGCTCGGGCAGGGCCATGTTCGCGCGCCGCGCGAGGAAGGCCACCGCCTCCGGGAAGGACAGGTTTTCGATCTCCATGATGAAGTTGATGACGCCCCCGCCCTTGCCGCAGCCGAAGCAGTGGTAGATCTGCTTGTCCGGAGAGACGGAGAAGGAGGGCGTTTTTTCGCTGTGGAAGGGGCAGAGCCCGAACATGTTCGAGCCGCTGCGCTTCCCCAGCCGCACATAGCCCGAGACCACGTCAACGATGTCGTTGCGTGCCACGAGCTCGTCTATAAAGCTGTCGGGAAAGGCCGTAGAATCACCTCCCGGTGATTAGTTTTTAGCTTCTAGTTTCTAGTTTCTAGTTCTAGTGTCTAGTTTCTAGAGAGCGTCGTTAGCAGTCGTCCAACTTCATTGCACAAGGAAAGTGCAGTCTCGGCATCCGAATCGGAAAAATAGTTCTGACGTATGCCAATGAACAGCTGGGTTTCCACTTCAAAAACAGAACCTCTGGCAATAGACAGGAATTGCTTGAATTCCCTATCCGTCTGCCTGCCATATCCCTCTGCAATATTGGATGGGACGGAAACTGCCGCTCTGCGCAGTTGATCCGTCAGGGACAAGAGCTCTTCCTTGGGAAGACTCTTCGTCAAACGGTAGACTTCGTCTGTCAGGTCCATCGCTTTTTGCCAGACGATCATGTTTGTATAATGCGACCACGCCCTCGTTTATCACCTCTAGAAACTAGAATCTAGAAACTAGAAACTACTTGACGGTCCATGCGAAGGGGATAAAAATCTCCCCGAACTTTTCGATGGCGTAGCTGTCGGTCATGCCGGATATGTAGTCCACCGCGGCGCGCTCCACACCCTCGCGCTCGATCACGCCGCCAAAGTCGGAGGGCAGCTTGTCCGGGTGGGCGGTGTAGTACTCATAGAGTACCCGCAAAATGCCCTCCACCTTGCTCTCCTCGCCCTTGGCCACGGGGTTTGTGTAGATGTCGGAATACATGAAGGAGTGGAAAAACTGGAACGTGCTCCACATCTCGTCGGACATGCGGATCAAGCCCTGGGTGCTGTTGGCGATCAGATCCGTGACAAAGGCGTTGATGCGCTCGCTGTTGCGCTCGCCGCATTCGCTGCGGATGCGCGCGGGCACGTCCTGCTCGGTCAGAATGCCAGCCCGGATGGAGTCGTCCAGGTCGTGGTTGATGTAGGCGATCCGGTCGCACAGGCGCACCACCGTGGCCTCGCGGGTGTCGTCCGGGGCGCCGTGGGTGTGGTTGAGGATGCCCATGCGGGTCTCATAGCACAGGTTCAGCCCCTGGCCGTCCCGCTCCAGGATATCCACCACCCGCAGGCTCTGCTCATAGTGTTTGAAGCCGCCGGGGTAGATCAGGTTCAGGGCCCGCTCCCCCGCGTGGCCGAAGGGCGTGTGGCCCAGATCGTGGCCCAGGCCGATGGCCTCGCACAGATCCTCGTTTAGCCTCAGCGCGCGGGCCACGGTGCGCGCCAGGCGCGTGACCTCCAGCGTGTGGGTCAGCCGGGTGCGGTAATGGTCGCCCTCGGGCTGCAGGAACACCTGGGTCTTGTGCTTTAAGCGCCGGAAGGACTTGGAGTGGGTGATGCGGTCCACATCCCGCTGGAAGCAGGTGCGCACGGCGCACTCCTCCTCCGGGTGCAGACGGCCTTTGGACGCTGCGGCGCGGACGCCGTAGGAGCCCACCAGAAGCTGCTCCAACGCTTCGCGTTCCTCTCTCGGACAGGACACACCTCATCCCTCCTGTATATCGGTATCAAAAAAATTACCGGAAGATTTCTCTTCCGATAATCTTATACGCTCAAAAAACAAAATTCCCTTTTTTCTTTTGAAAGAAATTTGTAAATATTTTTTCTGCCTGTTTTCAACGCACGCCTCAACGTACGCGCACGCCTCTAAAACTCTCGCCGGTGACGGCGAGGGTCACGGTGCCGGCGCTGGCCTCGAAAAGCCGCTGCGCCAGAGCTCCGGCGCGCTCCTCGCCCACCAGCAGACGCACCGTCACGTCCGCGGCGTAAAGGGTGTCGGTCACGATGGCCTCAAAGGCGCCCAGCTCGTTTTTCAGCCGCTCCGCCGCGGCGTAGGAGCAGCGGAACTCGCCCTCGACCCAGCGCCGCACCACGGCAACGCCCGCGTTGTCCAGCGCGTCCTTGGCAGCCCTGGTATAGGCCCGGAACAGGCCGCCCGTGCCCAGAAGCACGCCGCCGAAATAGCGCGTGACCACGCACACCACGTTTTCCACACCCTCGCGCCGAAACACCTCCAGCATGGGAAGGCCCGCGCTGCCCTGGGGCTCGCCGTCGTCGGAATAGCGCTCGGTGCCGCCGCGCAGGATGTAGCACGAGCAGTTGTGGCGCGCGTCGTAGTATTTCTTTTTCATCTCGGCGATGAAGGCTCTGGCCTCGTCCTCGCTCTCCACGCAGCGGACGTGGCCCAGGAACTGCGAGCGCTTTTCCGCGTATTCGCTCTCGCCGCTGCCCGCGGGGATGAAGTATTCAGTCATCGTCGAACTCCTCTGCCTCGATGGCGTAGTACAGGCTGTTGCGCACGTCGCCCAGCGCAGAGGTCCACGGCGCGCTGAAGCGATAGTGAAAGCCGCATTTTTCGATCACGCGGCGGGATTTGTCGTTGAAGTCGGCGTGGGCGCACCAGATGCGCTCGGCGCCGAAGGCGAAATACAGGCTCAGGATCGCGCGGACCGCCTCCGGCATGTAGCCGTTGCCCCAGAAGGGCCTGGCCAGCCAATAGCCGATCTCCCACTCCCCGTTCTGACCCTCGTCGCGTCCGGGGAAAACGCCGATGCTGCCCACCGGCTCGTCCGACGGGGTGATGGTAAGGGCCCAGGTGCGGTCGTTGATCAGGATCGTGCGCAGCACGTCCAGACTCTCGGCCTCGCTTTCGTGGGCCTTCCAGCCTGCGGCGGGGCCAACCGCGGGGTCGGAGGCGTATTTGAACAGCGCCGGGGCGTCGTCCTCGCGCCAGGGGCGCAGCACCAGACGCCGGGTTTCGATCCTCATTCCCAGTCCTCCTTCGGCTCCACATAGCCGGGGATAAAGCCCTTGACGCGGCCGAACAGGGCGGCGGGCACCACGACCCGGGCCACGATGCCCTCGTCGGTGTACTCCGTATCCGTCACGGCTGCCTCGCGCTGCAGCAGGTCCATCAGCCCGGCCTGGGCGTAGGGGATGTGCAGCGTGACGCTGCGCTTGCCGCGGCCCAGCAGCTCCGAGAGCTTGCCCGTCAGCGCGTCCGCGCCCTCGCCGCTCTTGGCCGAGATGCACACCACGTCCTCGCCGTGGGGCAGTATGCCGAAATAGCGGTCGCACTTGTTGAAGACGCGCAGCCGCGGCGTGCTCTCTGCCCCCAGCTGGACGATCAGCTCGTCCACGATCCGGGCCTGCTCCTCCCACTCCGGGTTGGACAGGTCGATCACGTGCAGCAGCACGTCGGCGTAGCTCAGCTCCTCCAGCGTGGCCTTGAAGGCCTCGATCAGATGGGTGGGCAGCTTGCGGATAAAGCCCACCGTGTCGGACAGCAGGATCTCCGTGGTCTCGTCGATCTTCAGCCGGCGGGTGGTGGTGTCCAGTGTGTCAAACAGCCGGTCGTTGGCCGGGATGTCCGCGCCGGTGAGACAGTTTAAGAGCGTGGACTTGCCCGCGTTGGTATAGCCCACGAGACAGACCATGGGCATGGCGTTTTTCTCCCGCCGGCGGCGCTGGGTGCCGCGGACGCGGCGCACCTCGCCCAGCTCCTCCTCCAGCTTCTGGATCTTGCGGCGGATGTGGCGGCGGTCGGTCTCCAGCTGGGTCTCGCCGGGGCCGCGGGTGCCGATGGGGCTGGAGCCGCCGGAGGCGGTCTGGCGCACCAGGTGGGTCCACATGCCCGTCAGCCGGGGCAGCAGATACTGGTACTGGGCCAGCTCCACCTGCAGCTGACCCTCCCGTGTCCGGGCCCGCTGGGCGAAAATGTCCAGGATCAGACCCGAGCGGTCCAGCACCTTGACGCCCAGCTCCTCGCCCAGCACGCGCATCTGCGAGGGGGAGAGCTCGTTGTCAAACACCGCCAGATCGCAGTCGTTGGCCTCGATGAGCTCCTTGAGCTCGCGCACCTTGCCGTCCCCCAGAAAGCTGCGGGGGTCGGGGGTGGGCCGCTGCTGGATGAGCATGGCCACGGTCTCGCCGCCGGCGGTCTCCACCAGGGCGGCGAGCTCCTCCATCGACACGTCGCTGGAGCGCTCGGCGGCGTCCATGCTGGCCGCGGCCAGGCCCGCCAGCACGGCGCGTTCTTTTTTTACTTCTGTTTCGTTAAGCATATCCCTTTAAGCTTCAAAAGCTTGTGCACGCCGTGGAGCTCATAGTCCACGGTGACCATGCCCGGCGCGTCGGCGTTGACGCAGATGTTTTCGGCCTCCCGGGTCTCCAGGATGCGGCGGTAGGTCTCCAGCGCCTTGTCGCTGTACTGGCCCATGTTGTCCGAGCAGAACAGCACGCCGCCGAACAGGGCGTTGGAGGTGGCCAGCGTCAGCTTCTCCTCCTCGGTGAGCTTGATGTTGTCGTCCCGCAGGAAGAACA
This sequence comes from uncultured Eubacteriales bacterium, assembly GCA_900320465.1. Taxonomy (GTDB): domain Bacteria; phylum Bacillota; class Clostridia; order Oscillospirales; family Oscillospiraceae; genus Limivicinus. The sequence continues at coordinate 6,839 of ONSQ01000043.1, forward strand.
CGTCCGGGTCGGACAGCCAGGCCCGGCCGTTGAGCTGGCGGCGGAAGACCGCGTTGGCGATGGCCTGGCGGGTGGAGACGCGCTCCAAGTGCGTCTGCTGCATCAGCCAGCTGCCGTCCCAGTCCAGCCCCACGTCGCAGCTGATGCGGCAGTAGTCCACCAGACCGAAGGCGGGCATCACCGGCACGCCGCAGCCCAGGATCAGCTTGTCGCCGCACAGCTCGCGCAGAAACTCCATGGCGCGGATCATGCGGCCCGCTCTGGTTTCGCAGGCGCTGCCGAAGGGGGCCGCGCCGTAGAGAAAGTCCAGCTTCACCAGGTCGAAGCCCCACTCGTCGAACACGCGGCGGAAGGTCTCGCGCAGGTAGGCGCGCACCTCCTCGTTGTCAATGTCCAGCGAGTAAAAGCCGCCCCAGTTGACGCCGCAGTACCAGCTCTCGCCGTTGTGGCGGAAGAACCAGTCGGGGTGCTCGGCGTAGACGCGGGATTTTTTGTTGGCCACAAAGGGCGCCAGCCACAGACCGGCCCTAAAGCCCTTTTCGTGGATCTCGTCGGCCAGGGGCTTGAGCCCGTGGGGGAACTTGACAGGATCGGTTTCCAGCCAGTCGCCCACGTTGCTCTCCCAGCCGTCGTCGATCTGGAACAGATCGCCGGGCATCAGCACCCGCGCGCAGCCGGCAAGGTCGTCGCGGATGGAGCTCTCGGAGATATCCTCATAGCGGTTGTACCAGCTGGAATAGCCAGCCAGCTTCTCCTGCGTGCGGCACTTCACGCCCAGGGCGGCGAACCAGGCGTCGAACACCTCGTCCTCGCAGCCCTCGACAAACAGCAGGTCGAAGGCGTGGAAATCGCCGTCCACCGCCAGCCCCTCGCAGTCACGCGTCAGGCTCAGCACACCCTCGGGCGCGTTATAGCGCAAAAGGGTGTAGCCCGGATGCTCGTCCAGCGAGGCCACCAGCCTGTACACGCCGCCCCGGCGGAAGTAGCCGTAGCTCTCGCCGTGGGTGATGCCGCTCTGATCCGGGTAGTCCACAAAGTAGCTGTCGCCGTAGCGGTCCAGACCGTAGTGGTCCACGCCCAGCTTGGGCAGGCGTTTGAGCGAGCGGATGCGGTCGGTGGGGCTGTACTCCGGGCAGTAGGTCCAGGTCTGGAAGCCGTTGAGGAAGATCTTCTCGTCCTCCGCCACCTGCAGGGGCAGTGTGGCCGTCACCGAGCGGATGCGGCCGTGGAGCGGGAGCACCACGTGCACCTCGCCCGCGGCCTCGGCCGCGCCCAGATAGCTCTCGCCGTTGTTGAGTTCGATTTTATATTGCAGTTTGGACATGGTTGTCTCCTGTTACTTGATTTCGACGGTAAAGTCGATTTTCGCCTCGCCGGCCTGGGGGGCACGGATCAGAAGCGTTGCGCGGCCCTCGCGGCCCACGGTGCGCACATAGCAGCCGCCCATGCCGCCCTCGGCCGCGGTGTCGGCCGGGCCAACCAGCGCCAGCGCGCCGGACACTTCGAAATGCAGCGGCAGCTGGGCGTAGGGAGCGCAATTGCCGAATTCGTCCACCACGCGCACGCGCACGGCGGCCATATCGTAGCGGTCGCCCTCGGTGAGGGCCGTCCGGCTCACGTCCACATCCAGATGCAGCTGGGAGCCCGGGGTGCGCGTCACGCTCGCCACGGTCTCGTCGCCCACCTTGGCGTCAAAGCGCCAGACGGTGGCCTCGCCGCCCCAGTTGCCCACGTACTTGCCGTACAGGACCGCGGCGTCGGCGTAGCTCAGACCGTGGCGGGCCATCTGCGCCATCAGCTTTTCCGGCTCGGGCAGGCTCTCCAGCCCGTAAACCGCCGCCTGCTGCAGCAGATCGTGGACAAAGGCGGCCTTTTCGTCGTCAAAGCCCTCCTGCGAGCGCAGCAGATCGCCGATCTTGTCGTCGATCTCGATGGGGCCGTGCTTCAGTCCGTCCCAGCCGCGGGGGGCGAAAGAGGCCACAAAGGCGCCGTTTTTGTACAGCTCCACCCGTTCGGCGTTGGTGAAGGCGAAGAGCTTCCCCGTCTCGCCGCCGGGGTAGTCGCCGATGTCCATGGACGAGCCGACCTCCAGCACCGCCCGTCCCTCGCCCTGGCTGGCGTAGGTGGCGGCGGCCAGCTTGGGATTGCGGAAGGCGTCCAGCACGCCGTGGTAACAGACCCGGTTGCCCGAGCCGAAGTCCTTGTGGGTGGGGTAGTCGAACATGCACCAGCCGAAGCAGCCCACATGGCCGCCGTCGGCCATGGCGGCGTTGAGCACCCGCGCGTGGCGCAGGGCGTGCTCCTGGCGGCGCTCCCAGGTGTCATAGCTCTTGGTGGGGAACATGTGGCCGCTGTGCTCGGAGATCAGCAGCGCCTTGTCCATGTCGGGCGTGACGTCGGCCTTGTCCCGGCAGCCGGGGTTGAAGCCCTTGTGGGAGAAGTCGTTGTAGGCGTACACGTCCTCCAGCAGGCTGCTCTTCTGCAGATAGCGCACACCGGAGGTGGGGCGGCTGGGGTCCAGGTCGTGGGCCAGGGCGTTGGTGCGCGTGTAAAAGTCGTCGTAGTCCTGGCTCTCGTTGATGCGCACGCCCCACAGGACGATGCTGGGGTGGTTGCGGTACTCCGTCACCATCTCGCGCACGTTCTCCACCGCCTGGTCCTGCCAGGCCTGATCGCCCACGTGCTGCCAGCCGGGGATCTCGGTGAAGACCAGCAGACCGCGGCGGTCGCACTCGTCAAGGAAATAGTGGCTCTGGGGATAGTGGGAGGTGCGCACCGCCGTCACCTGCAGCTCCTCGCTCAGGATGCGCGCGTCCTCGCGCTGCAGGCTCTCCGGGGCGGCGTAGCCCATGTAGGGCCAGCACTGGTGCCGGTTGAGGCCCCGCAGGAACACGGCCTTGCCGTTGATGAGGCACGCTTTGGCGGTGAATTCCACGCTGCGGAAGCCGAAGCTCACCGTCCGGCTGTCGCCGTTGGGCAGACTGACCTCGCAGCTGTAGAGACGGCCATGGCCGGGCTCCCACAGCTCGGCGCAGGGGACGCTCAGAGCCACGCAGTCGCGGCCCTCGCCCTCGGCCAGCACTTCTCCGCCGTCCAGGATGCGCACGCGGGCGGCCTCATACGCGCCGTCCACGGCAAAACGGACGCGGGCCACACGGTCCATGCCCGCCGTGACGAACACGTCCGACACCAGGACCTTTTCCCGCACGTCCAGCCAGACCTCGCGGTACAGCCCGCCGTAGGTCAGATAGTCGATCACAAAGCCGAAGGGCGGCACCGCGCCGTTCTCGGTGCAGTCCAGCCGCACCGCAATGCGGGCCTTTTCGCCGGGGCGGACCAGGTCGGTCAGCTCCACGCGAAAGCCGGTGTAGCCGCAGCGATGCTCGGCGGCCTTGCGGCCGTTGACGAACACCTCGGCAATATGGGCCGCGCCGTCAAACTGTAAAAACACGCGCTTGTCGGCCCAGTCCGCGGGGATGTCCAGCTCGCGGCGATAGCCGCAGATCATCTCATAGTGGGCCGGCAGGGCGTAATTCTGCACGGTGGGGCGCACCGTGTGGGGCAGACGCACGGTTTCGGCGCCGCCCTGAAAAGCGAGAAACTCCTCCGAGAAGCTCTCGGTGAATTCCCATCCGCTGCAAAGACTTGAAAGCATAGCGATACTCCTTTATCGTAATATGAGCATAACCTTATATAGTATAAACGATAAGCGCCGCGCCCGCAAGAGAAAAGAGCACAAAAACGGCGGATGCCCTGGCATCCGCCGTTTGTATCACAGTCTGCTGCCGCCGGCTTCCAGCAGCCGGTCCTTGAGGGCCATCAGCTCCTCGGACAGGTCCACGTAATAGCCGTGGGGATTTTCAAAGCGCCGCACCTCCGGCCACAGCCGGGCCACCTCCGCGGCGCAGTGGGCGCGGATGGCGTCCAGCGCGGGCAGCTCGTACACCAGCTCGCCCTTTTCAAAAACCGGCACCTGCAGCTCGCGGGCCTCGAAGTTCTCCATCAGCTTGCGCTTCCAGCGCGCGTCCGGATCGCAGATCTCCAGCGGCCGGGAGTCGTCCACCGTCTCGTGGCGCAGACAGATATAATCCGCCTCGGCCATGCCGGTGGCGCGGTTATAGAAGCGGTAGACCTTCTTGAAGCCCGGGTTCGTGATCTTGCCCACATTTTCGCTGATCTTGATGCGCGGCTCCAGCGTGCCGTCCGCGCCCTCCACGGCGCAGAGCTTGTACACGCCGCCGAACACCGGCGCGCTCTTCGAGGTGATCAGCCGCTCGCCCACGCCGAAGGAGTCGATCCGGGCGCCCTGGCGCAGCAGATCCGCGATCAGCCACTCGTCCAGGGAGTTGGACACGGTGATCTTGCAGCCCGGCCAGCCAGCCTCGTCCAGCATCTGCCGGGCCTGCTTGGTCAGATAGGCCATGTCGCCGGAGTCGAAGCGGATGCCGCAGCTGGTGATGCCCAGAGGCCGCAGCACCTCGTTGAAGGCCCGGATGGCGTTGGGCACGCCGGATTTGAGGGAATTATAGGTGTCCACCAGCAGCACCGCGTTGGTGGGGTAGCTGCGGCAGTAGCTGACAAAGGCGTCGTATTCGCTGTCGAACATCTGCACCCAGGAGTGGGCCATCGTCCCGGCGGCGCGCACGCCGTAGAGCGGGTCGGACACGGTGCAGGCCGTCCCGGCGCAGCCGCCGATATAGGCGGCGCGGGCGCCCACCACGGCCCCGGCGATGCCCTGGGCCCGGCGGGAGCCGAACTCCAGCACCGCCCGGCCCTCGGCGGCCCGGCAGATGCGGTTCGCCTTGGTGGCGATCAGACTCTGGTGGTTGAACTCCAGCAGCAGATAGGTCTCGATCAGCTGGGCCTGGATGGCGGTGGCGCGCACGGTGATCACCGGCTCGCGGGGGAAGATGGGGGTGCCCTCCGGCACGGCCCAGATGTCGCCGGTGAAGCGGAAATGCTGCAGATAGTCCAGAAACTCTTCGCAGAACAGCGCGCGGGAGCGCAGATAGGCGATATCCTCCGCGTCGAAGTGCAGGTTTTGGATATAGTCCACGATCTGCTCCAGCCCCGCGGCGATGGCATAGCCGCCGTCGTCGGGCACCTGGCGGTAGAACACGTCGAAGCAGGTGATGCGGTCGCCCAGTCCGGCGCGCAGATAGCCGTTGCCCATGGTGAGCTCGTAAAAATCGCAGAGCATGGTCAGATTGATGCCGTTGGCACTTTTCATCTTGCAGACTCCTTTTGTTCAGACGTTACAGCGGCAGGAACGAGATCATCAGCAGGTTCGCAGCGAGGCTGGCCAGATTGGCCTTGACAAGATACCCGATGGCCCGGTCGCTGCTCTGCTCGTCCACCAGCACCAGAAAGGCCGTGACCTCCACCAGAAAGGCCACGAACGTGGCAATATAGTACATGGCATAGATGCTGGGATTGACGTTGATCCAGCCGCTGCAGAAAACGCTCAGCGCCCCGTGGACCACCACGTTGATGGCCAGGAACAGCAGCCAGCTCTTTTTATCGGTATAGCCCGAAAGGTGGAAAATAAAACCCTCGATCAGCAGGGCCGCCAGCACGCGCAGAGAAACGAGCAGCGGCGCGCGCCAGAAGGGGACATCGTAGCTCAGCCTGCCGGAGCCGTAGCGCAGCGTCAGGACCTCGTTGAAACCCCGCTCGTGCAGCAGGCCGTCCGGGATGGGCACGCGCTTTTCCCCGTCCGGGGAGATCAGCAGAAGCTCGGCGCCCTGAAAGTCGTGGGCGTTGCCGTACCAGTTGCTGAACTGCCACACCGCGGCCCGGTAGAGCCGGTAGGTGTTCTCCCAGGCGCGCGTCTCCTTTTCCAGGGCGACGTTGACCTCCTCGCCCTCGTGCTGGAGGATCACGCGCATCTCGGTGCCCCTTGGCGCGCCCAGCAGGATCACCGTCAGCGTCGGCGGCTGATAGGGCCCCACGGCCCAGACCCCCACGGGGATCGCCGCCACCAGCAGCAGCGCCAGCAGCAGCGAACAGATTTTTTTCATTCTGAGCCCTCCTTATCCGGGCGTTTGTTCCGCTTGGCCTTCCACTGTATTGTACCCCCTGCGCCGCGGCCTGTCAACAAACAGCCCGCCGCCCGTTCAGGCGGACGCCATGCCGCGGAAGCGATTCCCTTTTTTCGGAAGAAAAAAGGCCCGGAGCGGTTGACTTGACAGGGGTTTTGGTATATGCTGATAGAAGTGAAATAGTGCGCGCGGACCGTTCCGGACTGCGCGCTGCCGATAAAAAAACAGGAGAGACGAACCATGAAAAAAGAGCTCTTTACCCCCGGCCGCACCGAACTGGCCGGCAACCATACCGACCACCAGCTGGGCCGCATCCTGGCCTCGGCGGTGGATCTGGGTCTGTACGCAATCTATGACAGGAACGACGACGGCGTCATCCGCATCCATTCCCTGGGCTATGACCCCTTCGAGGTCAAGCTCAGCGCGCTGGCCGTCCGCCCGGCGGAGTTTGGCTCGCCCAAATCCCTGGTGCGCGGCATGGTCAACGAATTTGCCTCGCTGGGTCTGAACGTCGGCGGCTTTGACGCCGAGGTCAGAAGCACCCTTGCCGCCGGCTCGGGGCTGAGCTCGTCGGCCGCCTTCTCGGTCATGATCGGCCGCATCCTGTCGGAGCTGTTCAACGACGGCAAGGTGGACGCCGTGGTCATCGCCCGCGCCGCCCAGGCCGCCGAGAACAAGTACTTCGGCAAGCCCTGCGGTCTGATGGACCAGCTGGCCTGCTCGCTGGGCCACACGGTGTATGTGGACTTCAAGACCAACGAGATCGTCCCCCTGGTGGCGGATTTCGAGTCCATGGGGCTGACCCTGTGTCTGACCGACACCGGCGGCAGCCACGCGGGACTGGACAGCTCCTACGCCCGCATCCCCGCCGACATGGTGTATGTGGCCAACCTCTTCGACAAGGGCGTGCTGGGCGACGTGGACCCGGCGGCCTTCCGCGCCAAGGGCTGGGACAAGTCCAACCGCCCCGTGCGCCGCGCCATGCACTTCTTTGACGAGAACGAGCGTGTCCCCCAGATGCGCGACGCCCTCATCGCCCGCGACGGCGAGGCGTATATGCGCCTGATGAACGCCTCCGGCCGCTCGTCGGAGGAGCTGCTGAACAACATCGTCACCAGCGCCACCGGCGACACCAAGCTGGCCGAGGGCCTGGAGAAGAGCCGCGGCCTGCTGGAGGGCAAGGGGGCCTGGCGCGTACACGGCGGCGGCTTCGCCGGCTGTGTCCAGGCGCTGATGCCCACCGACTATTTCCCCGTCTACAAAACCGAGATGGAAAAGACCTTCGGCGCCGACACCTGCCGCCGCATCCGTCTGGTCTGATCACAAGAGATAGAAAGCCCGCCGATTCTGGGAAAAAGTTCCGGAATCGGCGGGCTTTTGCTTTCGTATACGGCTCTGTCATACTGATACCCGATAGAAAGTAGACAAAGATTTGCAAGTCAGAATTGTGCCAGACAAGGCGGAGCCCGCAGCGAATAATGGAGATATATTTGCA
>ONSQ01000126.1 GCA_900320465.1 uncultured Eubacteriales bacterium
GAGGAGGCCAACCGCCTCATGGAGCTCGTCGGCATCGACGAGCGCCTGCGCCAGAGCTACCCGCATGAGCTCGACGGCGGCCGCCGTCAGCGCGTCGGCATCGCCCGAGCGCTCGCGCTCAACCCCGAGTTCGTCGTCTGCGACGAGCCCGTGTCCGCGCTGGATGTGTCGATCCAGGCGCAGGTGCTGAACCTCCTCATGGATCTGCAGGAGCAGATGGGCATGGCCTATATGTTCGTCACGCACGATCTGAGCGTCGTTCGTCATATCTCCAACAACGTGCTGGTCATGTATCTCGGCCAGGCCGTGGAAAAGGCGCCGACCGAGCAGCTGTTTGAAAAGCAGCTGCACCCCTATACCAAGGCGCTGCTCTCCGCGATCCCGAGCGTCGACATCCACAACCCCATGCAGCGGATCCGTCTCAAGGGCGAGATCACCAGCCCCATCAATCCCAAGCCCGGCTGCCGCTTTGCCGCGCGCTGCCCCTATGCCACGGAAGCCTGCCAGCAGCCCCAGCAGCTCGTCGAGGTCGAGAAGGATCACTTCGTCTCCTGCTGCCGGGTAAAAGAGATCAACTGAAGGGAAAAAGCCTATGAAAGTCAATATGTATTTCTATAAGCTCGGCATGTTCCACAAGTGCCTTGTCTACGAGCCGGAGACCTTAAACGAGCGCAGCGCGGTCGCTGTGATCTGCATCCACTCCGACGGCGACTACTCCGACTTTCCCGCCGGCATGGCGCTGGCGGAGCACGGCTACCGTGTGCTCTGCGGCCGCGTCAGCCGCCCGGAGGCCGCGCTGGACGACAAGCTGGCCGACATCAAGGCCGCCGTCGAGGCCGCGAAAAAGCTCCGGGGTGTGGAAAAGGTCATCCTGCTGGGCCACAGCGGCGGCGCGACACTGATGAGCCTTTACCAGAGCGTGGCGGAAAAGGGCGTCGGGATCTACCGCGGTGAGAAGATGATCACCCCGATCAAGGACGTGGGCGAGCTGCCTCCCGCGGACGGCATTCTGCTGATCGACTCGAACTGGGGCAACGGCGTGATGACCGCCGTGAGCGTCGACCCGGCCGTCACCGACGAGGAGAGCGGTCTCAATCTCGACTCGGCTTACGACGTGTTCAACCCCGCCAACGGCTTTGATCCCAAGGGCGCGCACTACGGCGAGGAATTCAAGCGGAAGTATCTCCGCGCGCAGGCCGAGCGCGTCAACCGCATCATCGACCGCTGCCTCGAGCGTCTGCACGCGCTGGAAAACCACGAGGGCAAGTACATCGACGACGAGCCCTTCACTGTTCCCGGCGCCGCCGTCATGGCCCCCAACAACAAGCTTTTCCCGCAGGATATCTCCCTGCTCTGCCGCACGGAGGACAGGTATCCCCTGATCCACCCGGACGGCTCGATCACGGAGGAGGTCATCCATTCCCTGCGCCGTCCCCGCGGCGACCGCTCGCCCACGCCGCTCTACGGTCTCGGCGCTGCGCGCGTGAGCGTGCGGCACTATATCACCGGCTGCGCGGTGCGCATCGATCCCGAAAAATACGACATTGACGCGACGCACATTTCCGGTGTAGACTGGGATACGAGCTTCTGCTGCACGCCCGGCAACGTCCGGCACATCGACTGCCCCACGCTCATCATGGGCATGACGGCGGGTTATGAGTTCCTGGCCGCGGAGCTCATTTACCGCAACAGTCCCGCGAAGGATAAGGAGATCGCCTTCGTCGAGGGCGCGACCCATATGCTGACGCCCGGCCGCGACGTCGAGGCCTTCCCCGGCCAGTTCGGCGACACCGTCAAGACGCTGTTCGACTATGTCGACGGCTGGATCGCCAGGCGTTATCTCTGATCACTTGATTTTACTCTATGCCCCGCCCGGTGCGGGGCATAGAGCGTAAAAGGGAGGGTGCATCATGTATACGGGCAAAAAAACGATCGCGGCGATGCTGCTGATCATCGTGCTGTTCACCGCTTTCTATCTGTTCCGGGGCGATTATACGCTCACCCCGTCCTTTTCCGAGGGCGTCTTCACGCTCGACGGGCCGCAGGGGCTTGTCTATACGGCACGGTATGAGGACATCGTCTCGCTGCGCTTTGCGCAGGATATGGAGCTCGGCGAGCAGCTTTCCGGCGGAAAAAACTACGGCTATCTTTACGGCACGTATCGCAGCGACGAGCTGGGCGAGTACATGCTCTGCTCGATGAGCAAGCTGCACGATTACATCCTCGTCACCGACGCCCAGGGCGCCACCCTTGCCTTCACCGCCGACAACAACGAGGCGACGCGAAACCTGTACGAGGCTTTCCTTGCGCATTTGCGCGAGGAGGGCTTTGACCCCAAAACCTGACGGGAACGCCGCCCGACGGGCGGCCGGACGATAGATCGATCAAGAGGAGGGAATCCCATGCTCAAATCATCCGACGAGCTGCAGAGAGCGGCTCTTGACAGCTACGCCATCGCCTGGAGGCATCTGGAGAGCCGCGAGGCCACGACCGCCTGCACACTCTTCGGCCGCGCGCTTGAAACGCCGATCCTCTGCGGCGGCATGGCGCACTATGACAAGCTTCACGAGGGCGGCGCCGTCGCCTTTGCCGAGGGTGCGAAGGCCGCCGGTACCTCCATGTGGACCGGCATGAGCAGCGACGAAGACCATGAAAAGCTGATCGCCGTCGGCGCGCCGGCGGGACGGATCATCAAGCCCTTTGCCGACCATGAGCGCGTGATCGCGCATGTCCGGCACGACGCGCGCTGCGGCGCGGCGGCCTGGGCAATGGATATCGACCATGTGTATAAAAAGGACGGGAGCCGCTATGACTTCTTCGGCGCGCCGCTGGAATCTCCGACGCGCGCCGTGCTGGAGGCGTATGTGAACTGCGCGCCGCTGCCCTTTTTCCCGAAGGGCGTGGTGTCCGTGCGGGACGCCGTACTCTGCGCCGAGGCCGGCTGCGCCGGCGTCATCATCAGCCATCACCAGAACATGTTCCCCTGGACCGTTCCGCCGCTCCGGGCCCTGCGGGAGATCCGCCGCGAGCTGGGCGGGAACTTTACGATCCTGATTGACAGCGATTTTGAGACCGGCTATGATGTTTTCAAAGCCCTTGCCTTCGGTGCCGACGGCGTGTTTGTCGCGCGCCCCCTGGTGTCGGTTTTCCGGGAAAAGGGCGCGGAGGGCGTGGCGGAGCATATCCGTGCGATGACCGACGAGCTGCGCTGCTGTCTGGCGCGCACCGCCTCGCCGGATATCCGTCATATCGACCCGGATGTGATCGTAAAGCTGTAAGAAGGGGAGACATATCATGAAAGCAGTCATTTTTGACCTGGACGGCGTGCTGTGCAGCACGGACCG
>ONSQ01000040.1 GCA_900320465.1 uncultured Eubacteriales bacterium
CATCACGCCATGTGCTATTCGCCCTTCGGCTTTGACGACATCGGCAAGCCCTTTACCGCCGTGCAGGGCTTCCTCTTCGGCATGGACGTTTCCGACCCCGCGCTCAAAACGCCGCAGAGCTTTGCGGAATACGGCGCCTTCGGCCACATCCTGCGCGAGATGATGCCGATGCTGGCCCATAGCTACGGCACAAAGCGGCTGCAGGCCGTCTCCGCCGAGACCGACCCCGTGATCCCCGCGCCGGACGGCAACCCCTTCGGCGCCATCCCGCCCACGATGAGCTTCGACGGCTTCCGTCTCAGCGTCCGCTTCCAGAGCCCCATGAACCCCCGCGCCGACGGCGCGTGCCTGTGCCTGGCCGTCAGCGACAGCGAATGCTGGGTGGTCGGCAGCGCCTGCGGCCTGACCTTCACCTCCGCCGATCCGGGCAAGCCGAACCTCGACCTGCTGCAGGTGGAGGAGGGGCGCTTTGAAAACGGCGTGTGGATCCCCGGCCGCCGTCTCAACGGCGACGAGACCGCCAGCCTTTCGCTCGAAGCGCCGGCTGTGCTGCACGTCAGATTCTTTACCTACGACTGATCATGGCTTACCAAGGCCGGTGCGCCCCTTTCGGACGCGCCGGCCTTTCCCTTTTGTCCCGCAAAAGCTTGTCAAGCGCTGTCGGGAATGGTAAACTGATACAGTTATTCAGGCAAACAAAGGAGAACATGTTATGGACGAGACAAAGCGTACAGACGACGCTCTGTTTGAATCCCTGCAAAAGGCAAAGAAGAAAAAACGCCGTACCCGGATGATCCGCACGCTGGTGATCCTGGCTGTGGTGGGCGCGCTGCTCATCGCGGGGGTGCGCTCGCTGCGCAAAAGGGTGGACGCCTTTCTGGCCGAGAGCGGCGCAAACGTCAAGACCTATGCCGCCGACTACGGCAGCGTCAACACCCAGGTGACCGGCTCCGGCACCCTGCAGGACCTGGACAGCGAGGAGCTGACCCTGCCCGCGGGCGTGGAGATCGACCGCGTTCTGGTCCGCGAGAGCGCCTCTGTTACCCGGGGAGAGCTTCTGGCCAGCGTGGACATGGCCACCGTCACCAGCACCCTCTCCGATATCCAGAGCCAGATCGAGGCCAAGGACAAGAGCCTGTCCGCCATTACCGCCAGAGGCAAGGCTGTCATCAATGCGGGCGTGGCCGGACGGGTGAAGCTGCTCTACGCCCAAAGCGGCGACGATGTGGCGGCCTGCATGGTGGAAAACGGCGCTCTGGCTGTGATCTCCCAGGACGGCTGGCTGTCGCTGACCATCCCCGGCGAGATCGGCGCGGACACCGCCCTGCGCGTGGCGCGCGCCGACGGCAGCACCCTCAGCGCCAGGGTCGAAAGCAGCCTCCAGGGCAGCACCACCGTCCTGGTATCGGACCGGGACTGCATGCCCGACGAGACCGTCACGGTCCTCACCGAAGCCGGCGAGGAGCTGGGCAGCAGCCCGCTGGCCATCCACAGCCCCATCCGCGTGGTAGGCTACACCGGCACCGTCAGCGCCGTGAGCGTCCGCCTGAACCAGACGGTCTATCCCGCCAGCCGTCTCTTCGTCCTGGACAGCGCCGAGAGCTCCGCGGAATACGACCTGCTCCTGAAAGAGCGCGCCGATCTGGAAAAGACCCTGCTGGCCCTGCTGCAGCTCTACCGCGACGGCGGGCTCAGCGCGCCCTTTGACGGCACGGTGCTGAGCATCGCCTACGGCAGTGCCGAAAGCGCCTCACCCGCCGCCTCCGCCGCGGCCGCCTTCACCGGCGCCCAGACCGCCGCCGGCAGCGGCAACGAGGATACAAAGGTCCTCACCCTGTCCCGGGACGAGAAGATGACCGTCCGGATCAATGTCAGCGAAATGGATATCCTGGCCCTGGCCGTCGGCCAGAGCGCGACCCTGAGCGTGGACTCCATCGGCAAGGACAGCTACGACGGCACCGTCACCGAGATCGTCCGCATCCCTGCCGCCGACGGCAAATCCGGCGGCAGCTACGCGGCCACCGTCACGCTGGACAAGGCGCCGCTGATGCTCGGCGGCATGACCGCCGACGTGGCGGTGACCATCACCGGCACCGAGCATGTGCTGCGCGTCCCCACCGACTCGGTGAACCGCACCAGCGTCAGCGCCTATGTATATACCGGCTATGACGAGGCCACCGGCCAGCTGACCGACCCCGTCACCGTCAGCGTCGGCGCCGCCAACAAGGACTTCACCGAGATCCGCGAGGGCCTTGAGGAGGGGACCACGGTGTATTACTTCGAAAACCGCTCCGACTTTGGCAGCATGGACGCCATGTATATGGATTGAGGAGGCCGAACCATGATTGAACTGCGCGACGTCTCCAAAATCTACCAGATCGGCGACGAGCGGGTGCGGGCGCTGGATCACGCCAACCTGCACATCGCAGCCCACGAATTTGTCAGCGTCATCGGCCCCAGCGGCAGCGGCAAGAGCACGCTCATGAACATCATCGGCTGTCTGGACACCGCCGACGCGGGGGAGTATCTGCTGGACGGCACCCGCATCGAGGACTATTCCGAGACCCAGCTGGCCCGGGTACGCAACCGCAAGATCGGCTTCGTGTTCCAGAATTTCAACCTGATCCCCAAGCTCAGCGCCGCGGAAAACGTGGAGCTGCCCCTGATCTACCAGGGCGTGCGCCGCGGCGAGCGCGCCCGCCGTGTGGCCGAGGCGTTGGAGCGGGTGGGCCTGGAAAAGCGCTCCAGCCACCTGCCCACCGAGCTCTCCGGCGGCCAGCAGCAGCGCGTGGCCATCGCCCGCGCCCTGGTGACCCGCCCCTCCCTGGTCCTGGCGGACGAGCCCACCGGCAACCTGGACTCCCATACCAGCCGCGAGATCATGCAGCTTTTTGCCGAAATGCACGAGCAGGGCAACACCATCGTGCTCATCACCCACGACAGCGATGTGGCGCGCCAGGCTAAGCGCGTGGTCCACATCCTGGACGGAAAACTGACGGAGGTGAGCGCCTGATGGCTCTGCGAATGGCGCTGCGTTCGATCAGCGCAAACAAAATGCGGTCCATGCTGACCATGCTGGGCATCATCATCGGCGTGTTCTCGCTGGTGGTGCTCGTCAGCCTTGTCAGCAGCACCACCAATTCCATCACCGACCAGGTCTCCGGCCTGGGCAGCAGCCTCATCACCGTCTCGGTCAGCGATAGCCGCGGCCGCCCCATCCACCTGGAGGACCTGGAGGACTGGATCGACAGCGAGGAGGCGATCTCGGCCATGTCGCCCGCCGCCTCGGCCATGGTTCAGGGACGCTGCGGGGAAAAGAGCGCCCTGTTCACGCTCAACGGCGTCACCGGCGACTACGCCGAAATCAGCGGTCTCAAGCTGCTCCACGGCCGCTTCCTCAAGCGTTCGGATCTGCTCAGCGCCACCCGCGTCTGCGTCCTGGATCGCCAGAGCGCCGAGACGCTGGTGGGCTACGACGACTGCGTGGGCGCCGTCATTTCCCTGGGCGGCAACCGCTTCACCGTGGTGGGCGTCACCGAAAGCGAGGAATCTCTCGCCAGCTTCTTCAACATGTCCCTCACGGCATATCTGCCCTTCAGCACCCTCTACCGCACGACCGACAGCGTCAGCGCCGAGATCACGGCCTTCACCGTGGGCCCGGCTGAGGGCTTCACCGTCGCCGCGGCCGAGAGCCGCATGAAGGAGCTGCTGCTCGAGCGCTTCGGCGACGAGGACGCCTGCCGCATCTCCTCCCAGAACATCTTTGAAGATGCCATGAAAAACGTCACCTCCGTGCTGACGATCCTCCTGGGCGGCATCGCGGCCATCTCGCTGATCGTGGGCGGCGTGGGCATCATGAACATCATGCTGGTCACCGTCACCGAGCGCACCCGCGAGATCGGCATCCGCAAGGCCATCGGGGCCAGTCGGCGCACGATCCTGGTGCAGTTCCTCATCGAAGCGGTGGTGCTGTGCATGCTGGGCTGCGCTCTGGGCGTGTTTTTCTCCTGGGCTGTGCTGCGCCTGGCCTCGCTGATCGTGGTCAGCATGGAGAGCCTGCGCTTCCGGCTCGAACCCTCGGTGGTCATCCTCAGCGCGGCATTCTGCTTTGCCATCGGCGTGATCTTCGGCCTCTATCCGGCCAACAAGGCGGCCCGGATGAAGCCCATCGACGCGCTGCACTACGGCGGTTAAGGAGGTCTTGACATGAAAAAGAAAGTCAGACGCATCCTTGCCCTTGTCCTGGCCGCCGCCGTTGTCGGGGCGCTGGCGTTTTTGCCCCGTCTGGCAGGCCGCGGCGCAGCGGGGGAGGGCAGCGTGCTCTCCGCTGCCGCCGCCACCGTCACCATTCCCTCCGAGCTCTCCGGCGGCGGCACTCTGGGCCTTTGCGCTGGGGAGGACGTCACGGTGCCTCAGGGCGCGGTGATCCTGCGGTATCTTGTCTCCGAAGGCGAGGTCTGCGCTCCCGGCCAGGCCCTGGCAGAGCTGGACCCAAGCTCGCTTCTGAGCGTCGTCTACGGCATCCAGACCAGCCTGGAGAGCATTGAAAAGGACATCAAAGCACTGCCCGCCACCACCAACAGCAGCGTCAGCGCGCCGCTCTCCGGCCGTGTTAAGGCCGTTTACGCCCAAAAGGGCGACAGCGCGGAGCGGATCTGCGCCGACAAGGGAGCGCTGCTTGTCCTGTCACTGGACGGCCTCATGAAGGTCAGCTTTTCCAGCAGCATAGCCCTGCCCCCCGGCGACGCGGTCGTCGTCCGCACCCCGGACGGCGCGAGCTATCCCGGCAAAATCAAGAGCGTCAGCCAGAACAGACTGCTGGCCCTGCTGACCGACGACGGTCCCGCTCTGGGCGACACGGCGGAGCTTTTCACGCCCGACGGCACACCCCTGGGCGTCGGCGTTCTGGAGGTCAACAGCCCCTGGCGTCTGGTGGCCTCCGACGGGCAGGTCAGCGCCGTCGCAGTCCGCGCCGAACAGAAGGTCAGCCGCGGCACGCGCCTCATGAGCTTTACCGACAGCGCCGGTGCCGAGCGCGCCCATCTGACCCAGCAGCACCGCGAATATGAGGAGCTGCTGCGCCAGGTGCTTGCCATGCTGCGCACGGGCACGCTCAACGCCCCGCGCGGCGGCATTGTCTCCTCGCTCGACACCTCGCTGCTCCAGCCGCTGTCGGCCGTCGAGCCCGGCCGCGTCCGCTTTCTGAGCGACGAGGAGACCGAGAGCTTCAGCTATACGCTTGTCATGCTCCTCGGCCCGGCCCAGGACGGACTCTACCCGGCCCGCACGGCCCCCTGGCCCTTCCCAGTCGAGGATGAAAGCCAGTTTGCGCTCCTCTCCGCAATGGCCCCCGCCCTGCTGGAGGAAGCGGAAATCGGCGCCGTCGCCATCAGCGACGCAACCGAACCGGACGGCAGTCCCGCCCCCGAGGGCACGGCGGGCGACCTGTTTGTTCTGGTGCGCAGGGCGGACGGCACGCTGGAAAAGACCGTTCACATCGGCCGCAGCGAGCCGAGCACGGAGCCCACCGGCCCCGTTCTGCCGGACATCACGCTGCCCGATATCGACCTGTCCGCCCTGCTGGGCGGCGGCTACGCGCCCGGCACGGCCCAGACCCAGTCCAAGCTCTTTCCGCTCGAGGGGCGGCGCGCCTGCGTCCTGTCGGATGCCGACACGCTGGAGCTGCGAATCGCCGTGGACGAGCGCGAGGTGCTCTCCTACGCCCCGGGCATGACCGCTCGCGTCACGCTCGACGCCATCGAGGACGAGAGCTTTGAAGCCGTCGTCGAGCAGGTCTCCGCCACCGGTGCGTCCAACGGCGGCAGCAGCAAGTTCGACGTGCTGCTGCGGCTTGCGCGCGACGAGCGCATGCTGCCGGGCATGAGCGCCTATGCCACCGTCCGGACGGGCGAGAGCACGGTTTGCCTGGGCGTCCCGGTCTCCGCGGTGTTCGACCGTGGCTCCAAAAGCTTTGTCTACACCGCCTACGACGCCAAAAACGACAAGCTTCTCGCTCCCGTCCCCGTGGAGATCGGCCCCTCGGACGGCCAGAACGTGGCCATCCTGTCCGGGCTCGCCGAGAGCCAGAGCGTCTGGTATCGCGGCTGACGCCGCGGCGCAGCGATTATAAACCGGTGTGGACGGTCCCCTGCGGATCGCTCCACACCGGGTTTTTCCTCCCTTTTTGCACATTTTCCGCCGAAATTCGTTGCCAAGCGGCGAAGCGGATGGTAGAATACACTCTGATATGTTTCCGGGATGGACCCGTAGAACGCTAAAAGGAACCAGATAAAACGATGCGCAACGAGAAAACGAACAGACATAAACGGAAAAAGACCTCCAGACGGACCTGGAAGCTCATCAGCCTGGCGCTGCTGTGCGTGGTGCTGGCCCTGGCCGCCGCGCTGGTGTGGCTGACGCTGCGGGACCGCCTGGGAACCGCCGTGCTGCAGCCCTCCCCGGTGGAGATGACCGCCGCGCCTGCCCAGGACCCGACCGAAAAGGCCCACAAGGCCACCTTCGCCGCCCCGGCTCAGCAGCCCATCGTCCTCTATGCCGACGACGGCGAGAGCGTGACGGTGCCCGCGGGTCCCGAAATCCCCGGCTACACCTTCCTGTACTGGGTCGACGCGGCGGGCAACGCCGAAAGACGCCAGAGCGTCACGGTCTACGAGGATCTGACCTATCTGGGCCAGTATGCCGTGGCCTTCCGGGACGAGAGCCGGAGCGCCGAGCACAGCCCCTATCTGTCTCTGGACGAGTCCGGCCTGTTCCACCCCAACAGCCCCGTGACCCGGGGCGAGACCGTGATGGCCCTCTTCCAGCTGCTGGACATCAACGGCGTGGGCTCCGGCTATTTTGCCGACGTGTCGCGCGACGATGCGGTCTATACCGCCGCCGCGACACTCAAGGACCTGGGCCTCATCGAGGGCGAGTATCTGCACGCCGAGGATCCCATGACCTACGGCGAGCTGTTCCGGCTCTTGGCCCGGCTGTTCCCGGCCGCATCCGCGGAAGGGAGCTTTGACGCCGTGGCCCCCGACAGCCCCTATTACCCCTCCTTCTGCCTGGCCTATGAGCGCGGCTGGCTGACGGACAGCGTCGTCTCGCCTTACGACGGCGTGTCGCGCCGCGCCTTTGTGCGCCTCTTCAACAGCCTCACCGGCCGCGGCGGCACGAGCCACGACAGCGCACTCCTCACCGGCACCATCGCCGACGTGGGTCTGAGCGATGCGGATTTCTCCGCCATCGCGGAGGCCGTCATCCGCCACGACTGCGCCTACGGCGACGGCGCCGAGCGCTGGACTTCCAGCACCCCCGCCGCCCTGCTGGACAGCGGCCTGTTCTTCAGCGGCATGGAGCTGCGCGCCATCAAGGATGACGGCAGCCCCGCCGTGAGCGAGAGCTACGCCGGCCTGCAGTTCGATGAAAGCGGCGTTGAGACCACCGGCGACGCCGCCCTGGACGCGCTGGTGCGCGCAAGACTGTCCGAACTGGTGGACCCCGCGGCCATGACGCGCGAGGAAATGCTGGAGACGGTCTACTATTCCGTTGCCAACGATTCCAATTATCTCCGGGCCGAGATCTACGCCGTGGGCGAGACCGGCTGGGAGATCACCGAGGCCACGCGGATGCTCTCCACCGGTAAGGGCAACTGCTATTCCTATGCTGCCACCTTCTGGGCGCTGGCCCGGGGCATCGGCTATGACGCCGTGTGCTACAGCGGCACGGTGGGCAACCACTACAACCCCCACGGCTGGGTGGAGATCACGCTCGACGACGTGCCCTACATCTATGACCCGACCCTGCAGTACGAGCAGTGGTACGGCCCCGGCACCCACACCTACGAAAACTTCTTCCAGAAGACCTACGAGTCTGTCTCCGGCTGGGGCTACACCCGCGGCTAAAGGGCCCGCGTCCGCCTCTTCCCAAAGGAGAGACGCGAAAAAGCCAAGCGTTCGGCGCCGCCGAGGCCCGGACGCTTGCTGTTTGCCGCGGCGAAATGAGGCAGCGTTTTCTTGTGCCGGACGGCAAAATCTGGTATAGTGGGAGAGCGTAAAGGGAGGTATTGAGCCTTGATCGAAATATCCCTGCTGGCCGGTGAGAGTCTCCTCGCCCTCCTGTGGCTGGCCTGCCGCGCCGTGGTCTGGCTGCGGCAAAAGCATATCGACTGGAAGCGGGAGGCCGCGCTCGCGCTGATGTACGTCAACCTGGCCGTGATCCTCCGCTTTGTGTTTTACCCCATGGATCGCCTGAACGGCCATGTGCAGCCGCTGGTCTTCGACGCCGCGGCGATGCTGCCGCTGCGCCTGAATCTGATCCCCATCGTGCACATCATGCGCTTTGCCGGACGGCGGGATATGCTGCTGAACCTGGTGGGCAATGTGGCCATGTTCATCCCCGGCGGCGTCCTCATGCCGCTGCTGTACCCGAAGCTGAACCGTTTCTGGAAGGTCACGCTGGCGGGCGCGCTGCTGTCTGCGTGCATAGAGCTTGCCCAGCTGCCCTTTGCCTCGCGCGCCACGGACGTGGACGACCTTATCCTCAACACGGCCGGCTGCGCTATAGGCTACGGGCTTTATGCCCTGGGGCGGCTGCTGGCGCGAGAGCATAAAAAGAAAGAGAAAGGACCCCAATAGGATGGAGCTTTATCACGGCAATTTTGTCACCTCCTCCTCGATAGAGAAGCTGGAGAGCTGCACCGACAGCTACCTGGCCGTTGAAAACGGCGTGATCGCGGGGATCTATCCCTGCCTGCCGGAGACGCTGCGCGGCGCTCCCGTCGTCGAGCTGGGCGAGGATGTGCTGATCCCGGCCTTTTCGGACCTGCACGTCCACGCGCCCCAGTACCCCCAGCGGGGCCTGGCCATGGACGAGCTGCTGCACGACTGGCTGGAGAAGCACACCTTCCCGTTGGAGGCGCGCTTTGCCGACCTGGACTATGCCCGCCACGTCTACGACGCCTTCACCGACGAAATGCTTGCGCGCGGCACCATGCACGCCGTGGTGTTCGGCACGGTCCACACACCGGCCACGCTCTACCTGCTGGAGCGAATGGAGCAAAAGGGCATGCTGGGCTATGTGGGCAAGGTCAACATGGATACCGACAGCCCCGACAGCCTGCGCGAGAGCTGCGCCGGGAGTCTGGCCGAGACCGAGCGCTTCCTGGACGCCTGCTCAGACAGCCGGAATGTCCGGCCCATCCTGACGCCCCGCTTTGCCCCTACCTGCACCTGGGAACTGCTGTGCGCACTGGGCCGACTGACGCAAAAATACGGCGTCGGCGTACAGACCCACCTGGTGGAATCCTTCTGGGAGGCCGCGGAGGCCCGCAGGCGCTTCCCGCATTGCTCCTGCGACACCGAGATATACGAGCGCGCGGGCCTTTTGGACGGCGCGTGCGTCGTGGGCGCCCACTTCATCTTCCCCTCCGAGGAGGATATCCACATCCTGCTGCGGCACAACGGCTTTGCCGTCCAGTGTCCGGACGCCACGGTCAGCGTCATCGCCGGCATCATGCGCGCCGGGGCTCTGGCGGATCGGGGCGTGCGCCTGGCGCTGGGCACCGATCTGGGCGCCGGGCACAACCTGGGCGTATACAGCCAGGTTGGCCGTGCCGTGCAGCTGTCCAAGCTCAAGGCCTTCTATGAACCCGACGGCAACCGGGCCATTTCCTTCGCACAGGCCTTTTATATGGCCACCCGCGGCGGCGGTTCGCTGTTCGGTAAGGTCGGCGCGCTGGAGCCGGGCTATCGCTTCGACGCCCTGCGTCTGGGCGGCCTGGCGGATGCTTACGAGAATCTGAGTCCCGTCCAGATCGTGGAACGCTTCTGCTACCTGGGCGACAAGAGCCATATCCGCGCCCGTTATCTGGCGGGCCGCAGGCTGGACTGAAATAACGAAAAGGAGAATCCCGTTATGAAAAAGACCCTTTGTCTGCTGCTGAGCCTTGCGCTGCTCCTGGCCCTGTGCGCCTGCGGCGCCAGGACGACCGCGGCCCCGGCCCCCTCCGCCGCCCCGGCGGTTGAGAGCGCTGCGCCCGAGACCGCCGTCTCCGAGACCGCGTCCGAGGCCACGCTCCGCCACGCCGAGATCACCATCCGCGACTACGGCACCATCAAGCTGGAACTGGACGCCGCCGCGGCCCCTCTGACCGTGGCGAACTTCTGCGCTCTGGCCGAGAGAGGCTTTTACGACGGCCTGACCTTCCACCGCATCATGGACGGCTTCATGATCCAGGGCGGCGACCCCCTGGGCAACGGCACCGGAGGCTCGTCCGAGACCATCCCCGGCGAGTTTTTACAGAACGGCGTGGACAACCCCATCAGCCATGTCAAGGGCGTCATTTCCATGGCGCGCTCCAGCAGCCCCAACAGCGCCAGCTCCCAGTTCTTCATCACCGTGGCCGACGCCACCTTCCTGGACGGCGCCTACGCCGCCTTCGGCCATGTGACCGAGGGCATGGAGATCGCCGAGCAACTGGCCCGCGACGCCCGCCCCATCGACAACAACGGCACGATCCCCGCCT
This sequence comes from uncultured Eubacteriales bacterium, assembly GCA_900320465.1. GTDB lineage: Bacteria > Bacillota > Clostridia > Oscillospirales > Oscillospiraceae > Limivicinus. The sequence goes on from ONSQ01000040.1 coordinate 10,529, forward strand.
CCGAGCAGCCCGTGATCGAGAGCATCGTCATCACCGACTGATAAGCCCGAAAGCCTTGCGGAGCAGAGGCTTTGCAAAACTCTACAAAGAGGGGAGAGCACAATAGAGCTCCCAAACGCGATCGGAGAGTACCCCGATCGCGTTTCTCTTTTTCCGTCCGACACTCGTGCTTGCAATTTCGCGTCCCCCGGCGTAGGATAGCCTCGGAAACAGAGGAGGGGCCTGCCCCTCCGGAAAGGACAGACATGGCAAAAAACTGGTATCGGCTGGACACCGCCGGGCTGATCTTCCCCGCCATCGCCCGGCGGGACTGGAGCAACGCCTTTCGTGTCTCGGCCACCCTGGACGAGCCCATTGACCCGGACACGCTCCAGCGCGCCGCGGACGATCTGCGGCCGCGTTTCCCGTCGTTTTATGTGACGCTGCGCAAGGGCGCCTTCTGGTATTATCTTGAGCACAGCTCCGCCCGGGTCCTGGTGAGGCAGGATTACGCCTATCCGCTGAGCTTCATGAGCTCTGCGGAGCTGAAGCAGAACTGCCTGCGCATCCTCTACTATCAAAACCGCATCGCCGTGGAGTGCTTCCACTCTCTCAGCGACGGCCGGGGCGGCAGCGTCTTTCTGTGCACCCTCGCGGCCCGCTATCTGGAACTGCGCCACGGTCTGACGATCCCGCCCGGCGGCATGGTGGCCGATCTCTCCCAGCCGCCCCCGCCCGAGGAGCTGGAGGACAGCTTTCTGAAAAACGCTGCGCCCGTCGCCGCCTCCCGCCGGGAGGAGAAGTCCTACCGGCTGCACGGCACGCCGGAGCATGGCTTCAAGACGCTGACCACGGGCCTTGTGCCCACCCAGGCCCTGCTGGACGAGGCTCACCGGCGCAGGATCTCGGTCACGGCCCTGCTGGCGGCGGTCATGGCCCGGAGCATCCTCCAGCTCCAGGCCGCCGAGACGCCCCTTCGCCGGCAGCGCCCCGTGAAAATCACGATCCCGGTGGATCTGCGCCGCCTGTACGGCAGCCGGACCATGCGCAACTTCTCGCTGGTGCTGAATCTGGGTGTGGACCCGCGCTACGGCGATTACAGTCTCGACGAGCTGGGCAGGATCATCTACCACCAGCTCCAGGCCGCCGCCACGCCCCAGAACATGGCGGGTATGATCGCCGCCAACGTCCAGCCACAGCAGCTGACGGTGCTGCGCCTGACCCCGGTGGGCGTCAAAAACTTCGTCATGAACCAGGTCTATCGCGCCAGCGGCGAGAGCGGCGGCTGTCTGAACATCTCGAACCTGGGCAATGTGGAGCTGCCGGAGCCCATGCGCCGGCATGTCCGCCGCCTGGAGTTCATCATCGGCCCCCAGCGCAGCTATCCCAACAACTGCTCGGTGCTCAGCTACGGCGGCACCACCGCCATCAACATGATCCGCAGCATCCGCGAATCCGAGCTGGAGCGGCTGTTTTTCTCCCACCTGGTGGAGCTGGGCATCCCGGTGGAGATCGAATGCAACAGGAGATAAACAACATGTACTGTGTCAAATGCGGCGTCAAGCTGCAGCCGGGGGTCGAGTCCTGCCCGCTGTGCCATACGCCGGTCTGGAACCCGGAGGGGAAAACGGAGGAAAAACGCTACCCCGCCAGTCTACCCGAACGCACCCGCGAGGCCGATCTGTCCGGCGCCGTGGCCTTCACGATCCTCAGCGCCGTGGCCATCCTGGTCACCCTTACGGTCTGCTTCAAGCTCTACGGCGCGCTGGCCTGGGGCGGCTATGTGATCCTGGGCATCGCGCTGTTCTATGTGCTGGCGGTGCTGCCCCGCTGGTTCCGCCATCCCCGGGGTGAGGTCTTCGTGCCCGTGGACCACGCGGCCGCGGCGGCCTATGTGCTCTATATCTGTCTGAAGACCGGCGGCCACTGGTTTTTGAGCTTCGCCTTCCCTGTCATCGCCTGCAGCGCTCTGCTCTCCACGGCCATGGTGTGCCTGCTCAAATATGTGCGCGGAGGGCGGCTGTTCATCTTCGGCGGCTTTCTGATGCTCTGCGGCGGCTTCACGGTGCTGGTGGAGTTCTTCGAGCATCTGAGCTTTCACACCGCCATGTTCCGCTGGAGCCTGTATTCCTTCACCGGCTTTTTCGGCGCGGGACTGTTCCTGCTGATCGTGGGCATGATCCCCTCGCTGCGCTCGTCCATGGAAAAGCGCTTTTTCTTCTGAAGCATGGGAAAGCATCTGTTTCTGACCGAACGGCGCAGGATCGCCGTTGGACGCCATACGATCAAGCTGCTGATCCTCCGCCCGCTGGACTGGAGCGGGGAGAGCGAGCCCGTCCCCGGCGTGCTGTGGGTCCACGGGGGCGGTTATCAGTCCGGCTCCGCCAAGGATATCTTTGCCACCCGCGCCCTGTCGCTGGTGGTCAAGTTCGGCGCGGTCCTGGTGGCGCCGGACTATCGGCTGTCAAAAAGACACCCGTATCCCGCCGCCCTGCACGACTGCTATGCCGCGCTGCTCTATCTCAGGGACCACGCCGCCGAGCTCGGGGTGCGTGATGACCAGATCATGGTGGGCGGCGAAAGCGCGGGCGGCGGTATGGCCGCGGCCCTGTGCATGCTCGCCCGGGACCGGGGAGAGGTCGCCATCGCCTATCAGATGCCCCTCTATCCCATGCTGGATGACCGGGACACGCCCTCGTCCGCGGACAACCACGCGCCAAACTGGAACACGAAGCGCAACCGCCGGGCCTGGCAGCGCTATCTGCGCGAGGCCTACGGCACCGACCTGGTGAGCGTATACGCCGCGCCCGCCCGCTGCACCGATTATGCGGGCCTGCCGCCCTGTTATACCTTCGTGGGCGACATTGAACCCTTTTACTGCGAGACGCTGGACTATGTGCGCCATCTGCGTGAGGCCGGCGTGGAGGCCGAGGCGGACGTCTATGAAAACTGGTTCCACGCCTATGATCTGTTTTTCCCCACAAAAAAGATCGTGCGTCAGGCGATCGAACGTTTTGAGGAGCATTTTCGCTTTGCCTGCGGCCACTATTTCGCCCCGCAGCGGAGGGAGGGGCAGGACAGCGCCGGGCCGGATTAGCGCACCAGCCTCGCCGCTCCCGGCTCCCGCGCTTCCCGGAAAAGCATCGATACGAACAACACAGCTCTTCCCAAACGGGAAGAGCTGTGTTATACTATCCTGTTAGATTAATCTAACTATCATTTTTGCCGTCGTGCGCATAGGATGCCACAGGCGCATGGCAAGGAGGAAAAACGGTATGTCAGCAACGGTATTTCAGGGGCTTATGATCCCCTTTTTCGGCACCTCGGCCGGAGCGGCCTGCGTCTATTTCATGAGACGCGAGCTGGGCTCAACGCTCCAGCGCGGCCTGAACGGCTTCGCGGCGGGGGTCATGGTGGCGGCCTCCATCTGGAGCCTGCTGCTCCCCGCCATGGAGCAGAGCGCATCCCTGGGCCGCGCGGCTTTTGTCCCGGCCCTGATCGGCTACTGGCTGGGTATCGGCTTCCTGCTGATCCTGGACCACGTGATCCCGCACCTGCATCGCCGGGGCGAGCAGGCCGAGGGCCCTCGCAGCCGTCTGGCGCGCACCACGATGATGGTGCTGGCGGTCACGCTCCACAACATCCCGGAGGGAATGGCCGTGGGCGTAGTCTATGCGGGGCTGCTGGGCTCTTCGCCGCGCATCACCGCGGGCGGGGCGCTGGCCCTGGCCATCGGCATCGCCATCCAGAACTTCCCGGAGGGGGCCATCATCTCCATGCCCCTGCACGCCGAGGGCAAGAGCCGCGGCAGCGCCTTTTTCCTGGGAGTCCTCTCCGGGGCGGTGGAGCCGCTCTTCGGCGCGCTCACCGTCCTGGCCGCGTCGCTGGTGGTGCCGGCCATGCCGTATCTTCTGTCCTTTGCGGCGGGCGCCATGTTCTATGTGGTGGTGGAGGAGCTGATCCCCGAAATGGCGGCGGGGGAGCACTCCCATGTGGGTGTGCTGCTCTTCACCCTGGGCTTCAGTCTGATGATGGTGCTGGACGTGGCCCTGGGCTGAGAAATAAAAAGGCTGTCTTAGAATGCCGTTGAACCGAACCAGTAAAAACGGACAATAGACAAAAAGCCCCCTGATGTAGGAAAATAGGAGTACTACATCAGGGGGTAAAATTATGGCAAGAAAGTAT
>ONSQ01000128.1 GCA_900320465.1 uncultured Eubacteriales bacterium
CGGCGTACTGTACAACTTTGACGCCAAGGCCGAGCAGGCCGTCGACGAAGAGACCGGCGAGCTCCTCTTTGACGAGGAAGGCGAGCCGATCATGGAAGAGCTGGAAGAGAACGGCGACCAGATCTGGGAGAACGTCCGCGCCGACTTTGACGACTTCTCCGGCGGCCACGGCAAGCTTGCCGCGTACTCCTTCATGATCTTCAACCTGCTCTGCGCCCCCTGCTTCGCCGCTATCGGCGCGATCCGACGCGAGATGAACAGCCGAAAGTGGACCTGGTTCGCGATCGGCTATCAGTGCGGCTTCGCCTACGTCACGGCCTTCATCACCTGGCAGCTCGGCCGTCTGTTCGTCGGCGGCATGAACGTGATCGGACTCATCCTGGCGCTTGTGATGCTCGCGGCGCTTTGCTGGCAGCTGTTCAAGCCCTATAAGGAATCCGACAAGCTCACGACTGAAGTCAAGGTCTGACGCCAAATCCCGCATCAACAAGCGTCAAAGCCTGCAAATAAAAAGTCAAGCCCCAAAAAGGACTTGAGTGGAAGAAAATATGCAGGCGGCAGGTAGGCCAAATGGGCAACACAAAAAAGCCACCGCAGAGCGCTGGCTTGAGATGCGAGTGGAGAATAACGTCAGTTGTGTTCTTGTAATCCGGTAGAATCCATGTCTACTGGCGGCAGATTCTCCAATGTAGCGAGATAGTCCCTCACCTTTGCGTAATAGCGCCGTAGGAACTTGTTGGATGCAGCGGTCATGTAGACATAGAACGGCTTACCCTCAGACCGCTTACGGTCAAGGAACTGGAACACGGGCTCGTCCTGGGGCGCGCATTTCAGATAGATCCCCATGACATTGAACAGAGTTTTGCGGAGATACGGAGATCCCCGCTTGGAGGCTTTGTTGCTTCTTACGTTCTTGTCGCCAGACTGGTTGGGCATGGGATCAATACCAGCAAAAGCAACCAGGGCTTGCTTTCTCTCAAAGCGGCGCACGTCACCAATCTCTGCCATGAGCTGGGGGCCAAAGGACTTCCCGACACCGTACATCTCCATAACCACAGGGTACTCCGGCAGCATGGACGCAAGACGCTCCATTTCTGTGCGGTAGGTTTCCACAGAACGGGAGATACTGGTGAGTTGGTTCGCAGCTTCCTGTACGAGCACTTTCGTTACCTCAGATTTGGGAACAAGGACAACCGCGTTTTTGGCAAGAGCATACACTTTCTCAGCATTGCTCTGCTTGAAGAAATAGCCGTGGCGCTTACACCACTTCCGGTAGCGCTCAGAGAATGCGTTGAAGCTCTGTTTCCGCACACAGTCCACATGCCAGAAGGTATGAGCGAAGTCAACCCATTTCTGTGTTCCATCACTACGGACAGGGCTGTCAAAGCACTTACGGATGCCGGGGAAGGATTGCTCTAAGAGAGCGATCAGGTTGTTGGAACAGGCCGTCCGCTGCTTGGAAGCAAGCTGGAACTGACGATTCAAGGTTTTCAGATCATAACGAATGGTATCCATAGGGGTATAGTCTCTCAGATCTGTCCAGTTGTCAAGAGCATAGCGGGCAATCTTCACAGCGTCAGCCTTGTCGGTCTTCACTCGGCGCAGAGAGTTGGCGCCGTACTCCTTAATGAGCAACGGATTTACTGCGCTGACGTAGAGACCGGCTTCATGCAGTGCTTTTGCAACGGGCTCGTAGTAGCGTCCTGTGTGCTCCAGCACAACGCGGGTTTCACCATCAAGCGACTTCAACTGCTCGGCAAGAGAAGCTAATCCTTCCGTGTTGTGGGCAACATCGAACGGCAACCGAACGACCTCGCCAAAGGGGCGAAGCACTGCAACCGTGCTCTTCCTGCTTGAAACATCAATGCCTGCTGCGTTCATAGAATCACTCCTGTTTAGAATTTGCAATGGACATAAGCCATCTTACCCATTGCCGATTCTATCTGTTTGCTGACACGAACGCACTGGCTCTACCTGCACAAATCGAATACTGCGAATAGGAGGATGGCTGACTGACTTTCACACGGACGTATAAGCCCTTGGAGGTAGAGGTCAGACCATTACCCCTCTATTCTAACAGTTTAGGCAACGAGATGTCCCATGCCTATGGCTGGCTGCCATAAATCAAGGGGCAAATATATAGTAACAGGAGGTATGATCGGTAACAAGATACAGCGGCGATATGCCTTTGGCGCGCATGTCCTCCACCACCATGTTCAGCAGGCGTCCGGCTATCCCCTGACAGCGGCAGTCTTCCTCGGTATAGACCGCGCAGACATTCGGCGCAAGATCCTTGCGGTCATGGAAGTCGTTTTCGATGACCCCCAGCCCTCCGATGATCCGCTCGCCGCTAAGGCACAGATACCAGCCGTATTCCGTTTCGCCGTTCAAATAGGGACGCATGCATTCCAGGTAAGCTTCCGTCGGCACGCCCCATTTTTCATGGAACCACGCAGCGGCCTCCTCTGTCAGCTCCGGCCTCTCGCGCAGGGTGACAAACGCATAGTCCTTCAGATTCAGCGCGGCCTCGGCGTTGTTTCCGGTGATCATGCCCAGCTTTTCACATGTCTCCATCTCGGCGCAGCTGCCGCAGGTTTCGATTTCCCGGTCCAGTGCGCACCGGCGGATCGGGCAGAGCGATTCGCAGTAGGGCGTTTTTACCCCGTCGACCCGGCAGCCGACACAGCGGATCATCTCCGGCGTGATCTCCACGCCGTTGAGCTCAGACCAACGTGCGGCGACCTTCCGCCGCAGCGCTTCGTCGTTCGCGACCGTTGCCAGCCTGGCCTCACAGCTTTCACAGTCGAGGCCGCAGATCGCGATATAGTCTTTCATTTTTTCTCTCCCGTGCCCCCTGCTTGCCTCTTTTTTATTATCATAAGGAACGCGCGCCTGCCTGTCAAGAGCGGATGTTCAACGGGGGAAACGCGGGGATCGCGCGCATTTTTCCGGATTTGTCCAAAGTGTGAATTTTACCTTTTCTTTCCGGCGAAACTATTGACAAAGGCCGCCGCCGATGGTATATAACAGTCGGCAGTATGGAGTGCTAACATGGCGATCAGTGAGAGAAAAAAGAAAATATTGGCCGCCGTCGTAGATGCCTATATCCGCACAGCCGAGCCGGTCGGCAGCAAGGCCATCGCCGAGAGCGCCGGGCTGGGCTGCTCAAGCGCGACGATCCGCAACGAGCTGGCAGAGCTGGTGGCGATGGGCTATCTCGAACAGCCGCATACCTCCGCCGGCCGCGTGCCGACGCCGATGGGCTACCGCATGTACGTCAACGAGCTGATGGATCAGCAGAAGCTCAGCATCGAGGAGAGCGAGGAGTTGAACCGCCGCCTCAACCAGAAGCTGCAGGAGCTCGACGACACGATCAGCGACGTCAGCCGTCTTGCCAGCCAGTTGACCGATTATCCGGCCATGGCGCTGACGACGCGCGAGGCGGTGACGATCCTCCGCTTCGATCTCATCTATGTTGACGCGAACACCTTTATCATCGTCGTGATGCTCTCGGACCACAGCGTGCGCAACAAGCTGGTGCGGCTGCCGATATCGGTGGATGAAAAGATGATCCGCAAGCTCTCGACGCTGTTCAACGCCAATTTCACCCACATCGGCGAGGACGCGATCACCCCGGTGCTGATCAACTCGACCGAGCGCAGCGCCGACGACACGATGGGCATCACGGCCGTGATTTCGTCGTTCGCGATCGAGGTGCTGTCCTCTTCCGCCGCCCCGTCCGCCTTTGTTTCCGGCGAGAACCGGCTGTTAAGCCAGCCGGAATTCCGCGACCCGGACAAGGCGCACCGTCTGATGAGTTATCTCTCCGGCGGCGGGCACATCCTGCCGGAGGGCGGGCATTTCCCCGACAGCAACGAGGTCCGCGTGCTGATCGGCCCGGAGAACGTGGCCGAGGAGCTGAAGGACTCGAGCGTGGTGATCGCAAGCTATGACGCCGGCGACAACACCCGCGGGCTGATCGGCGTGGTGGGTCCGACGCGCATGGACTACTCCGCCGTCGCCGCCAAGCTCCGCTTCCTGGCCGACGGCCTTTCGAGAAGGCTCGGCGGGGGCGAGGCGCCGCCCGAGGGCATGCACAACAAGCTGATCATTAAGGGAGACACGAACGATGAGTGACGAGAAGAAGACCGAAGAGGTCAGGGAAGAAGCGGCTGAGGCCGAGGCCGAAGAGAAAAAGGCCGAAGAGAAAAAGGCGGAAGAGCCGAAGGAAGAGAAAAAAGAGAGAAAAGGAAAAGCAAAGGAAGAGAAGGCCGAAGCAAAGGAAGAGAAAAAGGCCGAGAGCCCGCAGGGCGCTTCCGACGCCTATTTACGGCTGCTCGCGGAGTATGACAACTACCGCAAGCGCAGCCAGAAGGAAAAGGACAGCCTCTATGCCGACATCAAGGCCGACACCGTGACGAAGTTCCTGCCGGTGTATGACAATCTGGTCCGCGCGCTCAACCAGGGCACGGAGGACGAGGCCTACCGCAAGGGCGTGGAGATGATCATGAACCAGTTCTGCCAGACGCTTGAAAAGCTGGGCGTGACGAAGACCGAATCGCTCGGGCAGAAGTTCGACCCGAAGTTCCACAACGCGGTGATGCATGTGGACGACGAGGAAAAGGGCGAAAACGAGATCGTCGAGGTCTTTCAGGAGGGCTTCATGCTCGGTGAAAAGGTGATCCGCTTCGC
>ONSQ01000061.1 GCA_900320465.1 uncultured Eubacteriales bacterium
AATACTGATACCCAATAAAAACAAGACAATCTTTGCGGCCAGAATTGCGCCATACATCGTTGGAGCCCTTGCAAATATATCTCCATTATTCGCTGCGAGCTCCGCCTTGTCTGGCACAATTCTGACTTGCAAATCTTTGTCTGCTTTCTATCGGGTATCAGTATAAGAGGCTGTCTCGGTGCCCCGGAGGGGGGTGTTTGAGACAGCCTCTTTTTGGTTGGCGGCGCGATCAGCGCACGATGTTCTTGATGAAGGGGGCCTTTTCCACGGGCGCGGGACTGAGGGTGTAGCACCCTCTGAGCAGCTCCGCGGCCTCGGCGGCCTTTTTCTCGTCGGAGGCGTGGATGACGGCAAGGCTCTCGCCCGCCTCCACCCGGTCGCCCACCTTTTTGCGGAGAACAACGCCAACGGACAGGTCGATCGCGCTCTCCTTGGTGGCCCGGCCGCCGCCCAGGTGCATGGACACAAGGCCCACGTCCTCGGCCTCGATATGGGAGACATAGCCGCTCTGCGCGCTGGGGACCTCCAGCGTGACGGGCGCGGCGGGCAGCAGCGAGGGATCGTACACCGCCCGGCTGTCGCCGTACTGGGCCTCCACCATGTCGGCAAGCTTTTTGAGCGCGCTGCCGTCCGCGATCGTGGCGGCGAGACGCTCACGCGCCTCACACTCGTCCGCGGCCAGGCCGGAGCCGGTCAGCATGCAGGCGCCCAGGGTCAGGCAAAGGTTCAGCAGCTCGCCCGCCTCGGTGCGCCCGGCGAGCACGTCGATGGCCTCGCGGACCTCCAGGGCGTTGCCCACGGCGTAGCCCAGCGGCTCGTCCATGTCGGTGATGACGGCGGCACAGCGCTTGCCCGCCAGCTTGCCCACACGGGTCAGACCCTCGGCCAGCTCGCGGGCCTGCGCGGGGGTCTTCATAAAGGCGCCGGAGCCGCACTTCACGTCCAGGACGATCACATCCGCCCCGGCCGCCAGCTTCTTGGACATGATGGAGCTGACGATCAGCGGGATGCTGGGCACGGTGCCGGTCACGTCACGCAGGGCGTAGAGCTTTTTGTCCGCCGGGCAGACCTCCGCCGTCTGGCCCGCAATGGCGATGCCCACGCGGTTGACGTTTTCAAAGAAGCGCTCCTCGCTCAGGCCCGTGACGAAGCCGGGGAAGCTCTCCAGCTTGTCGATGGTGCCGCCGGTGTGGCCCAGGCCGCGGCCGGACATCTTGGCGATCTTCACGCCGCAGGCCGCCACCATGGGGCAGAGCACCAGACTGGTCTTGTCCCCCACACCGCCGGTGGAGTGCTTGTCCGCCTTGACGCCGCGGATCGGCGAGAGGTCCAGCGTCTCGCCCGAGTGCATCATGCTCATGGTCAGCTGCAGGATCTCGTCGTCATCCATGCCGCGGAACAGGATCGCCATGCACATGGCGCTCATCTGGTAGTCCGGGATCGCGCCGTTCACATAGCCTTCGATCATGAAGGCGATCTCCTCGGCCGTCAGGACGCCGCCGTCCCGCTTTTTCGCAATCAGTTCGGTCATCTGCATGGTGAAAACCTCGTTTCTCTGTTGAATAAGTCCATTATATCCCAGAGACACGCGCTTCTCAAGTGCGAAATACAAGATAGCTCTTTCCGTCGATCTGCCGCAGATCCAGCCCCGGGACCGCGCGGCGGAGAGCGCAGGGCAGCGCCAGGAGCGTGCAGCCGTCCTCGACGCAGACCAGGCTTCCGTCCGGGCATGGCAGCCAGCGGGGCGCGCTTTCCATGGGCTGCTCCGGCGCTGTGGGGGGCGCGGGCTCGGCCACGGCGCAGCGGATCGGGTCCGGAAAGCCGCGCATGGCGGCGCGGGATAGCCGGCGGCGCAGCACCAGCCCGCCGTTCTGCGGCCGCAGCACCCCCAGATAGCCCCGCGCGCCGCCGTCGCCGCAGACGCTCAGCCGCAGCAGACCCGGCGCGCTTTCGCAGCGCGCCTCGAAAAGCGTAAACGGCCCGTCCCGCCCCAGGCGCAGCTCGCCCCGGCGCTCAGAGCCGATGTAGATCGGAACTGACATGAAAAAACACCCCTTACGATTCTATGGTAAGGGGTGTTCGGGTATGCCGGAGACTCACCCGGAAAGGCTGTTCCGGTCGGCCAGGCCGAAGCTGACGGCCAGGGCCGCGTCCACGGCGCTCATGGTGGCGTCGTCCAGACGGCCCATGCGCTCCTTGAGACGGGATTTGTCCAGGGTGCGGATCTGCTCCAGCAGAATGATGCTGTCACGGTTGAGCCCCACGCTGCGCGCCCCCACCAGAATGTGGGTGGGCAGCTTGGCCTTGTCCAGCCGACTGGTGATCGCTGCGGCGATGACCGTGGGGCTGTGGCGGTTGCCGGTGTCGTTCTGTACGATCAGCACGGGGCGCATGCCCCCCTGCTCGCTGCCGACCACGGGGCTGAGGTCGGCGTAATAGATCTCTCCGCGTTTTACGCTGCTCATGGTTGTTCACTCCGGGGAAAGAGATTTCGCCCAATCCATTGTATGTACCGGACAGGAAGTATTCTCCCCCACGGGTGAAAAAAATATACGCCGCAGCCTTAACAGGCTGCGGCGTAATGTGTGTGCGGATATTACTTGAAGATGACGTCCGTCACGTGGGGCTGGGAGCCCTCGTACCAGTAGAGGAAGCCCAGCACGTCCACGGTGTCGCCGACGCCGAGGCTCATGACCTTTTTATAGACCTCGGTATCCGGGCCGCAGAGATAGGACTCAACGGTGAAGGAGTAGGTGTTGGTGCCGTCGGTGAGGTAGAAGTACAGATCGTCGCCCTCAGCGCCGGAGCCGTCCCAGTTGAACAGGAAGGGAGCGCCCGCGTCATTGGCGGGGGCTACGGTCAGTCCGTTGACCGCGATATAGGTGTTCTGCTCCTTGACCAGGTCGTCCGTGCCCAGCAGCGCGGTGACGTCCTTGGGCTCGGCCACATAGCTGCCCTCCAGGATCTCAAAGCTGGAGTCGATGATCTCAACCTCGCCGGCCCACTCGGCCTTGTAGCCGGTGACCTTGATCTTCGTGCCGGGGACGAGCTTGTTGTAGTCTTCCTGGCTGCAGGGCATGTTGTACAGGAAGTAGCCGCCGTCCTTGTCCTGGGTGTAGAACGAGGCAACGCCGACGCCGTCCTTCTCCCACCAGCCCTGCTTGGCCTGGACAAAGGTCTCGACCGTGACGGCGGTGTCCACGGCGGCAGCCTGGTATTCCGCGGCCGTCATGACGCCCTCACCCTTGGCGAAAATGTCGGTCTCCGCCGCCTTCTGGCCGCAGGCGGCCAGGCAGAGAACCATCGTTAAAGCGAGAAGCAGTGCGATAAGCTTTTTCATTGTGATCTCCTCTTCATCATGTTATTTCAGGTTTTTATCCCTTTCGGGTTACCCTATTATTATAGCATCACGCGCCTAAAAGTCAAGAAAGCCGTGGGCGCGCTAATGCGCTGAGGCTCAGCGTTTTGCGCGCCTGGTTTTCACCAGCTCGGACAGAACGTAGAGCCCGATCCCGAGCCAGGTGGCGCCGAACACGATCAGCAGCGCACGGGCCTCCGCCGGCAGCGGGCCGAGGGAAGCGCCGTCCGCAGCGGTCACGCTGCGCTGGTCCAGGCGGTAGAGGGCCGTGACGCTCTTGAACAGCTCGTCAAAGTACGCCTCGTCCGCCGTTTCGCCCCGGCGCACGGACTTGGCCGTCTCCTCGATCAGCTGCCCCGCCGCGTTGCGCAGCGAGGTGGAGCCGTTGAACACCGGGGTGGTGAAGGTGTTGTTCGTGTTCTCCAGCAGCAGTCGGGAGGCCGCGATCTTGACGGCGTAATAGCGGTCGTTGTCCTCGCCGGCGCGGGAGAGATAGTCGCGGTACTCCGCGCTCTCATGCGCCTTGGAGGTGACGGGGAGATAGCCCTCGGTTTCGGAATAGGCGATCTGGACCTCGTTGGTCAGCAGACACTGGGTAAAGAGCCAGGAGGCCAGCACCTCCTGCGGATCGTGCTTGTTGAACACGCAGACCGACGGGCCCTGGGATATCATCCGGGGATGAGCGGGGTCAAACTGGGGCACGGCGCGCAGGGCCGTTTCAAAGGCCACGACCTTGTCCGCGCTGATGTCCAGCAGCGGTGCGTCGCTGCCCATCCAGGTGGCGCCGGCGGTGGAGTCCACGGCAAACAGGCACTGGCCCGCGTTGAAGAAGTTGCCGGGGTAGCTGGAGATCTTGAAGGTGGAGAAGGCGCGGGACGCAGCGTGCTCGGCCACGGTGCGGAGGATCGCGCGGGTGTCGTCATTGAAGATCAGGATGTTGCCCGCCTCGTCGGAATAGCCCGCTCCCATCTGGCGCAGCATCTGGATCATCATGTTGTCGGTGGATTTGTAGATAAAGGGGATCATGACCTTCTGGCCGTTGACGGCAAAGGTCCCGTCGGCGTTCTTTTCCATCGCCTGCTCGGAGACCTCCCACACGAAGTCCCAGGTCAGCACGTCCGGAACCTCGTAGCCCATCTGCTCCAGCATCGTCTTGTTGATGTAGCAGGCCTCGGTGGAGCGCATGAAGGGCAGGGCGTAGGTCGTGCCGTCGATGGCGCATTCACGCAGGAACTGGGGGATGATCTCGTCCTTCGTCGGGCCGTCAAAGCGCAGCTCGCTGCCGCCCAGACCGTAGCGCGGGTCGTCAAAGACCCCGTCGAGCGGCACGACGCAGTTCGTGCCTGTCCGGTAGGTCGCGATATGGTCGGGATAGGTGATGCAGACGTTGGGCGTGGTGCCGGTGGCGATGTTGGTGATGACGTCGTTATAGATCTTGCCGTAGTCGGTATAGAGGCGCATGCTGACGTGGATGTTGGGATAGAGCGCCTCAAAGTCCGCGATGGCCTTCTGGTAGATCTCGGTCTGGGTCTTGTTGGTGTCGTTCTTGGCCCAGAAGCTGATCTCATAGCTGCGGGAGCTATCAAAGCTCTCGGGCATGACAAAGTCGTCATAGCCGCGCGAGCCGTGGCAGGCGGAGAGGGTCAGCAGGCACAGCAGGGCCAGCAGAAGCGAAGAGGCGCGTTTGAGCGTTTTCATCCCTTGGTGCCTCCTCTCGATACGCCGGCCATGATCTTGTTGCGGAACAGCAGGAACAGCACGATCAGCGGCACGGAGATCACCACCACCGCGGCCATCATGGCCGGGATGTTTTCGCGGCCAAAGCCGTTTTCGCGGATGGCCTGGATGCCGTTGGACACGAGGAAATAGTTGGCGTCGTCGGTGATCAGACGCGGCCAGACGAAGCTGTTCCAGCACTCGATGACCTTGAGGATCGTGACGGTGATGATCGTCGGGCGGCAGATGGGGATCATGACCCTTGTCAGATAGTGAAAATCGCTGGTGCCGTCCACCTTGGCGGCCCGGTAGAGCTCATCGGGGATCTGCTCGAAGTTCTCCTTGAGCAGATAGATGTAGAACACCGAGGTCACCGACGGCAGGATCAGGCCCGTGAAGGTGTTGCGCAGACCCGCGTTGGTGATGGTCTGGAAGTTGGTGATGACCACCAGCTCGCTGGGGATCATCATCAGCGCCAGGAAGAAGGTGAACACCAGATCCTTGCCGCGGAACTCCAGCCGGGAAAAGGCAAAGGCCGCCAGCACCGTCACCAGAAGCATGACGGCGGTGGTGATGAGCGTGAAGATCACGGTGTTGAGAAAATACTTGCCCAGGGGCACGGCGGTGAAGGCGTCGGCATAGTTCTGCAGCGTCGGCGCGGCCGTGAAAAAGCGCGGGATGTACTCGCTGTTGTAGGCGGCGTAGCTCTTGAGGGAGGTCAGGAGCATCCAGTAGAACGGGAAGAGCACCAGCAGCGCCCAGACGGCCAGGAAGAGATACACCAGCGTCTTGCCCACGCGGGAGCGCGCGGAGCTGTCTTTGACGGTTTGCATCCTCTCTCCTCCCCTCTCAGACGTAGTACACGTGCTTGCGGCTGACCAGCAGGTTGATGCAGGTGATGGTCAGCACGATGGCGAACAGGATGATGGCCGCGGCCGAGGCGTAGGACGGCCAGCCGCCGCTGTTGCCGTAGAGCATGTCGTAGACATAGCCCACGATGGTGTTCATGCCGGCGGCGTTCAGATCGGTGCCGAAGATGGCCACCGCGTCGCTGTAGGCCTTGAAGGCGCCGATGAAGCCAGTGATGATGAGATAGAACAGCTGCGGCGAGATCATCGGCAGGGTGATGCGGGTGAAAACGCGCCACTTGGGCGTGGCGTCCAGCCGGGCGGCGTTGTAGAAATCCTGGCGCACGCTGGCCAGAGCGCTGGTCAGGA
Source organism: uncultured Eubacteriales bacterium (assembly GCA_900320465.1). Lineage (GTDB taxonomy): Bacteria > Bacillota > Clostridia > Oscillospirales > Oscillospiraceae > Limivicinus. The sequence goes on from ONSQ01000061.1 coordinate 6,292, forward strand.
TCAGGATCTTGAAGGGCAGCACCACCCAGATCGTGTAAAAGCACAGCACAAACATCTTGGCCCAGTAGGGACCCTCGATGAAGTCCACGGAGGGCGAGCCGAAAAAGTTGATGACCAGGTTCACCAGACCGTCGGTGTAGGCGGTCTTCTTGAACAGGATCATGAACACCAGGCCGACGGCCAGGGTGTTGGTGACGTAGGGCAGAAAATAGATGGTCTGAAACAGGTCCCGCAGCTTCTTGATGGAGTTGAGCGCCACGGAGATCAAAAGCGCAAAGAGCGTGGACAGGGGCACCGTGATGACCACCAGCAGGAAGGTGTTCTTCAGCGCCTGGAGGAAATACTCGTCCCGCAGCACGTAGCGATAGTTGTACAGACCGGTGCCGAAAAAGCTCTGGGAGGCGGAGTTGTAGCCCTCCTCAAAGGAGTAGACGAACACGTCGATGAGCGGATACACCATGAACGCGCCAAGAAACAGGATGGCGGGCAGCAGATACAGCCAGCCCTTATAGCCGTTGTTCTTCATGGGCAGACCCTCACAGCGCCTTCAGGCTTTGGGCGCGGATGCGCTCGCCGCTGTCCGGGTCGAAGAGGTGGACCTTGGATTCCTTGAGGTAGAAGCGCACCGTGTCGCCGGAGACGCCCTCGGCATACTCGGCGCTGATGATGGAGCGGATGGAGCTGCCCTGGAGCGTGGGGTGGGTGGAGACGATGGTGGTGTCGCGGCCCATGACCTCCACCGCCTGGAGCGCGCAGACCATCGGTCCGTCGTCCCGGACGCGGAAACCCTCGGGCCGGATGCCCACGGTGACAGGCCGGTCGGCCACGCCGGCGACCTCCATGATCGCGTCCTCGCCCAGGTACAGTCTGCCGCAGCGCACGGCCCCGTCAAAGACGTTGATGGGCGGCGTGCCCAGGAACCTGGCCACAAACAGGTTGGCCGGGTCGTTGTAGACCTCCTGGGGCTCGCCGGTCTGCTGGAGCAGGCCGTCCTTCATGACCACGATCACGTCGGAGATGCTCATGGCCTCCTCCTGGTCGTGGGTGACGAAAACCGTGGTGACGCCGGTCTCCCGCTGGATGCGGCGGATCTCCTCGCGGGTCTGGAGCCGCAGGCGGGCGTCCAGGTTCGACAGCGGCTCGTCCAGCAGCAGCACCCGGGGCGTCTTGACCAGGGCGCGGGCGATGGCCACGCGCTGCTGCTGGCCGCCGGACATCTCGCTGGGCTTGCGCTCCAGCAGGCCGTCGATCTGGACCAGGGAGGCGGCGGCGAGCATGCGCTTTTCCATCTCCTCCTTGGAGAGCTTGTCGGCTCCCCGCAGGTTCTGCAGCGGGAAGAGGATGTTCTGGCGCACGGTCAGATGCGGATAGAGGGCGTAGTTCTGGAAAACCAGGCCCACGCCGCGCTTTTCGGGCGGCAGAGCGGTCACATCGTCGTCGCCGAAGAGCACCCGGCCGGAGGTGGGCGTTTCGAGCCCGCAGATCAGGTTCAGGGCGGTGCTCTTGCCGCAGCCGGAGGGGCCCAGCAGGCCGACCAGCTTGCCGTCCGGGATCTCGATGCTCATGTCATTGACGGCGATGACCTCGGTCTTGTCCTTTTTATTGCGGCTGGGGAACTTTTTGGTGAGGTGGTCCAAGATGACTTTCATGCTGCAGCACCCGCTTTTCTCAGGATACTGTCAGTTTAATCAAATCCCGGGGGATTGTCAACGATTCGTAACAACAAGGCAAAACTTTGTCAAGCTGTCATTTTTCCGGGTGGGGGAAGGCTTGTCCGCTGTCACGAATGCGCCTGTTGATCCACAGGCCCTGTCCGGGGGCTTCGGAGGATAATAAAAGCCCGAAGGAAAAATCCTTCGGGCTTTTGTTCGGTATGTGTTTGATCTGCTGCAGATCAGACGAGCTCGATAACGGCCATCTCGGCTGCATCGCCGCGGCGGGTGCCGATGCGGGTGATGCGGGTGTAGCCGCCGTTGCGCTCGGCATACTTGCCGGCCAGCTCATCCTTGACCTTCTTCGCCACGTTTTCACGGGTGATGAAGCTGAGCATCTGACGGTAGGACGCCAGGTCCGCCGCCTTGCCGAGGGTGATCATCTTCTCAGCGAGAGGAGCGATCTCCTTCGCGCGGGTAACGGTGGTCTCCATCCGGCCTTTATCCAGAAAATCGGTGACCTGCTGACGGAGCATCGCCATGCGCTGATCGGTCGGCTTGCCGAGCTTTCTTGTTCCGGGCATAGTTGCATTTCCTCCTTATTAGGGCTGTAGAGCCTTACTGATTATCCTCGCTTGCCAGCGAAAGTCCCATCATGGTGAGCTTGTGCTCAACCTCTTCCAGAGACTTGCGGCCGAGGTTGCGGACCTTGATCATCTCGTCCTGAGTCTTGCTGACCAGGTCCTCGACAGTATTGATGTTCGCACGCTTGAGGCAGTTGAAGCTTCTCACGGACAGATCCAGCTCTTCGATGGACATCTTGAGCATGGTGTCGGGCTCCTTCTCAACGTGATCGACGACGATGGAGTTCATGCCGGCGGTGTCGGAAAGATCGGTGAAAAGCGTGAAGTGGTCGCAGAGGATTTTCGCGCCGAGGCTGACAGCATCCCGCGCGGTCATCGTCTTGTCCGTCCACACTTCAAGCGTCAGCTTGTCAAAGTCGGTCTGGTTGCCAACACGGGTGTTCTCCACCGTGTAGTTGACCTTCAGCACCGGCGTGTAGATGGAATCGACGGGGATCGTGCCGATGGGCATCTGGGGATTCTTGTTCTTGTCGGCGGAAACATAGCCCCGGCCATGGTCCAGGACCAGCTCCATGTTCAGAGCGCCGTCCGGGCCCAGCGTGGCGATGGGCTGTTCGGGGTTGAGGATCTCCACCTCGGCGTCCGCCTTGATGTCGCCGGCGGTGACAACGCCTTCGCCGGAGGCTTCAATGTAGACGGTCTTGGGCTCGTTGCTGTGGAGACGGGCGATGATGCTCTTGACATTCAGAACGATCTCCGTCACGTCTTCCTTCACACCGGGGATGGTGGAAAACTCATGCTGCACACCGGCGATCTTGATGCTGGTGCATGCCGTGCCGGGCAGCGAGGAGAGGAGAACCCTGCGAAGAGAGTTACCAAGCGTCGTGCCATAGCCGCGCTCCAGAGGCTCAACGACATACTTGCCGTAGGAGCTGTCCGTCGGTGTCTCGATGCACTCGATACGCGGCTTCTTAATTTCAATCATATGGTTTTCGTACCCTCCTTATCATGTTTGCGCCTGCAAAAGGCGCCTGCGATGGCTTTGGCGTGTGGGGAGAACGCGCACCTCACGCAGCGCGCTGCGCCGGGGGAAGGGCAGCTTCGCTCTTCCCTTCGGCGTTCCGCCGCGAGACGGCGGTTCCCCAGGAGTGAGGGTGTCTTACTTGGAGTACAACTCGACGATGAGATGCTCTTCGACGGGGAATTCAATGTCCTCTCTGGTGGGCGCGGCGACGACCTTGCCAACCAGCGTGTTGGGATCAAATTCCAGCCAGCGCGGAACAGCGATGCTGGAGTTGGCTTCCACATTTTCCTTGAAGCGCTCGATCTTGCGGCTGCTCTCCTTGAGCTCGATCACCATGCCCGGCTTCACCTGGTAGCTGGGGATGTTGACCTTCTTGCCGTTGACCGTGAAGTGGCCGTGGTTGACCAGCTGACGCGCCTCGCGGCGGGTCGTGGCATAGCCGAGACGGAACACAACGTTGTCCAGACGGCTCTCGAGCTGGATCAGCAGGTTGTCGCCGGCCTTGCCGGGCATACGGACTGCCTTCTCGTAGTAGCCGAGGAACTGCTTCTCGAGAACACCGTAGATGAACTTGACCTTCTGCTTTTCCTGCAGCTGGGTCGCGTACTCAGACTTTTTGCGTCTGGTCTGGGTGTTGCTGTTGCGGGTGGTTTCCTTTTTATTGTAGCCCATAACGGCAGGGCTGATGCCGAGCGCCTTGCAGCGCTTCGCAATCGGTTGCGTATTCTTAGCCATTTGGTCTTCCCTCCTTTATTAGACGCGGCGACGCTTCGGAGGACGGCAGCCGTTGTGCGGGATGGGGGTGACGTCCTTGATCATCGTCACTTCAAGACCGGCGGTCTGCAGCGCGCGGATGGCGGCTTCACGACCCGAGCCGGGGCCCTTGACAAAGACCTCAACGGTCTTCAGGCCGTGCTCCATGGCTGCCTTGGCGGCAGTCTCGGCGGCGGTCTGTGCGGCGAAGGGGGTAGACTTCTTGCTTCCACGGAAGCCAAGGCCGCCCGCGGACGCCCAGGAAATGGCGTTGCCCTGCGTATCGGTGATGGTCACCATGGTGTTGTTGAAGGAAGAGCTGATATGAACCTGGCCCTTTTCAATGTTCTTGCGCTCGCGACGGCGCGTTCTGACGACTTTCTTCTTGTTGTTGGCAGCTGCCATGACTCATATCCCTCCTTACTTCTTCTTATTGGCGATGGTGCGTTTCGGGCCCTTGCGGGTGCGCGCGTTGGTCTTGCTTCTCTGGCCGCGCACGGGCAGGCCGCGGCGATGACGCTGGCCGCGGTAGCAGCCGATCTCGGTCAGGCGCTTGATGTCCAGCGCGGTCTGACGGCGCAGGTCGCCCTCAACGATGAAGTTGTGGTCGATGCACTCACGCAGCTTGTTCTCTTCCTCGTCGGTGAGGTTCTTGACTCTCGTGTCGGGGTTGATTCCGGTCATCTCCAGAATCTTCAGTGCGCTGGTTCTGCCGATGCCATAGACGTAAGTGAGACCAATTTCGATTCTCTTGTCCTTGGGCAGGTCAACGCCGGCTATACGTGCCATATTGTTCTATCATCCTTTCGAATAATGGATTGCGCATTTCCTTTAACCGGAAACTTGTTCCCGCCGGAGGGAGTCTCCGGCCAATGCGCTGTTTTT
>ONSQ01000054.1 GCA_900320465.1 uncultured Eubacteriales bacterium
CGCCACTGTCGAGGAGATCCCCTTCGCGCTGATGCACAAGCTGGTTGCGCGCATCACGGGCGAGGTCAAGGGCGTCAACCGCGTGCTCTACGACTTCACACCCAAGCCCTGCGCCACCATCGAATACGAATGAGCTGCCGAATACCGGAATGCACGGCGGGGAACAAGCCCCGCCGTGCGTTTTTTTGAAACTCTCCGCGTATAAGGACTTTCTGGCCTTGCTTTTTAATGGGAAATATAGTAAAATGGAAGCGTAATCCAATCAAAAGGGTCGGCGCCCCGCGCGCCGGGATAATACTTGAAGGAGAAAAAACGATGAAACACGTATCGTATACTAAGCATCTTTTCCACCGCTTCGCGCGGACGCTGCTGGCACTGGTCATGCTGTGCGTGCTGCTGATCCCGGTATTATGCGCCCCCGCCTCGGCCGATTGGCACCGTAATACCGTGCCCACCGCCACCCCGGCCCCGGAGGAGGACTACGGCGACTACACCGACGACGAGCTGATCGAGCTGGCCCTGGAGGCGGAAAAGACCTGCCGCAATTACTCCACCGTCTCCAACACCAAGACCGCGCTTGAGCTGCCCTATCCCGAGGAGCATCTGGACAGCTCGCTGCGCATGGAGGTCAAGTTCACCAAAAACGGCGCCATCTACATCATGCCCAAGCCCGAGAACGGCCACGGCGCGCTGGATACCATCAAGGCCGGGACGAAGGTCACGGTGATCGCCGAATACAAGGGCTACTATTTCTTTGTCGCCGACGACGGCCGCATGGGCTGGAACGGCAAAGACTATTTCGCCGAAACGGACGGCGCCTCCCCGGCCAGAACCGGACGCGCCAGCGTCGGCAGCACGAACGCGGCGCCGCAGGAGGACTATGGCTCCTACACAAATGACGAGCTCTGGGCTGCGGCAGAGGCGGCGGCACAGAATTCCCGCAACTACTCCACAATTTCTACGGGCAAGACCACGCTGGAGCTGCCCTATGCCAATGAGCGCCTTGACGTCAGCGAGCGCATGACTGTGGCGATGACGAAAAACGCCGCCCTGCTGATCCTGCCCAAGCCCGCCACCGGCAATGGCAACCTGGGCGCCATCAACGCCGGCACCGCTGTCACGGTGATCGCGGAGTGCAAGGGCTATTATTTCTTTGTCGCCGACGACGGCCGCATGGGCTGGACGGGCAAGGACAACCTTAAGAAGTAAGATACGTTTCTCCGACATGTGAAAAACCCGACTGGACCCCGCGTATGTCGGAGGCCGGTCGGCTGGCGCACGCCCCGCGGGTGGACTTTGCGCGGCCTGTGCAAAAGATGCGCGGATCAAAAACAGGGAGGAAAAAATGCGTAAAACTGAATGTGAGAGTAAAAAGACAAAGAACAGGAGCCGCAGTACGAAACGGCTCTGCGCGCTGATCCTGCTAATGGTCCTTTTTCTGAGTCTGCTCCCGACTGCCTTCGCCGAGGGAAAGGGAAAACTGAGCGTCACGCCTACTGTGATCATCAACGACGAGACTTGCCGCGCCAAGCTATTGCGCGCAGCGTCTCCGGAAGAAACCAGAGAACTGCTTGAGAGATGGAGAGCCGCTGATGATTTCGTTGAGGGACTTTACGTTTCTCCGGACACTCCCTTTTGGCTGGGTTGCACGTTATTCGGCGATGCGGCCGAGCAGATAACGTACAACGACTGGGAGATATACATTTTTGAGCTGTCATGCTTTGAGGGGTATATGGCCTTTCAGACAGAATCCATCCACGTCAACGGAAAGACGATCCAAGCGTATTTGTACTGCGAGGTGAGTGAGGGCGAGACTGCAAACGGGTATCTGATGGTGAACACGACGTTGCTCGGCCTGGCCGGGATCGACAGAATCAAGACGCTGGAGTTCTCCCTTGCTTACTACGATTACTACGAGAATCATTATAATTGGGAAATCCGCGATAACCCGCCCCACAGCGAATGGGTCAGCGTCCCGGTAAGCGACACCAGGACAGCGCCCTACCCTGTCGGAGGAGAGCGCGTCAGTATATATGACCGCGACAGCCTGCAGCTGACGGTGCTGGGGCTGGACGATATCACCCCGCCCTCTACGCTCAACGAAGCGGTCTATGTGTTCTTCGAGGTCAGAAACGATACCGAGCGCTTCTTAGAGGAGATCGGTCCGGAAAAGATCTTCCTCAACGGGGAACAGGAGTGGGGCATACATGGCTACATGAAAAATCTGGAGCCGAAGACTCTCGGGTACTTCATGTGTGAAGTGCTTTTCCGCGAGGGACCGCTAAAGACATTCTCGGCTGAGTTCTATCTCAACGATGCGAACAGCGAGGCTCCGACCGAATATGAGGAAATCGCTGAGGTGGACGTGAGTGCCTGCCAGATCGAACGACCCGTTGACGTGTTCGCCCGGTATTCGGAGGTTAGGCTCTTAAGTGCATTATGTGCAACAACATACATTTCATTCCACGACATGGAGGACATGGAGTTCCCCCGTGACAACGAGAGGTTTGATGTCACCGAGCGTATGACAGTCGGGAAGACCGGAAACGGAGACCTGTTGATCCTGCCAAAGCCAGACGCCGACGCAAATGATATTGGATCGATCGCCGCCGGCACCGAGGTCACCGTAATCGCAGAGAGCAAGGGCTACTACTTCTTTGTGGACGACGACGGCCGCATGGGCTGGAACAGCAAGGACTATTTCACCGAAACGGACGGCGCCTCCCCGGCCAGAACCGGACGCACCAGCGTCGGCGGGACGAACGCGGCGCCGGGCGACGGCTACGGCTCCTACACCAGCGACGAGCTCTGGACGGTTGCGGAGGAGGCGGAGAAGAATTCCCGCAGCTATTCCACGATCTCTACGGGTAAGGTCAGGCTGGAGCTGCCCTATGCCGACGATCGCCTTGACGTCAGCGAGCGCATGACCGTGGCGATGACGAAAAACGCCGCCCTGCTGATCCTGCCCAAGCCCGCCACCGGCAATGGCAACCTGGGCTCCATCAACGCCGGCACCGCTGTCACGGTAATCGCGGAGTGCAAGGGCTATTACTTCTTTGTCGCCGACGACGGCCGCATGGGCTGGACCGGCAAGGACAACCTTACCAAGTAAAGCGTGAGCCTCAGTCTTGCGCAGCGTAAAAAAACACCAAACCCCTCCGCCCGGCCGGGCGGAGGGGTTTTCCGCTATTCTGCCGCAGCGGTGCAAAAAAGGTTGACAAAGTTTTTTTCGATGGCTCATAATATCCATATTACGACAGTATTCAACCGTTGAAGGGAGGGGAGAGGCAGCCATGAAGCTACTCAAGCGCCAGCTCTGGATCTATCGCAGCGCGGTGGCCGCGGCCATCCTCATCAAGCTCTTTGCCACGATGTTTGAGCTGCTGCTGCCCTACATTCTCGAACATATCATTGACGACGTGGTGCCGCAGGGGCAAATGCGCGCGGTCATCGGCTGGGGCGCGCTGATGTTCCTGGCGGCCTTTGTGTGCCGGACGCTGAACGTGCTGGCCAACCGCACGGCTGTCAACAACGCCCACCGCATCAGCTTTGACGTGCGCCAGGCGCTTTTCGCCAAAACCGCCAATCTCTCCGGCAGCCAGTTCGACACCTACACCCTGCCCAGTCTGATCTCCCGCATGACCAGCGACAGCTACAACGTCCAGAGCGCCGTCCAGCAGTTCCAGACCCTGTTTGTCCGCGCGCCGATCATGCTCTTCGGCGGGCTGCTGGTGGCGCTGACCATGGACTGGCAGCTGGCCATGATCCTGGTGGTGATGCTGCCGTTTCTGATGGGCGTCATCCTGCTGGTGTCCTCGCGGGGCATCCCGCTCTTCGCCCGGGTGCAGGAGCGGCTGGACGCGGTGGTGCGCATCATGCGCGAGAATATCACGGGCATCCGGGTGGTCAAGGCCCTGTGCAAGGAGGACTATGAGCAGGAGCACTTCGCCGCGGCCAACCAGGCCATGACCCGCCAGGACATCGCCGCCTCCACCGTCATGGCCATCCCCGGCCCCTTCATGCAGCTGTGTCTGAACGTGGGGCTGACGCTGGTGGTGCTCTTCGGCGCCGGACGCGTCAACTCCGGGGAGATCAAGCCCGGCGTGATCCTGGCCTTTCTGACCTATTTCAACATGATCGCCATGGGCGTCATGGGCCTCAACCGCATCTTCATGACGCTCAGCCGCGCCAGCGCCAGCGCCGACCGCATCGACGCCGTGCTGCAGACCCAGACGGATCAGACGGTCCTGTCCGGGACAGAGGCCGCCCGCCCCTCCGGCGAGGGCTTCATCCGCTTCGAGGATGTGGGCTTCCGCTACGGCGAGGGCGAGGGCGGCGGCGCGGGCTTTGCCGGGGAAAAGCGGGAGAAGGCGCTGGACCGGATCTCCTTTTCCATCCCCCGGGGCGGCAGCCTGGGCATCATCGGCCCCACGGGCTGCGGCAAGACCACGATCATCAACCTGCTCATGCGCTTTTACGATGCCTCCGAGGGGCACGTGTTCGTGGACGGGCGGGACGTGCGCAGCTATGACAAGGACACGCTGCGCCGCCGCTTCGGCGCGGTGTTCCAGAACGACATGATCTTCCGCGACAGCCTGCGCGAGAACATCGCCTTCGGCCGCGAGCTGAGCGATGAGGCCGTGCGCGCGGCGGTGGAGGACGCCATGGCCGCGGAGTTTGTGGACGCCCTGGACGAGGGGCTGGACTACCGGGCGGCCATCAAGGGCGCCAATCTGTCCGGCGGCCAGAAGCAGCGCCTGCTGGTGGCCCGGGCTCTGGCGGCGGACCCGGAGATCCTGGTGCTGGACGACAGCTCCAGCGCCCTGGACTACAAGACCGACGCCCTGATGCGCCGCGCCATTCTGGCGCGCCACCCGGACGCCACGCTTATCATGATCGCCCAGCGCGTCAGCAGCGTCATGGGCATGGACCAGATCCTGGTGATGGACAACGGCCGCTGCATCGGCCTGGGCAGTCACGAGGAGCTGCTGAAAAGCTGTGAAGCCTATCGGGAGATCTACAAGATCCAGATGGGCGACATGGCCTGAAAGGAGGAGAGGCAATGGCCGGTCCCCGTGATCGCACACGGCCCCAGAGCAGGCCCAAGGACGCCCGCGGCACGCTCGCGCGCATCATCCGCTATCTGATGGCCTACCGGTATCTGGTGCTGCTGTTTCTCCTCTGCGCTTTTCTGAGCAATATCGGCAATCTGATGGGTCCGCGCTTTGCGGGCAAGGCCATCGGCGTCACCGAGGCTGGCCCCGGCAAGGTGGACTTTGCCCTGGTGCGGCGCTATGCGCTGTGGATGCTCACGGCCTATGTGGGCAGCAACGTGATGAGCTTTCTGGTCAATTTCGGCATGATGCGGGTGGGGCGGCGCGTGGCCCGGAACATGCGGCGCGACGTGTTTGCCAAGCTCATGCGCATGCCGGTCAGCTTTTTCGACACCCACCAGGCCGGCGACATCATCAGCCGCGTGTCCTACGACGTGGACGTGGTCAGCACCTGCCTGTCCACCGACGTGATCCAGATCCTGACCAGCGTGGTCACCGTGGCGGGCAGCTTCACGATGATGTGCATCATCTCGCCGCCGCTGGTGCTGTGCATGGCCTTCACGATCCCCGCCTCCATCCTCTTCACCCGTGCCATGGGCAAAAAGACCCGCCCGCGCTATGCCCGGCGCAGCGCGGCCTACGGCGAGATGAACGGCTTTGCCGAGGAGATGTTCACCGGCCAGAAGACGATCCTGGCCTACGCCCACGAGGACGCCATGTGCGAACGCTTCCGCACCATCAACCGCACGGCCGCCGAGGCCTACCGGGACGCGGACGGTCTGGGCATGACCATGGGCCCCACCATCGGCATGATCAACAACTTCGGCCTGGCCGCCATCGGCATGGGCGGCGCGGCGCTGTATCTGCTGGGCGCGGTGGGCCTGGGCCAGATTTCCAGCTTCGTGCTCTACAGCCGCAAGTTCTCCGGCCCCATCAACGAGATCTCCAACATCATCAACGAGCTCTACTCGGCCCTTGCCGCGGCGGAGCGCATCTTCCAGCTGCTGGATCAGAGCGAGGAGGAGCCGGACGCCGCCGACGCCGCAGAGCTGGAGAACTGCCGGGGCCATGTGCAGATCCGCGACGTCTCCTTCGGCTATGTGCCGGGCAAGACGATCCTGCACGATCTGAATCTGGAGGCCCGGCCCGGCCAGACCATCGCCATCGTCGGCCCCACCGGCGCGGGCAAGACCACGATCATCAACCTGCTCATGCGCTTTTACGACGCCTCGGAGGGCGCGGTGCTCCTGGACGAGCGCGACTGCCGCGACTATACGCGCCGCAGTCTGCGCCGCAGCTACGCCATGGTGCTGCAGGACACCTGGGTCTTCCACGGCACGATCTTCGACAACATCGCCTACGGCAAGGCCGGCGCCACCATGGACGAGGTCGTGGCCGCGGCGAAGGCCGCCCGCATCCACAACACCATCATGCGCCTGCCGGAGGGCTACAACACCGTCATCAGCGAGGACGGCGGCAACATCTCCAAGGGCCAGAAGCAGCTGCTGACTATCGCACGGGCCATGCTGTACAACAACAATATGCTCATCCTGGACGAGGCCACCAGCAACGTGGACACCGCCACCGAGCGCCAGGTGCAGAAGGCGATCCGCAGTCTGATGAAGGACCGCACCTGCTTCGTCATCGCCCACCGCCTGTCCACGATCCAGAACGCGGACCGCATCCTGGTTCTGGACCACGGGGACGTGGTGGAGCAGGGCACCCACGAGAGCCTGATGGAGTGCCGGGGCTTTTATTACAGGCTCTACGCCAGCCAGTTCGAATAAAGTAAACGCTGATCAATGGCCCATCGGCATCTTGCGGACAATTTGCGCCCTGACTTTGTCAGTTTTTCTTGCAATACACAAAGTATTCCTGCAAAAAACTGCCTTCATCAGAACACAAATTCTCTCGCAATCTGCTCTTGCGCCATTAATCATCGCTTACTAAGGACAAACGCAAAACAGCCGTTCCCCGCCGCAAAAGCGGGGAACGGCTGTTTTTGTTGTACGTTGTACGGACCTCAGCGGTAGGTGTCGGCGGTGATGCTGTCCAGATCCACGTCCCGCGTCTCCTTGACCTTCGTCAGCAGCACCAGCAGCGACAGGGCCATGAAGGGCACGCAGATGAACAGGAACAGCAGATCCATGCTCACAAAGTTCTGCAGCACGATGAAGAGGATCTGGCCGATGAACATGCCCGCGCCGATCATCACCGAGATCGTGCCCATGACGGACGAGCGCATGCCGGAGGGCGAGGACTCGGCGGGCATCGTGAGGATGATGGTGTCGGACATGGACCACAGTCCGCCGATGGAGCAGCCGTAGGCGATGCCGGCGGCCACGGGCCCCCAGCCCAGACGGCAGGCCAGCACGAACAGGGCCAGCCCCACCAGGGCCAGAGAGCCCAGCAGCACACATACCTTTTTGCGCCCCAGCTTGTCGGAGAAGAAGCCGCTGGCGATCGTGACGAGGCCGTTGAAGAAGGGATAGACGATCAGCGCGACGGCGACCAGCTCCGTGGACATGGCGCCCTCCAGCACGGTGGCGTAGTAGGAGGTGTAAAAGGTGGTGGCGAAGAACAGGAAGCCCGCGATCAGGATCCAGCGCAGCTGGGGCGTCTTGAAGATGAACTTCAGCGCGCGGAACACGCCGCCCTCCTCCGAGGCGCCGGATTTTGCCTCGGCCGCGGCGCGCGCCCTGCGCTCGTCCTCGGACAGCGACAGCCAGGCGCGGCGCTGCTCGACGAACACGGGGGTCTCCCGCACCAGCAGGAAGGACACCAGCCCGATCACGATGGCCACGATCACCGGGATCAGATAGACCATGCGCCAGCTGCCAGGCGCGTCCTCGCGCAGGAAAGCGCGGGACAACACGCCGATGAGCGATACGCTGATGAGCGCGATGCCCTTGGCAACAAAGCTGTAGGTGGCGCGCTTGGCCTTTGGCGCGGTCTCCATGATATAGAGCACCTGCATGTCGTTGGGTGTGAAGAACATCATCGCGAGCATGCCCAGGATATACTGCACGACGCTCTGGCTCGTCATGACGATCAGCATGCCCACGCCCATGCCCACGGTGTTGATCATCAGGAACAGACGGCGGCCGTACTTGTCCGACAGAGCCTTATAAAAGGGCGTGATGATCAGAAACAGGTTCGAGGCCACCTGCCAGGGGGCCACGGTGTTGATCGCGCCGGTGTAGGTGCTGTCGCTGACGCTGCGGGAGCTGATGTGGAACAGATCGAAGAGCACATAGGGCTGCATGGCCGCGTTCATGTTGGAGGTGATCTCGTCCACCACATAGATGACCGTCAGCACCAGCATTACGAACAGCAGATAGTGCGCCCCCTTGGGCCGGCTGTACTCCTTTTCCAGCCGGGAGAGCTCGCGGAGCTCGGCCGCGGCGCGCTTTTCGGGATTTTTCATGTCGCTTCCTCCGAATCGTCATAATGGGGAAAGATCGGTAAAAAGTATACGCCCATCCCCGCAAAAAAGCAACCGCCCGGACGCCAAAGGCGCCGGGCGGTCTGCTGCGTATCGGGGTGTGTCTCAGGGGTCCTTCTTCGACGTGGCGATCCCCGCGACGGCGAGCACCAGCACCAGCGCCAGGATCGCCAGCTCCGCCGGGTAGACCCGCACGCTCACAAAAACCGAGGTGGGGCCGTCGGCGCCGCCGATGATCTGACTCTCCGGCACCGGCGCGAGGCCGTGCAGCGAGAAGAGCGTCAGCGCCGCCCACAGGGCGAAGGCCAGCACCAGCACCAGCGCCGCCACGGATACGGCGCGCCGGAAGCGTCTCTTGCGCTCGGCCTCGCGGGAGAGCTGCTCGGTCACCACCGAGAGCTTTTCTGCCAGCACGGCGGCGGCGTCCGGCTCGGCGGAGGGCAGCGTTTCGCCCAGCAGATCGCTGACCGGCACCTCCATGATCTCGCCGATGCGCAGCAGCGTCTCCGCATCCGGGGCGGACTGGCCGCTCTCCCATTTCGACACGGTCTGACGCACCACGTGCAGCCGCGAGGCGAATTCCTCCTGGGTCAGACCCTTGCTTTTGCGCAGGGCCTTCAGATTATCCTTAAGCATGGATGATCTCCTCCTTTCACCCCAAACATAACGCGGTACTGCGGCGCAGGCAAGCAACGCGCGTTAACATGCGCCGTTATGCGCGCCCGTCCTCAGCGCCGCAGCGCCAGAAAAACGCACAGCGCCAGCTGCGCGGCGGCCAGCAGGGGAAAGCAGAGCCGGAAATACCAGTGCCAGGTCTTGTGGTGAAAGACGAACATGCCGGCCGTGCCGCCCACGGCGCCGAAGAGCAGGGCGAAGACGAACAGCGCCCTTTCGCTGATGCGCCAGCGGCCGCGCCTGGCCCGGAGCTTGTCGATGCCCATCATGCAGAAGAGAAAGATGCTCATCACGGCCATAACCACCGCCAGGAGCTGCCATATTGGCGCGGGAAGCGTGGGCATGGCTCAGTCCTCCTCCAGCGCGCCGAAGTACCAGCCGGACACGCCGTTGTGCTTGACAAAATAGCCGCGGGAGGTCCGCTCCACGATGCTGACGGTGTCGCCGCGGCGCAGCGGCAGCACATAGTCCGTGCAGTCGTTGCAGTCGGTGACCTCCCCGTCCGTGAAGAGATATTTGGTCAGGATCTCCATTTCATATCCGGTGCGCTCGTGGCGGCAGAGGGAAAACTCCTCGCCCCGCCGCAGCACCCGCACCCGACTGTCGCCCCAGCGGATATAATAGGAGCGCCCGCCGCTTTGCTGGTCCTCCGTCACCCTTGCGGTGGGGAAGGGGTCGTAGGATACGAAGGAAAAGTCCTCGCTGCCCTCTTCGGGGATGATCAGCACGTTCAGCTGTCCGTCGTCCTTCAGCACGCAGCCGCCGTCGATGCTGATGATCTTCCGCTGCCGGTCCACGATGGGGTTGGCGTTGACCACACTCTCGCCGTAGAGCACCACCGGCCAGTGGCCGACCACGATCCATTTGTCAAAGCTCTCGTCCGAGCGCAGGAAGTTGTCGTATTTCACCAGCTCCTGCACCCGGTGCTCCTCCAGGGGCTTGCCCGCGTGCGCGCCGGCGTGGGCGAAGATATAGTGTTCTGTCTCGATGGCGTGGGGGATGCGCGCAAGAAAATCCCACTCGGCGGCAAAGGGCTCGCGCAGCGCGGCCTTGAGGGCGGTGAAGTCCGGCTCTTCGATGCTGCGGCCGATGCGCGCGCACATGTCCCAGATCAGCCCGCAGCCCCGCCACAGCAGGTATTCGCGGATGCGCGCGTCGGTGTCGCGGTCCATGGAAAAGATCTCGGCCCACTCGTCGCAGTTGCCGCACACGGCCCTGGCCCGGCCGGAGGCGCACAGCTCCATCACCGCGTGCAGCGTGTCCAGACTCTGCTCTCCCTTTTCGAGAAAATCCCCGTCGAAGATCAGCAGGTCGTCGCCGCCGAAGTGCGCCCGGTCCAGCGCGCCGTGCAGATAGGGCAGATTGCCGTGCACGTCGGACACCACCAGGATGCGCTGCCCCGGCGCAGGGGACAGACGTTCGATTCTCGGCTTTTTCTCAGGCATGGCTCTCTCCGAATCGGTATTCCATCAGATACAGACGGCCCAGCGCCCCCGTCTCGCTCGACAGGCGGCGGAAGCCGTGCTTTTCGTAAAAGCGCAGCGCGCGGGCGTTGTCCTCGGCCACGTGAAGGCGCACGGCGGCGCGGCCCATCCGGTTATAGTGCAGCAGCGCCCGGCCCAGCAGCTGGACGCCCAGCCCCCGGTCCCGGTGGGCTTCGTCCAGATACAGCAGCGTGATCCAGCCGTAATTGGCGTGACGGCCGTGCTCGATGTCCAGATCTACCAGCCCCACGGCCTGCTCGCCGTCCCAGATGCGCAGCACGGCCTCCGGGTCGGCACGGTGATGGGCGCGGGCGGCGGCCAGATACGGCTCGGCGGAATAGCCGGCCAGCGAGCCGTGGGCGCTTACCCAGGCGTCGGCGTAGCAGGCGCGGTAATAGTCCCGCTCCACGGCCGGGTCGATGGCCTCGCCCCGCAGGTTTTCCCGCCGGGAGACCGTCGGCAGCGCCAGAGAGGCAAGATGCGAGCAGTCGTTGACCGAGAGCACCGTGAACGCGCCGTCTTCATAGCGCACACGGCACACCCCTGTGTTGCCGCAGATGGGCAGCGAGGGGTCGTCCAGCGACTTTTCCAGCATATAGGACAGCAGACAGCGGATGGTCACGCCGTGGCTGACCACGGCGACGGTTTTGCCGTCGTTCTCCGCGGCGATCTGCCGCAGCGCCGCGGCGGCGCGGCGGCGCACGTCGTGGTAGCTCTCGGCGCCGGGGAGCGAGAATTCCTCCGCGTGGTTGATGAAAAGGTCCATCTCCCGGGGCTGCTCAAAGCCCACGTCGGCGAAAAAGCGCGCCTCCCAGGGCCCCACGTTGATTTCCCGCAGCGCGGGGACGGTGTGCAGCTCCAGCGCGTGGGTGCGCAGGATGGCCCCGGCGGTGAGCCGGGCGCGCTTGAGGTCGCTGGCATACAGCGCGTCGATCTCCACGTCGGCAAAGCGTGCGGCCAGGGCGTCGATCTCCTTCAGCCCCAGGGCGGTCACATCCCCATCCCAATGCCCCTGCATGGCGCGGAAGAGATTCCCCTCGGCTTCGGTGTGTCGGATAAGATACAGATCTGTCATGTTCGTGGACTCCAATACTTGACCGTTGGCGACGGATTGAGTATAATACGATAGTTAGAGAATAGTATAATGACCATCGGTTGGCGAAATCAATCGGGGATTCGATTGATTTCGCTGCCAAACGACAGATTTGGCAGCGAATGATTCATAGAATCATACGCCGATGCCCATTGCAATGAATATATGGCAAAACAGCCTGGCTGTTTTGCTGCGCCGAAAAGCGGCGCGGCGAAAAGCTTTTTGGCTTTTCGCCATCCTGTCATCATTATAACGGAAAAACCGCTTTGAAGCAAGGGGAGGGAAAAGGATGATCCGTGCTGCTGCGCTTGTCTCCGGCGACGGGGCAAGGCTCCAGGCGATCCTGGACGCGCTGTACTTCGGCGAGCTGCCGAATTTTGAGCTGGCGGCCGTGATCTCGCCGGAAAAGGACTGCGGGGCCATGCGCCGCGCCGTCAACGCCGGGATCAGCGCCTATGTGGTGGACCCGGATCTGTTCCCCACCATCACCACCCACAGCATGGCCGTGGCCAACAAGCTCAAGGACATGGACATCGAGCTGGTGCTGCTGCTGGACTATGACGTGTCCCTGGGCGTGATCCCCTACCAGTTCAAAAACCGCATCATCGGCACCTGGCCCTCCCTCTGCCCCGCCTTCGAGGAAACCGAGGGCGATGTGTGCCAGGCGGTGCTGGACCGGGGCTGCAAGCTGACCGGGGCCAGCTCCTACTTTGCCGACAGCGACGGCCGCGTGGGCAGCCTCATCGACCAGCGCGCGGTGGTGGTCCTGCCCAACGACACCTGCGAAAGCCTGTCCCGCCGCGTGATGGAGGAGGCCGAGTGGTCGCTGATGACCGACGCGGTGCGCCTGTTCTGCGCCGGCAAGCTCAGCGTCCAGAATAACCGTGTCCTGATTACGACTTGAAAAAAACTGTGAAAACAATTCTTGTTTTCACAGTTTTTTCAGGTCTCCGTTTTTAGATTTTAGTTTTTAGAAGTCTCGCTTTTCCGCATACAGAAAAAACAGGGGCAGCCTTGGCTGCCCCTGTTTTGTCGTTTATCGGCGGCCCGAATAATCAGGCCTCGCCGCGCTCCTTGAGCGCTTCCTTGCGGGAGATGTTCCAGCGGCCCTTTTCGTCGATGCCGGTGAACTTGACCCAGGTCTTGTCGCCGACTCCAGGTCCTTGATGTGGCACATGGCGTCCTTGCCGGGAGCCAGCTCCACGAAAGCGCCGAGGTTGGAGATCACGCGCTTGACCTCGCCGTAGTACAGCGCGCCCACGACCGGCTCGAAGACGATGTCCTCGATGATCTTGCGGGCGGTGCGGCAGGCCTCGATATCGCTGGAGGCGATGAAGATGTTGCCGTCGTCCTGGATGTCGATCTTGCAGCCGGTGTCGGCCGTGATCTTCTGGATGACCTTGCCGCCGGTGCCGATGACTTCGCGGATCTTGTCGGGGTTGATCTTGATCTGGATCATCTTCGGGGCGGTCTTGGCCAGCTCCTTGCGGGGTTCAGGCAGCGCCTTGAGCATGATGGCGTCCAGGATCTGGAAGCGGGCCTCCTTGGTGATGGAGAAGGCTTCCTTGACGATCTCGTGCTTGAGGCCGTCGTTCTTCAGATCCATCTGGATGGCGGTGATGCCCTTCTTGGTGCCGGCCACCTTGAAGTCCATCTCGCCGTGGAAGTCTTCCACGCCCTGGATGTCGATGAAGGTGGTGAAGTCGTCGCCGTCCTGAATGAGACCGCAGCTGATGCCGGCCACGGGAGCCTTGAGAGGCACGCCCGCGTCCATCAGCGCCATGGTGGTGCCGCAGATGGAGCCCTGGGAGGTGGAGCCGTTGGAGGACAGGACCTCGGAGACGACGCGGATGGCGTAGGGGAAGTCCTCGACCTCGGGGATCACGGCCTCGAGAGCCTTCTCGACCAGCGCGCCGTGACCGTATTCGCGGCGGTTGGTGGAGCGGCTGGCACGGGCCTCACCGGTGGAGTAGGAGGGCATGTTGTAGTGGTGCATGAAGCGCTTCTCTTCCTCTTCCCAGATGGTGTCCAGCTTCTGGGCGTCGCTCATGGGGGCGAGGGTGGCGATGGAGAGCACCTGGGTCTGGCCGCGGGTGAACAGCGCCGAGCCGTGCACGACCGGGATCAGACCGACCTCGCAGGCGAGGGGACGGATCTCGTTCATGGCGCGGCCGTCAACGCGCTTGCCGGCCAGCAGCCACTTCTTGACGACCTTCTTCTGCAGCTTGTAGAGGATCTCGTCCATATACTGCATCATGTCGGGATGCTCTTCGCCGTACTTCTCCTGGACCATGGTGATCCAGTCGTTCACGCGGCTCTCGCGCACGTTCTTGTCATCGGTGTCCATGCAGTACTCCATGGACTGGAACTCGTTTTCAACGAGCTTGTTGAACAGCTCGTCGTCGAACGCGGCGTGCTCATACTCGAACTTGGGCTTGCCGATCTCGGCCACCATGCGGTCGATCAGATCCAGCACGGGCTGCAGGTGCTCGTGGGCCTGCACGATGCCCTCGTACATGACCTCGTCGGGGACTTCCTTGGCCTCAGACTCGATCATGACGATCTTCTTGTGGGTGGCGGCGATGGTGGTGGTCATCCGGTTGCGCTCGCGCTCTTCCTTGGTGGGGTTGAACAGGTACTTCTCGCCGTCCCAGCCCAGCACGATGCCGGCGATGGGGCCGTTGAAGGGCACGTCGGAGATGGACACGGCGGCGCTGGCGCCGATCATGGCGGTGATTTCGGGGCTGCAGTCGCGGTCAACGCTCAGCACCTCGCAGGCGATGACCACGTCGTTGCGCAGATCGCTGGGGAACAGGGGGCGCATCGGGCGGTCGATCAGGCGGGAGGCCAGAACGGCGTTGAGGCTGGGCTTGCCCTCACGGCGCATAAAGCTGCCGGGGATGCGGCCCACGGCGTAGAGCTTCTCGTTGAAGTCCACGGACAGCGGGAAGTAGTCGATGCCGTCCTTGGGGCGGGCGGAGGCGGTGCAGGTGACCAGCACGGTGGTCTCGCCGTAGCGGACCAGAACGGCGGCGTTGCACAGCTCGGCCATCTTGCCGACTTCCATGGAGAAGGGGCGGCCTTCGTAGGTCATCTCGTACTTTTTGTAGTTGGGGAACTGCTTGTTGGTGATGATCATGGCTGAAACTCCTTTTGTTTATTTTCGAAGCCTCGCCGTTTAGCACTTGAAGCAGGGCAGAGCCGCTCTGCGCTCCTTCAAATACTAAAGGAAGAGGCTTGCGGGGATGCGTCCGGGGCTAAAAAGATGTGGGGACAATATTCAATTGTCCCCACACAAAAACCTTCATAACCCTCAGAAAAACTGAACGTGCCGGATTACTTGCGGATGTTCAGCTTCGCGATGATAGCACGATAGCGCTCGATGTCCTTCTTGGCCAGGTAGTCGAGCATACGGCGGCGCTTACCGACCAGCTGGTACATGCCCAGACGGCTGTGGTCGTCGTTGGGGTGCTGCTTCAGGTGCTCGGTCAGCTCACGGATACGCTCGGACCAGATGGCGATCTGAACCTCGGGCGAGCCGGTGTCGTTCTCGTGGGTGGCGTTGGCGTTGATGACGTTGGTTTTCTTTTCCTTGGTGATCATGGGAAAAACTCCTTTCTTGTTATGGCAGACAACGATTGTTTCCGCGAGAAGAGTCTGCGAGAGAATCCGTGTTTTGGCGAAGGCTTTTTTTCGCAGGAATACTGGAGATGTATTTCAAGAAAAAAAGACAAAGCCAGGGCGCGGATTATCCGCAGAATACCGAAGCGGAAATAGTCGGCGTCTGCCCGGCTATACCCTGTGTCCGGGCCTCGGGAGGAAAGGTCACCGCGAATGGCGGCATACCCCGAAGCGCAGAACACGGGCGCGGACTTTACAAGTATACCATCAAAGGTGCTGATAGTCAAGAAATAGTTTCAAGTTTTCAAAAGAGCGGGCGGCTTTGCCGCCCGCTCTTGCTAAAAACTAAATCTCAGGATAAAGCGGGAAGCGCGCGCAGAGCGCAAGCGTCTGCTCACGGACCGCCGGAACGGCCTCTTCGCCGCCGAGGATCACGCGGGAGATCATCTCGCCGATCACCTTCACGCCCAGCGGGTCGAAGGGGATGGTGTTCTTGTTGGCGGTGATGTTGGCCTGATCCAGCAGCTCCTGCATCGCCGCGCCGGTCTGCCCGCAGACGGACACGTCGGCGAGCATCATGTGGTTGTCCGTGCCGCCGGAGACCAGACGCACGCCGTGGTCGGAGAGCGCTTTGGCCAGCGCCCTGGCGTTGAGCACGGTCTGGTGCTGATAGGCGCGGAACTCCTCGGTGAGGGCTTCGCCGAAGCAGACGGCCTTGGCCGCGATGATGTGCTCCAGCGGGCCGCCCTGGGAGCCGGGGAACACGGCGCTGTCGATCTTTTTGCCCAGCTCGTCGGTGCACAGGATCAGCGCGCCGCGGGGGCCGCGCAGGGTCTTGTGGGTGGTCGTGGTCACCACGTGGGCGTAGGGCACGGGGGAGGGATGCTCGCCCGCCGCCACAAGACCGGCCACATGGGCCATGTCCACCATCAGATAGGCGCCCACGCTGTCGGCGATCTCGCGCATGCGCTTGTAGTCGATGAAGCGGGGATAGGCACTGGCGCCGGCGATGATCAATCTCGGCTTGACCTCATCGGCCTTCCGGGCCATGGCCTCATAGTCGATGGTCTCGGTCTCCTTGTCCACGCCGTAGAACTCCGCGTGGTACAGCTTGCCGGAGAAGGAGGCCTTCGAGCCGTGGGTCAGATGGCCGCCGTGGCTCAGATCCATGCCCAGGATCGTGTCGCCCGGCTTTAAGAGGGCCAGATACACCGCGGCGTTGGCCTGGGAGCCGGAATGGGGCTGGACGTTGGCGTGCTCGGCGCCGAAGAGCTTTACGGCCCGGTCGATGGCCAGCTTTTCCACCTCGTCCACGTACATGCAGCCGCCGTAGTAGCGGGCGCCGGGATAGCCCTCGGCGTATTTGTTGGTCAGATGGCTGCCCATGGCCTCCATCACGGCGGGGCTGACAAAGTTCTCCGAGGCGATCAGCTCAATATAGGTGCGCTGGCGTTCCAGCTCCCGCTGCATGGCCTCATATACGGCGGGATCCTGCTGTTTGATATGTTCAAAGCTCATGGCGATCAACTCCTGTTCATTTATGGAAGGGTCTAACCTTTCTTATTCTAACAGAAGAACAAAAAAGGTCAAGAGATTAGTTTCTAGTTTCCAGTATATAGATTCTAGCGGACAAAAAAGGCGGACGGCTGAAGGCCGCCCGCCTTTACTAAAAACTAGAAACTAGAAACTAGAAACTAGAAACTAGAAACTCATTTCCCCCGCATCAGCATCTTCATGCGCAGACTGTGGTCCAGGATGCGCTTGCGCAGACGCAGGTTCTTCGGCGTGACCTCCAGCAGCTCGTCGTCGGCCAGGAATTCCAGACACTGCTCCAGCGAAAGCTGCTTGGGCGGCACCAGACGCAGCGCCTCGTCCGAGCCGGAGGCGCGGGTGTTGGTCAGATGCTTGGTCCGGCACACGTTCACCGGCACGTCGTCGCTCTTGTTCCCCACGCCGATGACCATGCCGCCGTAGACCTTGGTGCCCGGCGTGATGAACATGGAGCCGCGCTCCTGGGCGTTCCAGATGCCATAGGCCACGGCCTCGCCGGTCTCAAAGGCGATCAGCGAGCCGGTGGAGCGGCGGGCGATGTCGCCCTTGTAGGGGGCGTAGCTGTCAAAGACGCTGGCCTTCGTTGCGATAGCCGAACAGACCGCGGGAGGGGACCAGGAACTCCAGCTTGATGCGGTTGCCCACGGGGGTCATCTGCACGAACTCGCCCTTGCGGGCGCCCAGCTTCTCCATCACCGGGCCCATGCAGTCGGAGGGGACGTCCACCACCACACGCTCGATGGGCTCGCACTTTTTACCGTCGATTTCCCGGTACAGCACGCGGGGCGGGGAGACCTGGAACTCATAGCCCTCGCGGCGCATGGTCTCGATCAGGATCGAAAGGCTCATCTCGCCGCGGCCGGCCACGTTGAAGCTGTCGGTGCTGCCCTCCACTTCGGTCACGCGCAGGGACACGTCCTTGAGCGTTTCGCGCCGCAGCCGCTCGCCGATCTGACGGGAGGTGACGAATTTGCCCTCCTGTCCGGCAAAGGGGCTGTCGTTGACCGAGAAGGTCATTTCCAGCGTGGGGGCGCCGATCTTGACGAACTCAATGGGCTCGGCAAAGCCGCGCGCGCAGATCGTGTCGCCGATGGTGATGTCGCCGATGCCGCTCATGGCGATGATGTTGCCGGCTCCGGCTTCGGTGACGGGAACACGGTTTAAGCCGTCAAACTGATAGAGCGAGACGGCCTTGGCCTTCATCGGCGGCTCGTCGGGGCTGTGGAAATTGCAGACCTCGATCTCCTGGTTCTGCACGATCCGGCCGCGCTCGATGCGGCCGATGGCGATCCTTCCGACGTATTCATTATAATCAATGCTGCTCACCAGCATCTGGAAGGGGGCGTCCTCGTCCATCTCCGGGGCGGGGATATACTCCAAAATCGTCTCAAACAGCGGCTTGAGATCCGTGCCCACCACGTCGGGGGAATAGCTGGCCGTGCCGTTGCGGCCCGAGCAGAACAGCATCGGGGAATCCAGCTGCTCGTCCGTGGCGTCCAGATCCATCAGCAGCTCCAGCACCTCGTCGACGACCTCGTGGATGCGCTGATCGGGGCGGTCGATCTTGTTGACCACCACGATGACCCGGTGGCCCAGCTCCAGCGCGCGGCTGAGGACGAAGCGGGTCTGGGGCATGGGACCCTCGGCCGCGTCCACCAGCAGGATGACGCCGTTGACCATCTTCAGGATACGCTCCACCTCGCCGCCGAAGTCGGCGTGGCCCGGGGTGTCCACGATGTTGATCTTGGTGTCGCCGTACCAGACGGCGGTATTCTTGGCCATGATGGTGATGCCGCGCTCACGCTCCAGGTCGTTCGAGTCCATCACACGGTCGACGACCTCCTGGTTTTCGCGGTAGACGCCAGACTGCTTGAGCATCTCGTCGACGAGCGTGGTCTTGCCGTGGTCCACGTGTGCGATAATGGCGACGTTTCTCAGTTTATCCATAGTTCTTCACTCTCTTGAAACAGAATTAACACGAAAGTGAATTTTATCACGCACCCCGTGGAATTGCAATATTTTTATCTATCGGCGCAGGAAAAAAGGAAAAAACGGCCGTACGGTGGGGGAAAAGGTCGAAAAAAAGCCCATGGTATTTGACGAAATGGGGAAAGTGTGGTAAAATACTACACAGTATACCGTATTGGTATACCGCGACTTTATTAGGAGGTGCCTATGATCTGTCTGAACTGCGGCAGAAGCGTTGACGATGACGTCCGCGTCTGCCCCTTCTGCGGAGAGGATCTCGGTGTCGGCGCGCCCGTCGCCGCATCCGAGGACGATCCGATGCCGATTACGCTGGAAAGGAAGGTCCCGCGCCCCGAACCGGCGCCCCGTCCCGAGCCCGAGCAGGAGGAAGAGGAGCCCAAGCTCAGAGCCCCGAAGCGCGCCGGAAACGGCGGCGCGTGGCTGAGCGCCATCCTCTCGCTTGTCAGCGCGGTGCTGTGCCTGGTCTGCCTGGTGATGGTCTCGTCCATGCGAAGCGAGCTGCACGCCCTGCGCGAGGCCTCGACCCGGGGCTTTGAGAGCAGCAACGCGGCCATTTCCGCCGTTGACGAGCGGCTGGCGGTGCTGGATTCCACCCTGGCCACGGTCCAGTCCGACGCCTATGAGCAGGTGGCCAGCCAGTCCATTTCCATCACCAAGGACATTACGCCCCTGGCCGGACCGGTGGATGAGGGCAAGTACAACCAGATGTTCATCGTGCGCGCCAAGGGCAACCTGAACGTGGATACGTCCTTCGACTGGCAGCGCTACAACGAGGCCACGGGCGGATGGGTGTCCATCGTCTTCACCGGCGACGCCACCACCAACGAGCAGTACGGTCTGCGGCTGGAGAACCAGCTCAACCAGGCGGATCGGGAATTCACCACGATCCTCTGGGCCAACGGCATCACCCCGGAGGCGGCGGGCAGCTACCGCTGCGTGATCACGGACGCCGGCGGCATCACCAAGACCAGCTCCGAGGCCATCGTGGAGATCCAGCCGGCGGAGTAAGCGCCGTCGCAAACCCTGTCAGAGGGGCCGCGAGGAGAGGGGAGAGACAAGACTCCCTTTCCCGCGGCCCTTCTGTCCGCCTGAGCGGTCAGCGACCGGCCGCGACGGGATTGAAAAGCGCCGGGGAATATGGTATGATCGCACACACAGCAAATCGAGAGGAACATCAGCATGGAGTATTCATTTTTTGCCTATCTGTCGCGCATGCGTTACATCGGCCGCTGGAGCCTGATGCGCAACGCGCTCAACGAGAACATCCAGGAGCACAGCCACCAGGTGGCGGTGCTGGCCCACGCGCTGGGCGTCATCCGGCGGGATGTGTTCGGCGTGGACTGCGACCCGGAGGATTACGCCACCGTGGCTCTGTACCACGACTGTTCCGAGATCCTGACCGGCGATCTGCCCACCCCGATCAAGTACCACAGCGCCGAGATCCGCGACGCCTATCGGCAGGTGGAGCAGCTTGCCAACGACAAACTGCTGGCCACGCTGCCGCCGGAGCTGCGAGCGGCCTTTGACGACGCCATGAGCGGCGAGCGCGCCCGGCGCTGCCACGATCTGGTCAAAGCGGCGGACAAGCTGTCGGCCTATATCAAGTGCATCGAGGAGCGCAAGGCCGGCAACAACGAATTTCTCTCCGCCGAGAAGCAGACCCGCGCCGCGCTGGAGCAGAGCGGCCTGCCCGAGGTTGCCTATTTTCTGGAGCATTTCATCCCCGCCTTTGAGCTGACGCTCGACGAGTTGGGGACCATCGAGTGAGGAAGAGCCCATGGAACAGAAAAAGCTGGACCGCATCAACGAGCTCACGGCCATCAGCCGCACGCGCGCGCTGACCGAGGCCGAGCAGACCGAGCGCGCCTCCCTGCGCGCGGAGTATGTTGCCGAGTGGCGCGCAAGCACCATCGCCGTACTGGAGAACACCTATATCCAGACCCCCGACGGGGTCAAGCATAAGCTGAAGAGGAAAAACTAAAAGAAAGCCGGGCGGTGCCCGGTTTTTTTAGTTTCTTGAATAGAAGAACAACGGGAGGGGCTTATCCGCTCCCGCTATTTGCCTTCTCCCTGGGAGAAGGGGGACCGCGTCAGCGGTGGATGAGGGAATTGCGGCAAGGTGGAATTGCGGTTTTGCGCCGCCGGGGGAAGAGGAGCGCTTCTCTTGCCTCCCCCTCCGGGGGAGGTGCCGAGCGCAGCGAGGAGGAAGGGGCGCGATACCTTGATCACGGCCTCCTGTCGGCGCTTCGCGCCGCTTCTCCTGTTGGGGAAAACAGAATGCAGGACTGAAAAACGACGGCACGCCACACGGCAAGCATTGTCATGGCTTCCCGTTTTTATGACATTCCGCGCAGAAACGCAGATACCCCCTGCCGATGTTTGGCGGCTTTGCCAATTGCCAGCGCGCGCCGCGGTGGGATATACTGAAAAGCGAAGTGAATATCCGGTATAATGGGGGCATACATGGGGCCCCGAGTTTCTACCGGACAGCCCTCGATCTGTCCGACTACTGGTTTTTATTGCGGCAACCGCCGATCCCATTGCCTGCGGCGTCTCCCGGACAATTTGCACCTCGGCTTTGTCTCTTTTTCTTGACATACGCAAAGTATGCCTGCGAAAAAGATCCTTCTCCGACGCACAAATTCTCTCGGGAGCTGCTCTTGACAACGGGATCGTCACTTGCCGTATGGGCGGTCCTTGTGCCGCCGCTTGTTCGGATTTTTCGGAGGGCAGACTTCATTCTGCGCCTCCGCTTTTTATTTTACAGGGCCAAATGTGCCGGAAAGGAAAACGTATGAGCAACAAGTTCTGCAAGGTTCCGCTTTGGGAGTGCTCGGCCACACTCTCCGCCGTGGCGATGGGCCGCGTCCCCGCCGAGACGGTCATCACCGACGCGAAGCTGGTCAACGTCTGTACCCACGAGATCTGCGAGCATATCGACGTGGCCATCCACAGCGGCCGCATCGCGCTGGTGGGCGACGCCAGACACTGCATCGGCGAGGGAACGAAGGTCATCTCGGCCGACGGCGCTTTCATCTCCCCGGGCATGCTGGACGGCCACATCCACATCGAGTCCTCCATGCTCTCCGCCGGCGAGTACGCCCGCGCCGTCATCCCCCACGGCACCTCCGGCATTTTCTACGACCCCCACGAGATCTGCAACGTCATGGGGCTCGAGGGCGTCAACCTGATGGTGAAGGACGCCGAGCGCACGCCGCTCAAGGCCATGCTGACCACGCCCTCCTGCGTGCCCGCCGTCCCCGGCTTCGAGGATTCGGGCAGCACCATCACCTCCGCCGATATCGCCAGCGAGATGAAGCGCGACGAGGTGGTGGGCCTGGGCGAAATGATGAACTTCCCCGGCATCATCAACTCGGTGGAGGAGACCCACCGCATCACCGGCGAGACGCTCAAGGCGGGCAAGATCGTCACCGGCCATTTCTCCATCCCCGACACGGGCCGTGCGCTGAACGCCTTTATTGCCAGCGGCATCCGCTGCTGCCACGAGTCTACCCGCATGGAGGACGCCCTGGCCAAGATGCGTCTGGGCATGTACGCCATGTTCCGCGAGGGCTCGGCCTGGCATGACCTGCAGGAGGTCAGCCGCTCCATCCGCGAGCGGGACATCGACACCCGCTTTGCCGTCATGATCTCCGACGACACCCACCCCTACACCCTGTGCAACGACGGCCACATGGACCACATCGTGCGCCGGGCAGTCAGCTTCGGCGTCGACCCCATCACCGCCATCCAGATGGTCACCATCAACTGCGCCCAGTGCTTCCAGCTGGATCACGAGATCGGCTCCATCACCCCGGGCAAGTGCGCCGACATCGTGTTCTCGCGCGATCTGAACGATTTCCGCCCCTTCCGGGTGATGATCGACGGCGACGTGGTGGCCGAGAACGGCGAAATGACCGTCAGCTTCGCGCCCTACAGCTACCCCGAGAGCGCCATGCACACCATGCACGTGGGCGAGACCATCACGCCCGAGACCTTCCGCGTGCCTACTGAAAAGCAGGGGAGCGCCACCGTGCGCGCCATCGAGATCATTCCGGCCCGCGTGGGCGACTATGAGCGGCATGTGACCATCCCGGTCAAAAACGGCCTGCTGGAGTCCGACACCGAGCAGGACGTGCTCAAGACCTTTGTCTTTGAGCGCCACCACAACACCGGCAAGCACGGCGTGGGCTTTGTCAAGGGCTTCAACATCAAGCGCGGCGCCATGGCCTCCACCGTGGCCCACGACGCCCACAACCTGCTGGTCATCGGCACCAACGACGAGGATATGGCCCTGGCGGCCAACACCCTCATCGAGCGGGGCGGCGGCATGGTGGCCGTGCGCGACGGCCAGATCCTTGGCTGCGTGGAGCTGCCGCTGGCGGGTCTGATGAACCCGATGACGGCAGAGGAGATGAGCGAAAAGGTCGGCGCGCTGTCCCGCGCCTGGGAGGAGATCGGCTGCGACATCGTCTCGCCCTTCATGACCATGGCGCTCATTCCGCTGGCCTGCCTGCCGGAGCTGCGCCTCACCGACCGCGGACTGGTGGACTGCACGAAGTTCTGCTTCTCCCCGCTGGAGGTCTAATACTGATACCCGATAAAAACAAGACAATCTTTGCGGCCAGAATTGCGCCATACATCGTTGGAGCCCTTGCAAATATATCTCCATTATTCGCTGCGGGCTCCGCCTTGTCTG
>ONSQ01000034.1 GCA_900320465.1 uncultured Eubacteriales bacterium
CAAGGGCCAGGTTTACGTCCTGACCAAGGAAGAAGGCGGCCGTCACACCCCGTTCTTCAACAACTACCGTCCTCAGTTCTACTTCCGTACCACCGACGTGACCGGCGTCATCAGCCTCCCCGAGGGTGTTGAGATGTGCATGCCCGGCGACAACGTCGACATGGACGTCGAGCTGATCACCCCCATCGCCATTGAGAACGGCCTTCGTTTCGCTATCCGTGAAGGCGGCCGTACCGTTGGCTCCGGTGTTGTTATCGCCATCAACGAGTAAGTAATCCCTTTCGTTCGGACTTTTTCTGAACGTACCTGATCAGGGTACGGTCGGCGTGGAATGCCACGCTGACCGTGCCCTGATTTTTTCACGCAGCGGCATGAGCGCTTGAATATCATCGCGGTGGGGACACAGCGGTATGCGGCCGTTTATCATATGAATGCCACTCTCCCGGTATGGGAAGGAATTGTTTACATAAACTATGATTCAGCACTTGCTCTGTTCTATGTTTTATGCTAAAATATTGTTTTAGACACCAAAGAAAACGCCTCCTCGCGTTTTCCTGTCATATATTTTTCCGGCAAAGGAGTTTTTGATTTGAGCAACACGCAAACAAAAACAAAAACCGAAGCCTCCAGCGGCAGAACGCGCAAAAAGAAAAAGCCGTCTCAGCGCGTCTGGCGCGGTGTGGGCCGCTTTTTCCTGCTGCTGATCGAGACGGCGCTGCTGATTTGCATCGCGGTGTATGCCGCCGGCTACGTTATTGTTCACGGTCCATATTCATCGGGCAAATACTTTATGATGGGGCTGAGTGAGTCCAGCGCTGCCAAGTTTGTCCCCAAGCTGTACTTTTCTGAGGAAGAGCTTTCCCACGTCAGAGAGGATACGGTCGAGGAGTATGTTCCCACCGATACCTCGCTGATCACTATCAACACCGACGGTACGCAGCATGCCGAGGGAACGCCCTGGACCGACGCCTACGGACATGTGGACGAGGACGGCGACGGCATCATCATTGAAACTGTCAAGGGCAAGGGCTACTCGGGATATATGATGATCGTGGAGGATCCCAGCCGCGTGATCATGGGCAGCATCCCGTCCTCCTATGGCCGCGAGGGCTACGTGGTCAAAGAATTCGTTGAACATTTTGACGGTGTGGCCGGGACCAACGCCGGCGGCTTTTATGATCCCAACGGCATGGGAGATGGGAGCATTCCCGATTCCGTCGTCGTCGTGGACGGCCAGATCTATTATTCCGAATTCGGCTGCCGGGACGGCATCGCCGCCATCGACAGCAACCATATCCTGCATGTGGCACAGTACATGAGCCGCCAGGATCTGATCAACAATGACATCCAGTATGCCGTCTGCTACGGCCCCGTGCTGATCGCCAACGGCGAGCAGACGCGTGACTTCGGCTTTTACGACGGGCTCAATCCCCGCACCGCCATCGGGCAGCGGGACGACGGCGCGTTCCTGTTCCTGGTCATCGACGGCCGCCAGGTCGTCAGCATGGGCGCCAGTTATCAGGATCTAGCAGAGATCATGCTCAGCTACAACGCGGTCAACGCGCTGAATCTGGACGGCGGATCCTCCTCCATGCTGTTTTACAACGGCGAGTACGTCAATAACAAGGCGTATGTGATCGGCATCCGTGATATTCCGACTTCCTTTGTCGTACTGAAGGAGGAACAGAGCAATGGCTGAGAGAAAACGCAGACGTTCTTCCGCGCGCTTCGCGCTGGGCATGGTCATATACGCGCTGACTTTCCTGCTGTTCACGGCGATCGGGCTTCGCTTCCTGTGGCTGTATCTGGACAACCGGGAACGCTCGGAACCGGTCCACACCATAGACCGGTATCTGGCGTCCTTCGACAGCGATCACATCCGCGCTCTGTCGGCGGATTTCGTGAGCTCTCTTGACCACCGGCTTGAGAGCGAAGAGCAGAGCTTCCAGATCATCGAAAAACTGTTCGACGGCAATCTGCGCTATGCCATCAAGAACGCGGAAACCACCGACACCCATCTTGTCTATGCAATCCTGGACGGTAAGCGCCTGCTGGGAACCGTGACACTGGACGCCACGGGAGAGAAGGGCGACAACGCCTGGGCCGTCACGGGAGAGAGCTTTGAGTTTACCGATCTTCTGCGCTCGAACGATATCCTTGTTCCCGCGGAATGGCAGGTATCCTTCAACGACAATCTCCTGGACGAGAGCTATATCACCGAGAGGGGAATCGAGTATCCCTCCATGGCGGAGGCCTATGACTACGGCTTTGCGCTGCCGACACTGGTGCGCTATCATGTTGAGAACTATATCGGCGAACTGAGCTTTGCCGCTGCCGATGCCGACGGCAATCCGGCGCAGGCGCAGGAAGACCCCGCGGCGTACACCCTGGGCGATCGCTGCACGGCGGATGAGCGCGAGCGGATCGAGGATTATACCCGCCGCCTGCTGCCGCTCTATATCGCCTTTATGTCGAATACCAACCACAACGCGTATGACAACTACGCGCGCATCCATCCCTATCTGCTGCCCGGCAGCGATCTGGAAAGCCGCTTTTACAGCGCGATCGCCGGACAGACATACAGCCACAGCCAGGGCGACTATCTGCACGACGTGGTTGTGAACGGTGTGTTCTCGCTGGGCGGCAGTCAGTTCCTGGTGGACGTGGACTATCAGGTAGACACCACCGGCAACGCCGGGACCATCACCGACAGCGCCGGTATGCTGATCGTCGTGGAAGACCAGCAGGCCAGAGGTATTTTTGCCAGCGAAATCTTTATCAAGTGAAGGCGTACAAAGGAGAACGGGCAGCATGAACGAAATGGCTCACGCGCAGGCGATCAACTCGCTCTTTGCCGAGGAACAGCAGCCGAAGGAAAGCGCGTGGAAAAAGATAGGCAGAGTAGTGGGGAAGATTCTCCTCATCCTGCTGGAAACTGTGGTGCTGCTTGCTGTTGTGGTCTATGGCGCAGGCTATATCGCCATGAAGGGACCGTCTCCCGCGGCTGCGCGCAGGACCGTGACTTCCCTCAGAGAGACCAGCGCCATAGGCTTTATTGCCAATCTGTACTTTGCGGACGAGCAGATCGCGGAGATGGAGAAGGTCAAGGAGGCAGAGGAATACGCGCCCACCGACACGTCTCTTTTTACCGAGCAGGTCCTGACAAAGACCGACAGTGAAGGCCCGGCGGCCGACGCCTGGGGGCTGGTGGACGATGACGGCGACGGCATCATCATCGAGCCCGTCCACGGCCACGGCTTTTCCGGTTATATGATGGTGGTGCTCGACCCCTCCCGGGTCATCGTGGGCAGCTCGCCGCGCTCATACGGCGCGCGGGGCTTTACGGTGGAACAGTTCGTCGCGAACTTCGACGCCGTGGCGGGCACCAATGCCGGCGGCTTCCTGGACCCCAACGGCACCGGCAACGGCAGCACGCCGGATTCCACCGTCGTGTATGAAGGACAGGTTTATTTTTCGGAATTCGGCTGCGGCGGCGGCATTGCCGCCATCGACAGCGACAATATCCTGCACGTCTCCAAACGAATGACGAAGCAGGAACTGATCGACAATGATATTCAGTATGCCGTGTGCTACGGCCCGGTGTTGATCTCCAACGGCGAGGCAGCAGACCCGGAGACGCTGGCGGACAGTCTGAACCCGCGGACGGCGATTGGGCAACGCTCTGACAAGGCCATGCTGATCCTGGTGATTGACGGTCGTCAGGCTTCCAGCATCGGCGCATCCTATCAGGACGAGGTCGAGGTCATGCAGCGCTTCGGCGCGGTCAATGCCATCAACTTGGACGGCGGTTCGTCCTCCGTCATGTGGTACGGAGACGGCTACATCAACAAGACCGCTTCCGTCATCGGTATCCGTCCGGTGCCCACCTCCATTCTGGTTCTGAAGGAGGGCGCGGGAGAATGAAAAAGAAAAACAGCAAGCTGCGCTTTGCGCTGGGAATGGTGATCTATGCTCTGGTGATCCTGCTGATCGCCTCGGTGGCGATGAAGTTCGAATGGGATGCGCTGGATCTGTATGAGAAGTCGCTGCCGGAGCATAAGATGTCCGCATATGTAGCAAGTCTCGACGAGACCCATGTGAAGAAGATCTCGATCAATTTCGTTGCTACGCTGGACCACAATGTGCAGAGCGACGAGGACGCGTACAGCGAAATCTGGAAATGCTTTGTGGCCGGGGTCCAGTTCCGCCAGACCGCTGCGGACAGCGAGACGGGGACGGTGACGTATTCCATCCTCAACAAGGATCACAAGCTGGGCGAGGTCGTGATGCGCAAGAACGGGGACGGCCTGGGTGAAAAGACCTGGTCCGTCATCAGCGAGGAATACGATTTTTCGTTTCTGATCAACAGCGAGAAGTTCATCGTGCCGGAGCACTGGGTCGTCATGTGCGGCGACAGAAGACTGGGCGTGCAGTACATCGTCAATCCGCGGGTGGAGTATTCCTTCCTCAGCGGCTTTTACGGCAACAGCTTTCCCATGCCGTATCTGGCGGAGTACGAGATCGGCAATTACATCGGAGATCCGAAAATTCGCTTCTTTGACGCGGACGGCGTTGAAAAGGCCCGGTTTGTGTTCACGGACGGCCGGGAGCAGATGCTGCGCTCCACTGGCAAGATTTATGAGGAGATCGAGTCCTTTACCGAGACCTTTATTCCGCTGTATGTCAACTGCCTGTCCAACGTATCGCGCAGCGCGGGCACGAACTATCAGCGGATCAGGCCCCTGCTGGTGCTGGGCGGCGAGCTGGACAGACGTCTGGTGGCTGCCATGGGAGGCCAGGCCTTTGCCCAGAGCCGCGGAACGGAACTGAGCGATATCCGCATCCACGAGGTCTTCAACCTCGAAAATGAGTATTATATTGTAGATCTGTCTTACAGCGTGGATACCTACAGTAACAGCGGCGTATCCACGTCGGACACGAATATGTATCTGGCCTTGTACCGTGAAGAAGAGGTGTTCAAGGCGCAGATGGTCGATTATTACTGATAGCTTCAGGGGAGAAGTTTATGGAAAATCAAGAATCCTGCCTGAAAAGCGTGGCCGTCATCCTGCCTTCGCTGAACCCGGATCACCGCTTCAAGGATGTGGTGGACGGGCTTGTGGGCGCCGGCTTTGAGCATATCATCGCTGTTGACGACGGAAGCGATGCGGAGCACAGACAATGGTTTGAAGAAATTAAAGCCAACCCCCAGTGCACCGTGCTGGTGCACGAGGTCAACAAGGGCAAGGGCCGCGCGCTCAAGGACGCCATCGCCTATGTGCATGAGCAGATGCCGCAGCTCAAGGGCGTGGTCACCATCGACGGCGACGGACAGCACCTTCTGCCGGACATCATCGCCTGCGCCGACCGCATGCTGGCGGAGGGGGACAAGGTGGTCATGGGCTGCCGTGACTTCTCGCAGCCGGGTGTTCCGCCCCGCAGCGTGGCGGGGAACCGCTTTACCGCCGGCATGTTCCGGCTGTGCTACGGCATCAGGATCAGCGACACACAGACCGGGCTGCGCGCAGTCCCGGCACAGTATTTGGAGTTTTTCACCACCATTGAGGGCGAACGCTTCGAGTATGAGACGAATATGCTGCTGCAGATGAAACGCGCGGGCATCGCTTTTGTGGAGCAGCCCATCGCCACGGTCTACGACAAGGAGGAATATTCTTCGCACTACAATGCCCTCAAGGATTCCTGGCGCATCTTCAAGGTCATGGCGAAGTTTCTGCTCTCCTCCGGCGCGGCCTTTCTGATCGACACGATCATCTTTTACATCCTGATGCAGCTCTTCGGAGCCAGGTGGGGGACCTTCGCCTCCACGATCTCGCTGACGATCGCACGGCTGATTTCCTCGTTTGTGAACTTCAACGCAAACAAGAGCTTTGTGTTTCAGAGCAAGGGCAATTACAAGCGCACCATGCTACGCTATTATATCCTCTGTGTGATACAGTACATGGTCAACGCGGCACTGCTCAACGGGACGGTGGTCCTGCTCTCCCGTGCTGTCGGCCATCCGATCGCGGCATGGGCCTCGACGCTGGTTCACATCGTGGTGATGACGCTGCTGTTCCTCATCAGCTATCCTATCCAACGCGAGTGGGTGTTTTCCGAGAAAAAATGATACATAAAAACGGCGGAAACCGATCGGTTTCCGCCGTTTTCGTATAATGGGAATTGTTTTCAAAGAAGCGCGCTCAAGCAGCCCGCCGGAAAGTGCGTCAGGCGATCAGGGTCGAGATATAGATGCACAAAAAAGCTGTGGGAATGGCGAAGAGCAGACTGTCCGCCCGGTCAAACATACCGCCGTGTCCGGGGATCAGATTGGAAAAATCCTTGACGCCGATGTAGCGCTTGATAAGGGATTCCGCCAGATCGCCCAGCTGACCCATGGAGGAGGCGAGCACGCAGGTGATGACGCAGACGATCAGAGGCGTGGCGATGGCATAGGGCCGGAGGATAAAATAGAACAGAATACCCGTGGGGATAGAGGAGAGAAAGCCGCAGACGCAGCCCTCGATCGTTTTGTGGGGACTGACCAGCGGGGCCACCTTGTGCTTGCCCCAGCGCATACCGCCCAGGAGAGCCGCGCTGTCACAAATCGAGGAGGAGGCGGTGGCCAGGATCAGCGTCTGCGCCCAGAGCGGATGGACGGAGATCGCCATGATCAGCGAAAAGAGAAAGCAGGGATAGGCAACGCCCGCAAGCGTGTAGAGAGCACCGCTGCCGGAGACCTTTTTGTGGAGGATACCGGAGAAAAGCGCTAGAAACACCGCAGCACAGAAGCAGGCGATCAGCCCGACGGGGCCGGCGTGAAAGAGGGAGAGCACGGCCTGCGCGGTAACATATACATACATGACCCAGGCGCAGCAGTAGACCTCGATCTTCTCAAGAGCGCGGCTGTATTCATAGGCGCAGCAGAGCCCTGCTACGGCAAAATAAAGAATTCTGGTGACAGGGGAGAGCAAAACGCAGACAAGCGTGATGGCGACAAGGACGATCGCAGATGTGACTCTTGTTTTCAATGCCCTTATCCTTTCTGTTTGTTTTCCTTAATATTTTATCATAACAAATCGTATATCACAACACACAGTTTCAATTTTTTGTATTGTTTCAGACCGAAAACGACAGAACGGCGGTTTTTCCGATTTTTTTCAAGTTCCGACTTGTGCACCGCGGGAAGCTGTGCTAATATGTTATCATCAGCACTATATATATACGAGAACGGGGGATCAGTATGCTTAAAGACAACAAGATATGGATGGCGCAATCCGATAAAAACCTTTACCTGCTGCCGAAAATGGCCAACCGCCACGGCATCATCGCCGGCGCGACCGGCACCGGTAAAACCATCACGATGAAGGTCATGGCGGAGTCCTTCTCCGATCTTGGCGTTCCTGTGTTCCTCTGCGACGTCAAGGGTGATCTGTCCGGCATGTGCGTGCCCGGCAAGCTCAGCGACAGCCTGCAGGAGCGCATCGACGCCTTTGGCCTGGAAGACTTTGCGTTAAAAGCCTATCCCACCCGGTTCTGGGATATCTTCGGCGAACAGGGCCATCCCGTTCGCGTCACTGTCTCCGAAATGGGTCCGACGCTGCTGGGCCGCCTGTTCGGTCTGACCGAGATCCAGACCGGTGTTCTGAATATCGTCTTCCGCGTGGCGGACGACAACGGTCTGCTCCTCCTGGATCTGAAGGATTTGCGCGCTATGCTCCAGTATGTGGGCGACAACCGCGCGGAGTTCACGACCGAGTACGGCAACGTGTCCGCCGCCAGCATCGGCGCCATTCAGCGCGCGCTGCTCGCGTTTGAGGACGAGGGCGGCGCCCAGTTCTTCGGTGAGCCGGGTCTGGACATCACCGACTGGATGCGTACCGACGCAAACGGCCGGGGCTTCATCAATATCCTGACCAGCAAGCGCTTGATCGCCAGCCCGCTGGTGTATTCCACGTTCCTGCTTTGGATGATGACCGAGCTCTATGAGAAGCTGCCCGAGGTCGGCGATCTGGACAAGCCGCGCATGATCTTCTTCTTCGACGAGGCACATCTGCTGTTCAACGGCGCTCCCAAGGCGCTGGTTCAGAAGATCGTCCAGGTCGTGAAGCTCATCCGCTCGAAGGGCGTTGGCATCTACTTCATCTCCCAGAGCCCATCCGATATTCCCGCCGATGTGCTGGCGCAGCTCTCGAACCGCGTACAGCATGCGCTGCGCGCTTATACGCCCGCGGAGCAGAAGGCCATTCGCGCCGCGGCCAAGGCATTCCGCGTCAACGAGAAATTCAATACCGAGGAAGCGCTCAGCGAGCTCGCTGTCGGCGAGGCGCTTGTCAGCTTCCTGGACGACGAGGGCATCCCCACGGTGGTGGAGCGCGCCCGTATCCTGCCGCCGCAGAGCCGCATGGGCGAGGCAGACGAGGACGCCATCAGGGGCCTGATCGCCTCCAGCGAATTTGAGGCAAAGTACCGTGACAGCTATGATCGCGAGTCTGCCTACGAGATCATTACCAAGGCCACGATCGAGCTGGAGGCTCAGCGTGCGCGCGAGGCTGAGGAGGAAGCGGCGAGAAAGGCAGCCGAGAAGGAAGCCGAGGCTGCCCGCAAGGCTGAGGAGAAGGCTGCCAAGGAGGCGGAGAAGGCCGCCGCCAAGGAAGCCGCCGCAGCGGAGAAGGCTGCCGCCAAGGAGGCAGCCGCCGCAGAAAAGGCCGCTCAGAAAGAGGCTGAAAAGAAAAAGAAGGTGGCCCAGCAGGCCATCAACAACGCGGCTTCGTCTGTCGTGAGCTCGGTGAGCACCAACATCGTCAACTCCGTAACCGGCGGCAAGACCACCAGCGCAGGCACGATCGCCAAGCGCGCCGCCCGCAACGCCCTGTCCTCTGTGATGCGCAGCGGCAGCAGCGCCATTATCCGCGGTCTGTTCGGCATCAAGAAGTAAGACTGTTACGGAGATAATAACAGAATAACAACGAAAAGGCTCCTTCGTGCGACGCACGTAAGGAGCCTTTTGCTGCTTCAGAGGATCAGCTGTTTTTCACAAGCCGGTTCAGACGCTCGGTCATGAGGATAATGAGAAGCAAAAGCAGGCCGAGGACGATGGGGTAGAGCCGCAGTGTAATATACTCAGCCAACAGGCCGAACAGCGGCGGCATCAGCGCACTTCCCGTATAGGCGCTGGCCATCTGAATGCCGATGATCGCCTGGGAGTTCTCGCGCCCGAAGTTGTCGGGCGTGGAGTGGATGATAGAGGGATATACCGGCGCGCAGCCAAGGCCGAAGATCACAAGCCCGGAGAGCGCAAAGAAATCGGCCGGGACGGGAAGAAGAATCAGCAGCACGCCCAGCGCCATGCCGCCGCAGCCGATGCGGATCATCGTGTGGTCTCCCAGCTTTTCCGCCACAAAGCCGCACAGGAAGCGGCCAAAGGTGATGCCCAGATAAAAGAGAGAGGCAAAACGGGCGGCGGTCTGCGGTGCGATGGAGCGAACGCCAACCAGATAGCTGCTGCCCCAGAGACCGGCCGTGGTTTCGGCGCCGCAATAACCGAAGAAGGCGAGGAGAATGAAGAGTACACCGGGGATACGCAATGCGCCTTTCACGCCCAGAGGCTGCGCCTTGTCGGCGGCTACGGCCGGATCCGCGCTGCCGCGGTGCCAGAGAGGCAGCGAGAGAAAGAGCAGCGCAGAGAGGATAATCTGCATGATGCTGACGGTACGATACCCATGCTGCCAAGCGCCAGCGTGGGCAAGGGCAGCGCTCATGATGTAGGGACTGATGGAGCAGCCAACGCCCCAGAAGCAGTGCAGCCAGCTCATCTGCCGCGAGGAATAATGGAGCGCCACGTAGTTGTTCAGCGCCGCATCCACAGCACCCGCGCCGAGACCGTAGGGCACCGCCCACAGGCACAGCAGCGCAAGCGAGCGCGATACCGAAAAGCCGAAGAGCGCCGCGGCCGTCATCGTGACGCTGACCGCGGTGACGAGACCGGCTCCAAAACGGCGGGTCAGCCGGTCAGAGAGCAGGCTGGAGATGATCGTGCCCACGGTGATGATCGTGGAAATCACACCGGCGAAGGACAGCTCAGCGGCGAAGGAAAGGCGCATGACCGGCCAGGCCGAGCCCAGAAGCGAGTCGGGAAGACCGAGACTGATAAAAGACAGATAAATTATGGCGAGAAGAAGTGAGACCATGGTGTACCTCGGATGAAGGACAGAATGTGAGTGACGCATAAAAGCAAGGGCATGCTTTCACATGCCCTTGCGCGGGAACTTACCAGTCGTATTGGACGGGATAGTCAAAATCAAAGTCCCGAATCCACAGCTCGCCGGTGGAAACAAGGCGCTGTGTGATCGTCACATGGACGGTGCCGCTCTCCGGCATCCAGTCAGGACGGCGCAGAATCAGCAGGCGGGTGGAGCTGGTGTAGGGGACGTGTTCGCCGGTATCGGGATCGGTGATCATGTAGTCGTCGTGATCAATGACTGTTTCAAATTCCTCGCTGTCGGCGTGGCGGCCGTTATAGGAAATGTCCACGCTGAATACCAGCGGGTCAACAACAGCGTCGGGGTCGTTGATCACATAGCGGATCTCGTCGATATCCTCCCAGGGCGTCAGATAGAAGCTGTCGGTGGGAACGGCGTCGCTCCACGTATCGTCGGCGTCCATGTAGCTGATGCCGATGCCCAATTCAAACTCCGGCTCCAGGGTAAGGGTGAGGCTGTCTTCTCCGTCCCCGGCTTCGTTTTCATAGCGGGCGTTTACCGTCAGCTCCAGCCCGGGCCAGGAGTTGAGCGCATTATAGGAGTCCATGTCGGCCATGTACAGATCGCCTGTGGAGAGCATCGGCAGCTCAAAGACACCGGCATTGATCTCATCCTGGGAAAGCGTATGCTCGTATACGGGCTTGTCCAGCACAGTCTCGCGCACGGTAAGCTCCAGTGTATGGAGTGAACCGGTGTTGCTCAGATGCAGCATACCGTGATGCTCGTGAGAGAACTGATAGAAAACTGCCTGGATCTCCGGCACCTTGCTGACGGGGACGATCTCCGGCTCCGGAGTCGGCTGCAAAATCGGCTGGTCGGATGCCGCAGGGGCAAGGGACGCGATCACAGGTGCGGGCGCAGCTGTTACTGCGGGCGAGGGCTGAGGGGACGCAGCGGGCCGCGGCTGCAGCAGCACAAGGGCGAGGATCACCGCCGCACCGTAGAAAAACAGCAGACGAACGTGCCTGCGGCGCGGCTGAGCGGCAGGCGTATCGGCGCCGTACCCGGGAACGGGATACTCCGATAGTTTGTCCGGCGGCGTGTTTTCCGCGCCGGCAGGGGGCGAAAACTCTCGCTGAGGCTCCGGTGGGCGGAATTCCGTCTCCGGAGCCGGGGCAGAGAATTCTTCCGTCACGCGGGGATAATCCTCACGGGACGGGAACTCGTTATCCCGGAAGGCCATAGTACATCAGTTGCTGTGCACGTCGAGCTGGGGGAACGGGCACTCCACGCCCAGCTTGCGGAAGCCGAGCAGCAGATCGTGGTTCAGCACACGGGGAACCGAGAAAATGTTGCCCTCCTCGATCTCAACGATGAATTTCAGCGTGATGCCGGAAGCACCCAGCTCCTGTACACCCAGATAGCGCGGCGCAGAGAGCATGACGTCCCGATGGCGGCTGTAGATGTCTTCCATGAGCGCGGGGAGCTGGCTTTCCAGTTTTTCCAGATCCGTCTGGTAGGGAATGTCGATCACCGCGGAGGCCACGGAGGCGTTATCCGAGCGGTTGAGGATGTTTTTCATCTCGGAGTTGTTGACGATCTTGACGTTTTTGCCGGTGTCCATGATAGCCGTGGTGCGGATGCCGATCTCTTTCACGGTACCGCGAAAGCCGTTGACTTCGACGATGTCGCCCACGTTGTATTGGTTTTCAAAGAGCATGAAGAAACCGGTCACCACATCGGAGATCAGGCTCTCCGCACCGAAGCCGATGACAAGCGCGAGAACGCCAACACTGGCGACGATGGTGTTCACGTCAACGCCGAAGAGTGACAGACCCCAGCAGAGGATCACGATGGCGGCGACATAGTGCGTGAGGCTTCTGAGCAGGGTCACGACGGTCTGGCCCCGGTGGGACTTCGGTTTAAGGGCGCCGAGAATCCAGACGATCAGCCAGGCGCAGAAGAGGACCAGAGCCGCCATGGCCACGACGCGAAACGCCGTGAATGACAGCACAAAACGGTCCAGCGCAGCAAAGACTAGAAAGACTAGCAGGGAGACGACGAGCTTGATGATCGGTGAGGGTGCTTTTTCCTGTTTCATGATTTGGCTCCTTTCATATCCTAAAACGAACGGCCAAAATGGCCCCGGCAGGTTCGTCGAGGAAAAGAGGATCAGGCCGGCTCGTAGGAGCGGCTGACTTCTTTACCGTCGGCGTCGTATTCGATGTTTTCCATTACGGAGTGGTCTACGCGGCTGAGCTTTTTGACGATCAGTCCCTGACCCTGCAGGTTGTAAACCCAGATCTTATAGGCGGGGAACTCGGGATCGGGCTTGTTGAATACCGAGGTTTTGTTGAGCCGGCAGAACTTGGCGCGGCCCTCCGGCGTGTCCAGCAGATCGCCGGGGCCGTTATAGTACAGCTCGTCCTTGACGGCCTGTTTCTTGAATTCCTCCCAGTTCTCATCATCGACTTTCATGACATCGCGGGGATCAATCATGGCGGATTCCTCCTGTTTCGATAGCTTTTTATTCAGCATACCATATTCTTTTATAGGCGGCAAGAGAAAAGTATCGGCGTAAAGGCATGGCGGTTCATATCACCGGCGAATGAAGCGCATACGGAAAAATTACGTTGACAAACCGGGGAAAAGGCATTAACATTCAAATATCTTTTTTAGAAATGAGGCATCTGCTATGAACACTGTCACAGAACTGTTCGGTTCCATGGTTTTCAACGACTCTGTCATGCGCGCCAGACTTCCGCGCAATGTGTTCAAGCAGGTCCAGCTGTCCATCACGGAGGGACGCCGCCTGGACAGCGAGGCCGCCAACATCGTGGCCAACGCCATGAAGGATTGGGCCATCGAGAAGGGCGCGACACACTTCACCCACTGGTTCCAGCCCATGACCGGCATCACCGCCGAGAAGCACGACAGCTTTATTTCCCCCATCGACGGCGGCAAGGTCATCATGGAGTTTTCGGGCAAGGAGCTGATCCAGGGAGAACCGGACGCCTCCAGCTTCCCGTCGGGCGGGCTTCGCGCAACCTTTGAGGCCCGCGGTTACACCGCCTGGGACCCCTCTTCTTACGCTTTTATCAAGGACGGCGTGCTTTGTATCCCCACGGCCTTCTGCTCTTACGGAGGCGAGGCGCTGGATAAAAAAACACCCCTGCTGCGCTCCATGGAGGCCCTTAACCGCCAGGCCATGCGCGTATTGCGTCTGTTCGGCAACGAGGACGTGAGCAGCGTCAAGTCCACGGTAGGCCCGGAACAGGAGTATTTTCTGGTGGACCGCGCGGTTTATGAGAAACGCCGCGATCTGTGCTATACCGGACGCACACTCTTCGGCGCGATGCCGCCCAAGGGCCAGGAGCTGGACGACCATTACTTCGGAACCATCAAGCCCCGCGTGTCAGCCTTTATGAAGGAGCTGAACGAAGAGCTCTGGAAGCTGGGTATCATGGCCAAGACCGAACACAACGAGGTGGCGCCTGGTCAGCATGAGCTGGCGCCGATCTTTACTTCCACCAATATAGCGGCGGACCATAATC
Source organism: uncultured Eubacteriales bacterium (assembly GCA_900320465.1). Lineage (GTDB taxonomy): Bacteria > Bacillota > Clostridia > Oscillospirales > Oscillospiraceae > Limivicinus. Next base: position 13,754 of record ONSQ01000034.1, read on the forward strand.
AGCTGACCATGGAACTGATGCAGCGCATCGCCCGCAAGCATGACATGGTCTGCCTGCTGCACGAAAAGCCCTTTGCGGGACTCAACGGCAGCGGCAAGCATAACAATTTTTCCATCATGACCAATACCGGCGTCAATCTCTTTGAGCCGGGCGATACCCCCAGTGAGAACGCGCAGTTTCTGCTGTTCCTATGCGCCGTGATCCAGGCGGTGGACGATTATCAGGATATGCTGCGCCTGTCTGTGGCCTCCGCCTCAAACGACCACCGGCTCGGGGCCAACGAGGCGCCTCCGGCCGTTGTGTCGGTGTATATCGGCGATGAGTTGGAGGAGATCCTGTCGTGTATCGAACAGGATAAACCCTACGGCGTGAAGGAGAAGGAACTGATCAAGGTCGGAGCGCACGTGCTGCCCAAGCTGCCCAAGGATACGACAGACCGCAACAGGACCTCGCCCTTTGCTTTTACCGGCAATAAGTTTGAATTCCGTATGCTGGGCTCCTCCGCTTCCATCTCCGGGGCGAATGTGGTGCTCAACACGGCGGTGGCCGAGTCACTGAAGCAGTATGCCGACGCGTTGGAGCATGCAGAGAATTTCGAGGATGAGCTGCACAGTCTGATCCGCGAGGTGATCGGCAGGCATAAGCGAATCCTCTTCAACGGCAACGGCTATGACGAGGCCTGGCTGCATGAGGCCGAGCGCAGGGGACTGCTGAATCTCCCCGCCACGCCCGATTGCGTGCCCTGTTATCTCAGCGCGAAAAACATGAAGCTCTTTACGGATCACCGGGTCTATTCTCCGGCGGAGATCCACGCGCGGTATGAGATCAAGCTGGACACTTACGTCAAGGTGCTCAAAATCGAGGCGCAGACCATGGTCAACATGGTAAGAAAGGATATCCTGCCCGCCGTTAGCGCGTACAGCGCCACCCTGGCGGAGGCGGCGCTGGCCAAGGAGGAGCTGAGCGTCGAGATCAACACCTCCTTTGAGAGGGAGACGGCTACTAGGCTGAGCGATCTGATGCGAGATACACTCTCAGAGGTGGAGACGCTGAAGGTCGAGAGCGCACAGGCGATGGCCTTGGGCGACGTGCTCAGCCGGGCAAGAGCGTTCAAGGATCGGGTGCTGCCCGCCATGGAGACGCTGCGCGAGAGCGTTGACGCGATGGAGATCCTGTGCGACCGGGAGGCATGGCCGTATCCCACCTATGGCGATATCCTTTTCAGTGTGAAATAAAAAAGCGGGGCTGATCGAAGATCAGTCCCGCTTATGTTATAACCGGATTATTCGTTGATAAAGAGGACGCCCAGCGTCTTGGGGCCGCAGTGGGAGGCTACCGTACAGCCAGCCGTGGTGTGGTGGATCTCCTTGACCGGAATGGTGGCGCGGATCAGTGCATCCAGCTCGGCAAGGACCTCTTCATCCACCTCACCGGAGTTGGTGATAAACACATGGCCAGGCCGGATGGACTTGCCCTGCAGCCGCTCGGTGACATACTGCTTGTACACGGCGCGGATGTTGCCGCGATACTTTTTGTACACGCCGAGCTTGCCGCCGCTCATCTCCAGAGCGGGCTTCAGATGCAGTAGGTTGGCTCCCAGCGCGGTGACTCCAGAGCAGCGGCCGCCCTTCCACATAAAATCCAGCGTGTCCAGAACGAAGCTGGTGTCCACCTTGTCTGTGAGGGAGGCCACGTGCGCGGCGATCTCAGAGGCGGACATGCCGCGATCACGGCACTCAGCTGCTTCAATGACCAGCAGACCGACGCCAGTGGAGAGCATACGCGTATCTACCGGATAGACGCCGCCCAGCTCCTCCGCAGCGATAGAGGCGGTGGAGAAAGTACTGGACAGTTCGGAGCTGATGTCGAGATGGACGATCTCATAGCCCTCTTCCAGATAGGGGCGGAAGAAATCCAGAAACCGCAGCATGGACGGCGCCGAGGTCTTCGGCAGCGTGCCGTCGGCGCGGAAGCGGCGATACATATCGGCAGGTGTGAAATTCACACCGTCATAAAAGCTCTCGTCTCCCAGCAGGATGGAGAGCGGAAGAATTTGAATGTGATAGCGCTCGATCAGATCCTGAGAAAGATCACAGGTGCTGTCCGCTGTGATCATGACCGGTTTGCTCATAAAAGGCATCATACCCCTTTGCCGCAAAATTCTTTCCCAGTATAGCATTGAACGCCGAAAAGAGCAAGATAAATCGCACTTTTTCAGACGTTTTGACGCTTCAAGCTTGCAATTGGCATCCCAGCGCGGCATAATAGAGTGCAAGGGAAATGAATCCGAGGAGAAAAAACATGATTTTTGACACGCACGCACACTATGACGACAAGGCTTTTGAGGAAGACCGCGCTGAACTGCTGGCCTCTATGCCGGAAAAAGGCGTGGGGCTGGTGCTCAATCCCGGCTGCGATGTAGAGAGCAGCCGCGCGGCGCTGCGGCTGGCCGAAGCATATCCGCACATATATGCTGCAGTCGGGATTCATCCGGAAGAGCTGGGGGAGGACCCCTTTTCCGCTCTGGAGGTAATAAAGTCGCTGGCCAGACACGAAAAGTGCCGCGCGATCGGTGAGATCGGACTGGATTACTACTGGGACGTTTCAAGAAAGGAAGAGCAGAAGGCTGTGTTTGACGCGCAGCTGGCGCTGGCGCGGGAACTGGATCTGTCGGTTATCATTCATGACCGCGAGGCCCACGCGGACAGCATGGAGATCGTGAGCCGTCATACGGATGTGCAGGGCGTTTTTCACTGCTATTCCGGCAGCGCGGAAATGGCGCGCGAACTCCTCAGACGCGGCTGGTATCTGGGCTTTGACGGGCCTGTGACCTACAAGAACGCGCGCAAAGCGCTGGAGGTGCTGGCCATCACGCCTGTGGATCGCATCCTGATCGAGACGGACAGCCCCTATATGAGCCCGGTGCCGATGCGGGGGAAGCGGAATGATTCCACCAATTTGGTTTACATAATTAATAAGATCGCAGAAATAAAAGGTATGCCGCCGGAGGAGATCGAGCGCATCACCTTCGAAAATGGCAAACGATTGTTCCGCATATCCTGAACAAAACGCCGCCCCAGCCGGGGCGACGTTCTTTGTAAGCCGAAAACCACAGGCTAGGCCTGTGGTTCAAAAGAGCTTAAGCAATAAGGAAGACATAAAAAACTCCTTTTGCTATACTGAATGTGCGGTCTTTGCTATACTGAATGTGCGGTCGGCCAACTGCACGAGGAATAGCAAAAGGAGGACATTCAAGTGAGTCTGAATGACATAAACAGTTTATCGCATACGAAGTGGAATTGCAAATACCATATTGTGTTTGCGCCAAAGTATAGGCGGAAAGTATTCTATGAAGAAAAGAGACTGGCGGTAGGAAAGATACTGCGACAACTGTGCGAATGGAAGGGAGTAAAGATTGTGGAAGCGGAGGTGTGCCCGGATCATGTGCACATGTTGGTGGAAATCCCGCCAAAGATGTCGGT
>ONSQ01000139.1:0-2686 GCA_900320465.1 uncultured Eubacteriales bacterium
CCGGTGTTCACGGCTACCTTCTGCCCGCTCTGCAGAGCCTTGTAGTCATAACCGAAGCGGGTGCGGTCAAAGAGATAGACGATGAGGGCCAGCACCACAGCGATGATGAGAAGCGGCCAGTACCAGTTGCCCGCAAAGGCGGTCATGGAGGCGTTTCGCACCTCGTTCATGACATACTTGCCGCCGGTGATGGTAAACGTGATCCCTTCATAAATGAGCGTCACGCCCAGGGAGGTGATAATGGGCGGGATGCGCAGCGTCACATAGAGAGCACCGGAGGCAAGACCCAGCAGCGCACCGAAGACGATGTTCAGGCAGAGCATCAGCACTGCGCTGCCCGCACCGCCGGAGAGCAGCGCGTAGCTCAGCTTTGCCGAGAGCACCGAGGCCAGCACGGCCATGGCACCCAGGGAAAAGTCGAAGCGGCCGCTGCCCAGGTTGATGGAGAGCGCCATCGTGGTGATCATAACGATGGCCGCGTACAGCACAAAGTAGTTGAAGCTGGTACGGCTGGAGATCATGCTCTTGCCGTTTGCGGCACAGAGGATCAGCAGGATGGATGGCCGCCACGATCACGGGGATCGCCAGCGTTCCGATGATTTTCTTGCTTGTCTTCAAAGGGAACACCTCCGATGTTTCGATTGTGAGGCAAAGCCTCGCAATCGAGATTCTCGCGCACATTGCATACGGCGATGTGAAATACGCCGCTGCCTGAGCGGAGCGGAGGCTCCGCTCAGGCCTTGTTGTTATTACTTGCTCTCGACGAGCTTCACGAAATCGTCATAGGAAACCGCGCCGATCACGGTGTCGAGCAGATCCTTGGAGAAGATGGGGCTGTCGCCCTTGTCGCCGTTGAAGATGCTGTCAAAGGTCTCGCTGTCGGTGGCGACCAGATAGCCCTGGCTGATGGAGAGGGCGTTGCCCTCGGCGTCACGGATGGGATTGCCGTTGACGGCATTGAGCGTGGCGGCAAAGATGGGGCCAATGCTGGAGGAGTACTTACCGGCGAGGTACACGAGGGTGCCGTCCGCCATATTGGCAGCATTGCCGGAGGTGAAGGAGTCGATGTCGCTGTAGGGGATGTTCGCGCCGTTAAGAGAATCGGCAAAGAAGGTGGTAGCCATGCCGACGGACAGGAAGGCGTCGGGCTTCTGGCCGATGATGGCGAAGAGCTCGTCAAAGGTGGTGTCGCCGAAGCCCTGGAAGTAGCCGATGATCTGGGTATCGCCGCACTCGACCTTGCTCATATCCACGCCCTGGTCGCCGAACAGCTGACCGGCAATGCCGTCCTTATCGGAGGCGCCGCCGTAGGTGCAGCCAAGGCCCGCCAGAACGCCGGCAGTGCGGTAGACGTGCATGGGGTTGGGAATGAAGGCACCGTAGATGCCCACGGTCTTGGCGCCCTGGTCGGCGAAGTACTTGCCCATGGCGTAACCGGCTTCAAACTCGGTGTCCATGCTGGGGCCGATCTGGCCGACAAAATGCTCGTTGGACTTGAACTGCTCAAACTGAGCGTCGTCCAGCATGCCGGAGACAACAGCGTAGTACAGGCCGTTGGCCTCGCAGGTTTCGATCTGGGTGGTACGGTCGGAAGCGGCCAGGGACAGGATGGCGTCATAGCCCTGGGCGGCAAACTTCTCGATGGCGGCCTTCTCAGCGGCGGCGTCCTCGAGCTGCTCGGTGTAGGTGAACTCCACATTGTAGTTCTTGGCGATGTAGTTCTCATAGTAGGCGCGGAAGCCGAGAGCTTCTTCGCCGGAGACGTCGGAGACCAGAACGCCGATCTTCACGGTCTTGCCGCTGTCCGCAGCGGGGGCATCGTTGTTGGCCGCGGGTGCGTCGTTGTTGGCGGCGGGGGCGCTGCTGCCGCAGGCGGCCAGCGCCAGCACCATGACCAGCGCCAGAATCAGAGCAAGTGCTTTTTTCATGTTTGTTCCTCCATTTTTCATTTTTCGTTGATCTATTAAGGAAACGCTTTTGCGTTAGCTTACCGGGGAAGCATCTGACTGCGGTAGTTGAGGCCGGTGACGTAGACCACCGCCAGGAAGAAGACCGCCGAGACGATCTGACTCACGCCGTAGCCGATGTTGGAGTCGATGAGGAGCTTCAGGATATTGTTGAGCAGGATGTAGCTGAAGCCGCCCACCAGGGCCGAGTAGATGCGGGAGCGGGGCCCGCCGGAGATGGGCATGCCGCCGAAGACGATAGCCACGACAATGTTCATGCCGATGCTGCCCGCCGTGGTCGCCGTGACCGAGGGCGTATACACCAGCGTCAGGAAAGCGCCGAGGCCCACGCCGATACCCGCCATGACGAAGGCGATGATGGCGTATTTGTTCACCTGGATGCCGGTGAGCTGGGCGCAAACGGGGTTGCCGCCCAGAAACTTCTGCCTGCGGCCGATCTTGGTGAAATCGAACACGAAGAAGCAGATCAGCCAGAAGACGGCCAGCACGGCGATCTTGAAGCCCATGTTGTCCAGAGGCTTGACCAGCGCCGAGGGGATCGAAATGCCGCCCACCGCGCCGCCGTTGGTGGTGATGATCTGAGCCGCGATCGCCGAGAGCACGCTCATCATGGCGACCGTCGTGACGAACACGGGAATGTGGAACACCGAGGCCAGCACGGAGCTTAAGAGCGAGCAGCCCACGGCCACGCCGAAGATGACCAGGATCATCAGCGGAAG
>ONSQ01000139.1:2764-3113 GCA_900320465.1 uncultured Eubacteriales bacterium
AGGGTGGACGCGCCAAGGCTGATATCGAAGGAGCCCAGCGTGTAGATGAACACTGCGCCGGTGGCCACAACCGCCAACACCACACCTTCGTTGAAGACGATCTTCAGGTACATATCCAGCCGGTAGCCCTTGGACTGGACGGTGGCCACAAGAATGGCAAAGAGGGAGGCCAGCGCGACGACGGGCAGAATGTCAATCAGCCGCTGGCGCCGTTTGTATTTCCGGAGGATGGCTTCGTTATCCATGTTTCTTTCCTCCTCAAATCATGTACTGGATGATCTCCGCGTCGGAGAGAGAAGTGCTGCGGGCAAACTCATGGGTGATCTTTCCGTCCTTCATGATGATGAGG
>ONSQ01000089.1:0-5920 GCA_900320465.1 uncultured Eubacteriales bacterium
GCCCGCAGCGAATAATGGAGATATATTTGCAAGGGCTCCAACGATGTATGGCGCAATTCTGGCCGCAAAGATTGTCTTGTTTTTATTGGGTATCAGTATCAGATGCTCTTTTCGCAGAGGGTGGCGAAAAAGCAGGGGATGCCCAGTTCATGCAGGCGGCCGGCGCCGTTGCTGTCCTCATAGAGCGAGAGCAGCCTGAAGCCCGCCTCCAGCTGTCCGCCCAGCTGCTCGTCGAGCGTGTGGGAAAACTGCACGCCGCCGTCCGCGCGCCGCAGCTGCTCCATCTGCGCCGGATCGCGCAGCGGATTGAAGGGCAGGGAGTTGACGATCCGCTCCTGGGCCTCGTCCACCAGAAAGTTCATGCCGTTGTCCAGCCCCGCCAGCAGCCGCCCGCCGGGGACGAGCACGCGCGCGCACTCGCGCCAGATGCTCCGCACGTCCTCCACATAGCAGTTGGACACCGGGTGGAAGATCAGATCAAAGCTCCCGTCCCGGAAGGGCAGGGGCCGGGACATGTCGGCGCGCACGATTTCGATGGGATAGCCCTCCCGGGCGGCAAAGGCCCGCTCGCTCTCCAGCTGGCGCGTGGAATAGTCCAGCACCGTGCACACGGCCCCCAGCGCCGCGAATATCGGCATCTGCTGGGCGCCGCCGCTGGCCAGCCCCAGCACGCGCTTTCCCGAAAGCACGCCGAACCAGTCGTGGGGCACGGCCTTTGTGGGCGTCAGACGCACGTCCCATTCGCCCTCTCTGGCGCGCTCAAAGCAGTCATGGCTGATGGGGCGGCCCCACTCCCAGCCCGCCGCGATCCAGCCGTCGATGGTCCGGGCGTTGATATCCGCGCAGCTCTCCATGCTGTCGCCTCCCGTGTTTTGATGAAAGCATTATACCCCGCCGCCGTCGGCCCTGTAAAGATCGAGAAATTCCTCCAGCGTCAGATCGTTTTCCGCCATGAACATGGCGGCCTCCACCCCCACATAGCGGAAGTGCCAGGGCTCGAACACGTGGCCGGTCACGGCCTTTTTCCCCTCCGGATAGCGCAGCACAAAGCCGTATTCGCAGCTGTGCATCTTCAGCCAGGTGAACAGTTCCGTGCTGGCGATGGAGCTGTCCTTGGTCTCGTAATAGCGGTCGGTGATGTCCACGGCCAGACCGCTCTGGTGCTCGTTCTCGCCGGGCCGGTCGATCAGCGCGCGGGCGCGAAATTCCCCCACGCGCTCCACCGTGCGGCGGTAGATATGCTCGGCGGCCACCGGATCGGTGTAGCCGCAGGACAGATACACGCTCAGCCCCTTGTCCCGCGCCGCGCCGATAAGGCTGCGCAGCGCCGGGGCGATGCGCAGGTCCACCGACACGCCGGCCACGCGCGTGGTCTCCACGGCGGCGTCGCCAACCGGTCTGCCCGGCCCGTACAGAGCCAGCTCCCAGTCCGTCACGTCCAGCTCCGGCCGCAGCGCGCGCATCCGCCGGTAGGCGGCCGACAGCTGGGCCGCGCTTGGCGCGGGCTCATCCGGCGCTGCCGCGGCACCCTCGGCGCTTGCGTGCTGCGCGCCGCGGGCGTTGAACACGAACAAAAGCGCGCACAGCGTGCACATCAGCACGCGAAAGCCCTGCTTCCATGCCATGCTTCCTTTTCCCCTTTCCGCCGCGGCGCGATTCGCCGCCGCATCCCTTGATGGGACAAGCATAGCATCCTATTCCGGCGAAAAAGGGCGAAAAAGGTACCCGGGAACAAAGTTTCCGGGTACCTTCGACTGTATGGATTACCTTGCCTTCTCAGGCGTACAGGCCTACAAACTCCTCCAGCGTGATGCCGTTTTCCGTGATGTACTTGGCCGCGTCCACGCCCACATAGCGGAAGTGCCAGGGCTCGTACATGACGCCGGTCACGCTCTCCTTGCCCTCGGGGAAGCGGAGGATGAAGCCGTACTCGGCGCAGTGCTCGGCCAGCCACACGCTCAGCGGGTTGTTGCGCAGCTCCGCCGCGGTCTTGATGCCATACCACTTGTCGGTGATGTCGGCGCACAGGCCGCTCTGGTGCTCGCTGCAGCCGGGGGGCATCGTGATATAGAAGCCGTTGGCGTCCTTGCCGTCGGACACGCCGTTGTTGTTGCACACGCGGATGAAGTTCTCCTGCTGGCTGGCGTAGCTGCGGTAGCCGGAGGCGATATACACGACCTGGCCGTCGTTCTCGGCGGCGACGCACATGTCAAGCAGCGCCTGGGCGATGCGGATGTCCACCACGGAGTTCTGGCGGTACTGGCTGTAGGTGGTGCGGATGTCCGTCTCGTCGATGGTGGGGTTCAGATAGGCCAGCGTCTCCGGGGCGTACTCGTCGATGGAGTTGTCGCCGTTGACCAGCATGTACTCCCAGCTGGTGATGTCCACCTGCGGCGGCGCGCTCAGTCCCAGCGCGGCGGCGCGTCCCTCGGGGGTATCGGGCAGCGGCGTGGGCTCGGGCACGGGCTCCACCACGGGGGCGGCCTGGACGTCGGTAGGCGCGGCGGTGCCGTTGTCGGTGGTGACGGCACTCGCGGCGGAAGAGCCGGTCTTGCCGCTCTGGCTCACCACCGGAGCGGGGGCGGCGGGCGTCTCCTCCAGGTTGTAGAGGTAGTCGCCGGTATGCGGCGCGGCCTGGGCGCAGGTGTACAGCCCATAGGCAAAGCCGATGAGCAGCGCGATGCCGAGGATCACGCGGATGATGCGGATGAAGATCTTCATAGTCCAGCCCTCCCGGATTCGGGCCGGCGGTACGTCCCCGCCGGTCGGGAATGTTTTAGTACTTTACATAATAGCATTCCAAAAATGATTGGTCAAGGCGTTTTTGTTGAAACAGGCGCGGAAGAATGGTATGATAGCGTCAGAAAAAACGAAGGGAGATCATTCCATGAAACTGACCTGGTACGGACATTCCTGTTTCCTGGTGGAGAGCGCGGACGGCAGCGTGGTTTTCGACCCCTACGCCCCCGGCAGCGTCCCCGGCTGGGAGCTGCCGCGGTTGACGGCAGACGCCGTGGTGTGCAGCCACGGCCACCGCGACCACGGCTGGGCGGAGGGCGTGACGCTCAGCGGCGGCGCTTTTACCGGAAAGCTTGAGCAGCTGCCCACCTTCCACGACGACAGGCAGGGCGCGCTGCGCGGCCCCAACACCGTCACGGTGCTTCAGAGCGAGGGCATACGCCTCTGCCACATGGGCGACATCGGCTGCGCCCTGACGGCGGAGCAGATCGCCGCGCTGGGGCGCGTGGACGTGCTCTTGATCCCGGTGGGCGGGCACTACACGGTGGACGCGCCCCTCGCCTGGGAGATCACAAAGGCGATCGCGCCGAAGCTCGTGATCCCGATGCACTACCGCGGCAAAGGCTTCGGTTATGACGTGATCGGCCCGGTGGAGCCCTTCCTGGCGCTGGCCGGGAACGTGAAACGGCTCGACGGCATGGCCTATACGGTCGATCTGGCCGACGCCCCGGCCACCGTTGTTTTCGGCGTATAACGCAAAAAGGAGCGGATGAATATCCGCTCCTTTTGTGTTTCCGGGGGAAAATCAGTACGCCACGCCCCAGTAGATCATGTGCTTGGCCGGCTTGCCGCAGCAGGCGCAGACCTCGCCCAGCTTTTCCTGCTCAAAGGGGATGCAGCGGGAGGACATGCCGGCCTTTTCCTTCATGTCCAGCTCGCACTGGAGATCGCCGCACCACATGGTCTTGATGAAGCCGCCGTTTTTCTCCTGCAGCTCCTTTGCCTCCTCAATCGAGGAAGCGGCGAAGACGTGCTCGTCCAGATTCTTCTTTGCCTTTTCGAACATGCCGTCGTGCACCAGCTGCAGCTGCTGGGCAACGGCGCTCTCCAGCGTGTCGAGGGCGACCACGGTCTTCTCGCCGTCGTTGCGGCGCACCAGCACGCACTGGCCGTTCTCCATGTCGCGGGGGCCGATCTCCACGCGCAGCGGCACGCCCTTCATCTCATACTGGGCGCACTTCCAGCCCATGGAGTTGTCCGAATCGTCGATCTTCACCCGCAGTCCGGCGGCGGTGAGCCGCTCCACCAGGGCGTTGGCGGCCTCCAGCACGCCCGGCTTGTGCTGGGCCACGGGCAGCACGATCACCTGGATCGGCGCGATGGCGGGGGGCAGCACCAGACCGTTGTTGTCGCCGTGGGCCATGATGACCGCGCCGATCATGCGGGTCGTGGAGCCCCAGGAGGTCTGGAAGGGGTACTGCAGCTTGTTGTCCCGGCCGGTGAAGGTCACGTCATAGGCGCGGGAGAACTTGTCGCCGAAGTAGTGGGAGGTGGCGCCCTGCAGGGCCTTGTGGTCCTTCATCAGGCACTCCACGGTATAGGTGGCCTCGGCCCCGGCGAATTTTTCCTTGTCGGTCTTGCGGCCGCGCACCACGGGGATGGCCAGCACCTTTTCAAAGAAATCGGCATAGCAGTTCAGCTGCTGCTCGGTCTCGGCCCTGGCCTCCTCGGCGGTCTCGTGGATGGTGTGACCCTCCTGCCACCAGAACTCGCGCGAGCGCAGGAAGGGCCGCGTGGTCTTCTCCCAGCGGATGACGGAACACCACTGGTTATAGAGCATGGGCAGCTCGCGGTAGGAGTGCAGCACCCGCGACCAGTGGTCGCAGAACATGGTCTCGGACGTGGGGCGGAAGGCCAGACGCTCCTCCAGCTCCTCACTGCCGCCGTGGGTGACCCAGGCCACCTCGGGCGCGAAGCCCTGGACCAGCTCGCCCTCCTTTTTCAGCAGGCTCTCCGGGATCAGGACCGGCATGGCCACGTTCACATGGCCGGTCTTTTTGAATTCGCCGTCCATGATGCGCTGCATATTCTCCCAGATGGCGTAGCCGTAGGGCCGCAGGATCGTGAAGCCCTTGACGGACGCGTACTCCACCAGCTCGGCCTTGCGGCAGATGTCGGTGTACCACTGGGCGAAATCCACCTCCATATCGGTGATCTGCTCAACCTTTTTATCCTTTGCCATAGTCCTATCCCTCTCATTTCCGCCGGAGTCCCCTCCGGCCGCAGTTATCGATGAAAACAAAGCGAGCGCCGCGCACGGCGCTCGCTTTCGCTATTCTATAATTCAAAATTCCCCTTGTCAAGAGACGGCGGGAGATTATTTCTCCACCACGTGTACGTTCACATGCGCATAGCTCATGGCCACGCCGTTGCGCGCAAAGCTCTCGCGCACGTTTTCGTTGAGGGCGAAGTGGACGCCCCAGTAGTCCGCGTTCCTGACCCACACGCGCACCACGTATTCCACCACGCTGTCCTTGTAGGCGCTGAGCGCCACAAAGGGGGCCGGCGAGTCGACGATGCGCTCGTCCGCCTCGATGACCTCCATGATGGCGGCCTTGACCTTTTCGGTGGGCACGTCGTAGGAGGCGCAGAAGGTCATGTCCACGCGGCGCATGGGCTCGGCGCTGAAATTGGTGATGGAGGAGCCCACCACGTCGCTGTTGGGGATGGAGATGACCACGTTGTCCAGCGTGTCGATCACGGTGTAGAGCAGGCCCACGCTCTTGATGGTGCCGGACTTGCCGGCGATCTCCACAAAGTTGCCCTCCTCAAAGGGGTGGGTCATCAGCAGCGTCAGCCCGGAGAACAGGTTGCCCAGCACGCCCTGGACCGACAGGGACAGAGCAAGGCCTGCCACGCTCAGCAGCGCCACCAGTGATGCCGTGGGGATGCCCAGCTCGCCGGCGATGATCACGATGGCCAGCAGCCACAGCAGGATCTTGATGGCCGAGAGGAGAAAGCCCTTCATGGTCTGGTTCATGTGTTTGGCGCCGGACAGTGCCTTGTTGGCCAGCTTCATGAGGATGTTGATGACGACGAGGCAGACAAGGAAGGTGAGGAGCGCGCCGAGGATCGAGCTCAGCGCCAGCGTGCCGATGCTGATACCGGCCAGTGCATTAAA
>ONSQ01000089.1:5933-12901 GCA_900320465.1 uncultured Eubacteriales bacterium
TTAAGCATATCACAACCACCATATCCCCGGCAAGAGGGAATCGTCAGGCCACAAGATGTTGGAAATGCCGACAAAAGCATGCGGGAATCTCCAGGCAAAAAAGAAAGCGTTCAGCGCAGATTTTTCCGCTTTCGACGTATTTTTCTTGACCTTTACACTTTGAGCGGCTATAATAGCGCTGATTGTACCCCATCGGAGGTGACGACTATTAACAAGCAAAAATTCCTGACTGAGCTCGGCAAGCTGCTGACCTTCATGTATGAAGAGGATCGGCTGCGCGCGCTGGAGATGTACAGTCGGATGTTCGAAGAGACAGAGGACGAGCGGGCGCTGCTCCAGGCGCTGGTGTCGCCCACCAAGCAGGCCGTGATCGTGGCCCGCGCCTACAACGCCAACATCGGCCGTCTGTCCGTCTCTTCCCAGAAGGCCCCCGCCGAGGACCGGGACGCCAACGGCGTGCCCGACTATGTCCAGGCCATCGAGACCGTGCGCGAGGCCGCCGTTGCGGCGCAGATCCTGCGCGCGCCGGCTCCCCCGGCTGAGGAGAGCGTGGACGAAAACCAGATGACCCTTTTCGACGGCGAGGCCGACAGCGAGGCCGACAGCGAGGCTGAGCCTGCCGAGACCCCCAGTGCCGAAAGCGAGCAGCCGGAGACGGCGCAGGGCGACGGCGAGAGCGCCCCGGTCTCGTCCGCGGACGAGACCGGCGAGGAAGTCCCGGCCGAGAGCGAGCCTCAGAGCCAGGACGAGAACGAGCAGATCGTGCTGCACGACGAACCGGAGGTGACGCCGCTGACCTGGCATGCCGCGCCCGGCAGCGCCAACAACGGCACGAAGGAGAAGATCGAGTACTTCACTCTCGGCGAGGAGGGCGCCCATGACGCCGCCGCACCCGAGACCCACGAGACCGCCTTCAACATCGACACCGCGGCCATGAAAAAGCCGCGCCGCAAGGCCAAGGTCTTTGCGCTGATCGTCTACATTCTCTTTGCCATTCCCATCACGCTTGCGCTCATCGCGCTGCTGCTGATCCCGGCCCTGCTGTTCCTGGGTCTGTCCATCGGCACGATCATCTGCGGCGTTGTGGTGGTCAGCGCGGCCTTCCAGGGCTTCGCGGTCTTCGCGGACATCATGGTCCTGCTGGGCGTGGCGCTGGTGCTCTTTGCCCTCGGCCTGCTGTTCCTGTGGACGGCGATCTGGTTTGTCGGCGGCGTGATCGTGTCGCTGGTGCACGGCGTCGCGGCCCTGTGCGACAAGTGGTGCTATAAGGAGGTGCTTGAGGGATGAGAAAGATGTGGCGTGTGATCATAGCGATCGTCCTCATCATGATCCTGCTGGGCATCGTGGGCGTGGCCGTCGGTTTTCTCACCGGCGCCGACACCGCCCGCATCTACCAGACGGCGGAGGACAACAATCTTGTCAATCTGCTGATGCGCTATTCCGAATGGATCGTCCAGGTCTACCAGACCTACAAGGCCGCCTTTTTAGGCGCGTAAAGGCAAATACCCCCGCAGCGAAAGCTGCGGGGGTATTTGTTTATTCAGGAACTGCTGACCCACAAGCGGAGGATGCCCCGGTCGTTGAGCTGGCGCAGCATGGCGAAGAGCAGCGGAAACACGATCATCCCCCACACGCCCCGGAGGCGCCAGCCCAGATACAGCGCCAGCAGCGATAAAAGAGGCGGCAAGCCGATCCGGTCGCCCAGCAGCCGGGCCTGCAGCAGATTGCGCCCCAGCGCGGTCAGCGCCCACAGGCCCAGCAGCGCCGCGGCCCGCCCGGCCCGGTCCAGCAGGAGGGCGCACAGCGCCCAGGGCACCAGCACGGCCCCCGTCCCGAACACGGGCAGCGCGTCGATCAGCGCGATCAGCAGCGCCAAGGGCGCCGCGCCGCGGATGCCCAGGGCGGCAAAGCCCAGCAGCAGCTCACAAAAGCACAGCAGCGCCAGTATCAGCTCGGCCCTCAGCCATCCGCCCAGGGTGGCGCGCAGATCTCCGGCGATCTCGGCGCAGCGCTGGCGCTTGTCCTCGCTCAGCTGAGCCGCGGCAAAGGCCCGGAGCCGGGGAAAGGACTCGGACGTGAAATAGGTCCCCAGAAAGAGCGTGACCACAAACAGCAGCGCGTCCGGCCCCGCGTGGGCGGTGTGGGCGGCCAGAGAAAAAAGCCTGGCCGACACCGCCGCCGGCAGCGTGTTCAGCGAGGCCTCCGCCGAGGCCAGCATGGTCCGCAGCGCGGAGGAAAAGCTCTCCGGCGACGTGGCGGCGTAGCGGCTCAGCAGCCCCTCCAGCGCGCCAAGTCTGTCCTCCAGACGGCTGATGAGCCCCGGCAGCGTGCGCAGCAGCGCCCCGGACAGGGGCAGCAGCTCCCGGCACAGCAGCACCGGCGAGAGCACGAGCAGCGAAAGGCCCAGCACGGTCAGCAGCCCGGCGGCCACACGCCGGGGCAGGCCCCTCTCACCAAGGGCGCGCACCGGGCCCTCCAGCGCGGCGGCAAACACAAAGGCCAGCGCAAAGGGGGCCAGCAGCCGCAGCAGCGGCGCGGAAAACAGCCACAGTCCCGCGCCAAGGGCCGCCAGGGGCAGCCATTTTCGCAGCCTCGCGGCATAGCGCACGCGCATCCCTCCCCTCGATTCTGCTAAAGTTTTCCCCGTTTGGCCCCGCCTCATACCGCCGGGAACCAAAAGGGGAGATCCGGTATAGAATGGAGTGCCATCCTTGTTTTGGAGGGAACAACATGCTTACTGTACAGAAATTCGGCGGCAGCTCGCTGGCCTCGGAGGAGAAGCTGCGCCGTGCCGCGGCCCTGGTCCGGCGGGAGATCGCCCGGGACCGGTCGGTGGCGGTGGTGGTATCGGCCATGGGCGACGCCACCGACGAGCTTTTGGCCATGGCCTACAGCCTGTCCAGCGCCCCCAGCGGCCGCGAGCTGGACGCGCTTTTGAGCACTGGCGAGTGCGCCAGTGCCGCCCTGCTTGCCATCACGCTGGAGGAGGCGGGCCAGAGCGCGGCCTCCTTCACCGGCTGGCAGAGCGGCATATTCACCGACGAGGCCCATGGCGACGCCCGCATCCTGACGCTGACGGCCTCGCGGCTGCGCGCCGCGCTCTCCCGGGGCGTGGTGCCGGTGGTCAGCGGCTTTCAGGGCATCGACAGCGCGGGCGATCTGACCACGCTGGGCCGCGGGGGCTCGGACACGACGGCGGTGGCCCTCGCCGCGGCGCTGCACGCCGACAGCTGTGACATCTACACCGACGTGGACGGGATTTACACCGCCGATCCCCGTCTGGTGCCAAGCGCCCGGCTCCTGGCCGCGGCGGACATACGCGACATGCTGCGCCTGAGCTACGCGGGGGCGCAGGTGCTGCATTTCCGCTGTCTGGAGCTGGCGCTGGAAAAGGGCGTGGCGCTGACGCTGCGTCCGGCCCAGAACGACGGCCCCGGCACCCGTGTGGCCCTGCTCCCGGACGCAGAGCGCCCGGCGCTGGCGGGTCTGGCGGGCCGGGGCGAGCGCGTCACGCTGGTGGGCCGCGCGTCGGCGGAGCAGCAGGACGCGCTGCCGGAGATCCTGCGGGCCGCGGGCATTCGCGTACTGGACGTCGGTTCGGGCCGTGACGAGGCCTGGGCTTCGATACCGCCTGACCGCTGCGCCGCGGCGCTGCGCGCCCTGCACGCGCGCTTTTTCGAGGACTGAGCGCCACAGACACAACGCAAAAACGAAAAGACCTTCGACGCATGCGCCGAAGGTCTTTGTTTCCTGTTTTCTTATCCTCAGGGCTTTTCCACGGTCAGACTGAAGGGGACGGCAAAGGTCTCGCCGCTCTCCAAAATCAGCACAAGGCTTGCCTCGTACACGCCGGGGCGCAGGTACAGCTTGGGCGTAATGAGAAAAGCGCTGTCGTTGCTCTCGCCGCACTCCACGGTCAGATCGCGCGCGGCGTCCAGCGTGAAGCTCAGACTGTTGGGCCCGTTCAGCCGGGCGGCCTTGATGACGATGGGCTCCGCGCCGTCGTTGGTCACGGTGGCCGCGGCCGCTGTCAGCGCGTCCTTCTTATAGCCCTGTACCAGCGGCTCAAAGGCCGCGACGGTGACGCTCGGCACCGTGAAGTCCAGCGTCAGCGTCTCGCCCTCCGGCCAGACGCGGGCCTTGAGCGTGGCGCTCTTTTCCAGCACGATGGGCTCGGCGTAGAGCGCGCTCTCGCCGTCCGGCTCGCTGCCGTCCAGGGTGTAGCGGATCTCGGCGCCGTCCTCGGCCGAAAGCGTCACCGCCTGTCCGGGCACGACCACGCCTCCCTCTATCGAGCTCTTTACGATCGCCGCGGCTTCTTCGAGCGCCGCGGCTTCTTCGAGCGCCGCGGTTTCTTCGAGCGCCGCGGCCTGTTCGCCGCTTAACTCTGCCTCTTCACTTTCGGCTTCAACCTCGGCAGCTTCAACAGCCTCTACATTTTCGCCATCGGCTTCAACCTCGGCTACTTCAACAGCCTCGGCCTCTTCACTTTCGGCTTCAACCTCGGCTACTTCAACAGCCTCCGCTTCTTCGCCCTCGGCTTCGGTCTCCGGCGCGTCGACAGGCTCCGCCGCTTCGCTCTCTTCCGCGACAGCGGCTTCCTCGGCCCCCGTCGGGTTGAAATAGGCCACGCCGTCGTTGTTGTAGGCCTCGCCGCCGTTGACGTACATGGTACCGCTGTTGTTATAGGTGACGCCCGCGTTGGCGAACACCACGCCGAAGTTGTTGTACACCGTGCCGCCGTTGTTATAAACCGTGGCGCCGTTGTTGAACACCGTGCCGCCCTCCTCGCAGAGCACGACCCCGGCCGACGCGCTCAGACGCTCGCCCGCGCCCACCACCGTGAGCATCTCCGCCTCTTCGACGGGCTCCTCGTCTTCGGCGGGCTCTTCGTCTTCGACAGGCGCTTCTTCCACGACTGGCTCTGCGTCCTCAACGGCCTCCGCTTCTTCGACGATCTCCGTCTCTTCAACGACCGACTCGGTTTCGGCAGCCGGCTCCCCGGCCGCGCTCTGCTCGCCCTCGGCGAAGCCTGCCGCCCCCAGCGACAGCAGAAGTGTGAGCATCAGCGCCAGCGCCAACAGTCTGCGGATGTTTTTCATACGATCAGCCTCCTTCTTCGGCGTCGGACGGGCTTTGTGCCCCTCCGCGCTCGAGCAGCGCCAGCTTTTGCGCGCGCGTCAGGCGTTTTAGGTGCCATTCGCGGCTCATGGCCTGCTCCCTGGTTTCAAAGCTTTCAAAATACACCAGCTCCACCGGGAGCCGGGAACGGGTATACTTCCCGCCCACGCCGGCGTTGTGGGTCCTTACACGCGCGTCCAGATCGTTGGTCCAGCCGGCGTACAGGCTTCCGTCGGCGCAGCGCAGCAGATAGGCGTAGTTCATGCGCCCTCTTCCCGGCGCACCGCGCGCACGTTTTTTTCAAAACGGCCCCTGGCGCCCATGACCTCGTGGCCGCAGCCCAGGCAGCGCAGCCGGAAATCCGCGCCCACGCGCAGCACCTCCCAGTCCTTGCTGCCGCAGGGGTGGGGCTTTTTCATCGTCAGAACATCTCCCACGCGGATATCCATTACTTCTTGATCTCCTCCCAGTAGCGCCTGGCGGCCTGCTCGGTCTTGTTGTCGCCGTACTCGTAATAGCGGCGGTCCTTCAATTCGTCGGGCAGGTACTGCTGCTTCACCCAGTGGCCGGGGAAGTTGTGGGGGTAGAGATAGCCCTGCTCCCGCTCAAAGCCGGCGCCGTCGGCGTGGACGTTCTGCAGCTCCCGGGGGATGGAGCCCACGTGGCCCGCGCGCAGGTCGGCGATGGCCGCGTCGATGGCCATGCAGGCGCTGTTGGACTTGGGCAGCGTGGCCAGGAACAGACAGGCCTCCGCCAGCGGCAGCCGCGCCTCGGGCAGCCCCAGCTGCAGCGCGCTGTCCACGCAGGCCTTGACGACGCCAACCGCCTGGGGATAGGCGAGGCCGATGTCCTCGCTGGCCGAGCACAGGATGCGGCGGCAGGCGCCGATCAGGTCTCCGGCCTCCAGCAGCCGGGCCAGATAGTGCATGGCCGCGTCCGGGTCCGAGCCCCGCAGGGACTTCATCAGGGCGGACAGACAGTCAAAATGCTCGTCGCCGTCCCGGTCATAGCGCATGGCGCTGCGCTGGGTGATGGCCCGGGCGTCGTCAAGGGTGACGGTGCCGCCCTCCGGCGCGGCGGAAAACAGCAGCTCCACCGCGTTCATGGCCTTGCGCACGTCGCCGCCGCAGGCGGCCGCCACCGACGCGCTCACGCCCTCCTCAAAGCACAGGGGGAGACTGCGCCGCTCGTTGAGCAGCGTCACGGCCCGCTCCACGGCCTTCTGGGCGTCCCGGGCGCCGACGGGCTTGAACTCAAACACCGTCGAGCGGCTGAGCACCGCGCCGAACACGCAGAAATAGGGATTCTCCGTGGTGGAGGCGATCAGGGTGATGCGGCCGTCCTCAATGAATTCCAGCAGACTTTGCTGCTGCTTTTTGTTGAAATACTGGATCTCGTCCAGATACAGCAGCACCCCGCCGGGGGTCAGAAGCGTGTCCAGCTCGGCGATGATCTGCTTGATGTCGGCGATGCCGGCGGTGGTGGCGTTGAGCTTGCGCAGTGTGCGGTTGGTCTTTTCGGCGATGATGCGGGCCACGGTGGTCTTGCCGGTGCCGGAGGGCCCGTAAAAGATCATGTTGGGGATCTGGCCGCTCTCCACGATGCGGCGCAGCATGCCGTTGGGGCCCAGGATATGCTGCTGGCCAACCACGTCGTCCAGCGTTTTCGGGCGGATCTCATCCGCAAGGGGTTTGTACATGGCGCACCTCCGACAATGATTAACTATTATATCATAGCTTTGCGAGGAAAGGGAAGAAAAAAGGCTGTGAAATTTCCTTTCACAGCCTTTGATCCGTTATGGAGCGTTATTCGGTTTCACCGGAGAGGTCAAACTCCAGCCGCTCGCC